>NZ_BMFV01000015.1 GCF_014639255.1 Pullulanibacillus pueri
AGCTCTTCAGCGCCGATGGTAATTGGGGGCTTCCCCCTGTGAGAGTAGGACGTTGCCGGGCAAAAGGGAAAAACAGTCAGAGATGGCTGTTTTTTTGTGTGTAAAAAAAGCCCGCAAGGGCAAAAGCTTCAGAGCGTGAGGGTTTCGAAGAGCAAAGAGATCAAGGAAGCAAAGGAACGAGACCCGGAATGTACACCGTACATGAGGATCGAGAGACTGCAGCTGACGCAGAGATCTGCCGCTCAGCGGAAGCCTCAAGCCCCGAATACGGTCGTTAAGCTCGTGCGCCGATGGTAATTGGGGGCGAAAAGACACTTCCTGTCCCTGCGTCTACTCGCTATGCTTCGAAGAGGGCTTTCTCGGGACAAGCCAGCAAATAGGAGTTTTATCATGTTGTAGGCTCCCTGTGAGAGTAGGACGTTGCCGGGCAAAAGGAAAAAACAGTCAGAGATGGCTGTTTTTTTGTATGTAAAAAATAAAAGCCCGCAAGGGCGAAACTTCAGAGCGTGAGGGTTTCGATGAGCATAAAGGAACGCTGACGAAAAGCGTTCACGTCCTGTGACAAACGTAGAAGCCAGCACGTCCTGTGCAAGTGAGTGTAGCTGACGCAGAGATCTGCCGCTCAGCGAAAGCCTCAAGCCCCGAACATGGCCGTTAAGCTCGCGCGCCGATAAAAGAAGAAATAGCTATAAAGTCCCTATAGAAATATCATAATACATGCCGAATTTGTTTTTCTTCATACAAACACCTGGTATAGAATTTTCACTACCGTCGCTAATTTTTGGATTATTGATAGCATAGCAAGAGCCATATCTACTATCCGTTGTATTCGGTTTATTTTGTATTGACGTTGTTAACGCACCGATCGGGTGGCCGTTTAAAAATAGAGTTCTTCTAATAACCAAAGCCTTTGAAAAAGACATTGAATAATATAGAATAGAAAAAAGCAAGATTATAACAAGTAAAGTGGACAATACGATTCCAGTTCGTTTAATTTTTTCCACTCTTTAGTCTTCCTTTCAATACTATCTCCTGTTATTTCACAAAATGGGTAGGTTATCGAATCGTTTTTTTTTGCCTTATTATCTGAAAGTTTATATCCAAGTAAGCTGGAGGAAATTCTGGATTTTTAAATTCATTATGACATTCATAAGGAACTTAATGTAATAAAATAACCTATTCCCGTATTTTCCAACATACTTATTAAAAGAATGAATAATGATAGTGTCATTCGTCTAAATCAACTGTTGTTATGTGTTAAAACATCTTTGATAAAAATATATAGATCGGTAAAAATGAGCAGACTAAACTATGCGATTTAGCCTGCTCTTTGATGTGATCTTTTCTTTATAGTAAGTGAGTAACTTTAGTTGTCCTAAGCTTACTTTATTAATCCAAGAGATTTTAAGCCATTGTAGATGCCAGATTCAGTAACAGCTGTTGTTTTATGTTTAGCATAGGCGAAGAGGTCAGGATGGCCATTCCCCATGGCGAACCCTTCACCAACGAGGCTAAGCATTTCTTTATCGTTCATTCCGTCACCAAAAGCAATGGCTTGTTCCGGTGAAATATTGAGTAAGTCAATGACTTTTTGAACTGCAACGCCTTTATTAACGTTGTCTCTAATCACATCGTAGCTATCGGTATAACCTTCAATGTAGACCTGTGAAAAGTGAAAGTTGTCTTCAGCATAGAGTGAGACTTCATTTTCCTTAATATTAATGAGCGTCAGTCCTAAGATTTCATCAAGGCTTTCCTCTGTATAAACTTCGTAATTCTTTATATGAAATTTTTCTGCAAACCGCTTTACAACTTGAGATTTCTTAGAGGTGACGAAATTTTTCCCATTCGTATACAATACGATTTCATGACCATTTTCTTTAGCAATGGCAATAAATTTTCTAATCACCTGTCCATCCATAGGGCGATTAAAAACTTCCTTGTTATTATAAAGGGCATAGGCACCGTTATAACCAATAAAAGAATCAATACCAAGCTCCTTACCAATATGTAAAACTTCGTGTAAAGGTCTTCCTGTAGCGAGGAAGACTTCAATTCCTTGCCCCTGTACTTGTTTAATGGCTTCTTTCGTAGAATCTTCAATTGTATCATCAGGTTTTATTACTGTTCCATCAATATCTAAAAATAAAATTTTGTAATTAGTCATAAGTTGTCTCCGAATTTAAATTTTTTTCAAAGTATAGTTTAACATATTGGACTTAAAGAAAACAGTCACACATTGAAGGGAAGAGAGGGCTGTTACATCTATAAATCCTTTAATCCCATAAACAAGGATAAATATAATCAGAGGCTAACAATTCAAATCTTCTAAAGCGGAGGATGAATTTGGGGAAAATTAAAGAAATCTCAGAAACACATGACGAACGAGTGTCTGAATGATAAAATAAGACTGATAATGGAGGGATACATATGTCAGGATTTGAAGAAAAATTAGAAAAATATGCAGAGCTAGCGGTAAAAAATGGTGTAAATATACAAAAAGGCCAGGAACTAGTGGTGAGTGCTCCTATTTCGGCGGTTTCTTTCGTACGATTAATTGCTAAAAAGGCCTATCAAGCGGGGGCGAAGCATGTCCACTTTAGATGGCAAGACGATGAATTAACCCGCACGCGCTTTTTATATGCACCAGAGGAGTCCTTTGAAGAATTCCCAGAATGGGAAGCTCATTCGCTTGAAACTCTGGCAAAAAAGAATGCAGCGTTTCTGAGTGTCTATATTCCTAACCCTGAACTTCTTAAGGATATTGATCCAGAGAAAATTTCTAAAAACAACAAGGTACGCGGTCAGGCGCTAAAAGCCTACAGCGACTATATGATGAAGGATAAAGTCAGCTGGTCATTGATTTCCGTTCCTTCGGATGAATGGGCTGAAAAGCTTTTCCCTGATTTAGGTCAAGAAGAAGCGATTGCTGAATTATGGGAAACGATTTTTAAAATGACTCGGGCCGACCAAGATGATCCTGTTGCCGCTTGGGAGGCACATAAGAAAAACTTGGCTGAAAAAGCAGCATATCTCAATAATAAAAAATATAAAAAGCTCCATTACAAAGCGCCAGGAACGGATCTTTCTATAGAGTTCCATGAAAAGGCCAAGTGGGTAGATGCTTCATCTGTTAATGAAAAAGGAGATTCCTTTATTGCCAATATACCTACTGAGGAGGTCTATACACTCCCACTGAAGACCGGTGTGAATGGAACAGTAACAAGTACAATGCCGCTCAATTATAGTGGGACACTCATCGAGGACCTTCAGCTTACATTTAAAGACGGCAAAATTGTTGATTATACAGCAAGCAGTGGTGTAGACACTTTAAAACACTTGGTGGAAACGGATGAGGGCTCACATTATTTAGGTGAGGTGGCGCTTGTGCCCCATAATTCACCGATTTCAGCCTCAGGTTTATTGTTCTTTAATACGTTGTTTGATGAGAATGCTTCCTGTCACTTGGCAATCGGTGAAGCTTACCCGACAACTTTAGAGGGTGGCGCTAAGATGAGTCGTGAAGAGTTAGACGCTCATGGTGCCAATGATAGCCTCAATCATGTTGATTTTATGATCGGTTCTGCTGAACTTGATATCGATGGAGAACTTCCAGATGGTACGCGGGAACCTTTAATGAGAAACGGCCTTTGGGCGATATGAATTAAAATTTTCAGGTGACAGTGAATGACGCTGTCACCTTCTTCTTTAAGATTTGAATTTTTGGAGGTGCCCGAATGACAGTACTAAAAGAGCAATATGAGTGGATCAGACAAACTAGAGAAGCCCTATTTGCTTATTGTGAGCGAATAAATCATGAGGATTATATTCGAGAACTGGAGAATTTCGGAGGCTGGTCAATGCGAAAGCTTCACGCTCATGTGGTGGCCTGCTATCAAGTATGGCTCGGACATTTTGCCATGAAAAGCGCGATGACAATTGTTAACCCTGACTCTGACTGGACTGTCCAAGACATGCGTCAGCTTTTTACTGAAGTTGATGACTTAGTTTTCTCTTTCATAAATACATTTAAAGGCAAATGGGATCAAGAACTGTCAGGACCCGTGCCTTGGAAAGAGGGTGAAGAGGCCTTAACTGCCCTCTGGTTATATACGCATACGCTGACACATGAATTTCATCATAAAGGACAGCTCGTCTCGATAAGCCGACAACTTGGCTATATTCCAGAAGATACAGATCTAATTGCGCCTTCCCATATCTGAAGAAATTTCCCTATAGGAGTGGTCATTGGTTAGGTAGAGGAGGTATTCTTGCCCAAAGGGCGTTCATTGTAAAGTTGGCACAAGCAAGTTTTTCTGACTGAATAGGCTGGTCATCGGCATAGACGTCATGAAGAAGATAATGATCAGCATTTAACAGATAATGTTCTAAAACCCGTGAAAGAGGGTCGATAAGCCAATATTCTGGGACTCTATACTGTGCATAAGTCATCATCTTGTCTCTACGATCGCGTTTAATAGAATTTGGAGACAGAATCTCGATGACCAAATCAGGTGCTCCTTCGATGCCTTTGTCGGTAATAATATTGATTCGGCTCCGGTGGACAGCGACGAGATCAGGTTGGCGAACGTCCTTATCTGAGAAAATGACATCAATGGGTGAAGGGATAATAATAAATGCTTCTCCACAAGAGTCCACCAATAAATGGGATAGATGAAGGTTTAACAATTGGTGAGAGGTCTTTGACCCAGAAAGCATTTCTAAAGTTCCGCTTGCTAGTTCATAGCGATTCCCGTCGTCAATCTTAGCATAGTCATTATAGGTCATAGGGCTCTCTTGAACTTTTTTACTAGGCTTTTTTCGATCCATTTGATATGTACTCCTTTCTCTTGAGATTCATCATGAGTGTATCATAATATTAAAATAATTTATAGAATGAACCTAAGCTGATCGTTTCGTATGAGGATCGGCTTTTTTGACGTTCCCTTAAGAATTTTTCTTCTAAACTTAAGAAATTCTTAAGTTTTGTGTCCCATGAATATTAAGATTTGCTGTCTACAATGAAAGTAATCAAAGAGACAGTGGAATCTGATATACTGTGACAGGAGGAACCCTATTATGGCAGAAGCTGTATTAGTAAGGGAAGAGTTAGCGCAAGAGCAAGAGCCCTTTGATACTTATATACAACACTATCGCACACCACTACTTCATTATCTTGAACGGTTATTACGTGATCGCATCAAGGCAGAGGACTTTGTTCAAGAGACCTTTCTTAAACTTTATGACCAATTACAACATCGAAAATGGCCTGAAAACATCCCCGCATGGCTCTATCATGTGGCGACCAATTTATGTCGAGATTATTGGCGAAGTGCCGGCTATCGTCGAGAAAAAGGCTCGCTGGAAAGCTTACCCGAGCAAAGGGATCGCAAAGCCCGGGTGGTCGATCTCTATGTACGCCGAGAAACAAGGAGCGAAATATTAGAGCTTTTAAAGAAATTGCCAGACTCACATCGAGAGATTATTATGATGCGCTTTTACTATGATTTAAAGCTAAGAGAAATTGCCGCTGCTATCGACTGCCCAATAGGGACGGTAAAATCACGATTATTCCATGCTCTGCGTTCGTTACGGCGCGAAATGGAGGAAAATGGGAGTTTTATCTATGAGTAATCATGTTGTTTTAGTCGTGGATGATGAAAAAGAAATTCGCGATGCAATCGAAATTTATTTAAAAAATGAAGGTCTCACCGTTATTAAAGCTCAAGATGGGGTGGAAGCGATTGAAAAACTCCATGAGCATGACATTCATTTAATTATTTTAGATGTGATGATGCCACGGCTGGATGGGATTGCAACGACCTTTAAAATTCGTGAACAGAAAAATATTCCGATCATTATCTTGAGTGCTAAAGCGGAGGACACTGATAAAATCCTCGGTTTGCAAATCGGGGCTGATGATTATGTCACAAAGCCCTTTAACCCATTAGAATTGATTGCTAGAGTCAAATCACAACTGAGGAGATATGTTAGTTTTGGAACTTATGATGGTGGCGAAAAGTTAATAGACCTAGGTGGATTGACCTTAGATCAAGCGGCTAAGACAGTAGCTGTTAATGGCGAAGCGGTGAAATTAACGCCACTTGAATATAAAATTGTGGAGCTACTCATGACCCACGCTGGTCGGGTGTTTTCGATTAATGAGATTTACGAGCGTGTATGGAAGGAACCTGGGTACAATGCCGAAAACACAGTGGCCGTACATATTCGAAAAATTCGCGAAAAAATAGAAATCAATCCAAAAGAACCAAGATACTTAAAGGTGGTGTGGGGGATTGGATACAAAATTGAAAAATAGACTTTTATTTGTCGGGGTTCTTTTCCTTTTTACTTTTGGCATTAATGGCGGGCTGATTTTTTGGAACCAAGGCGGTTATTATTTAAAAGATTATTATAAATCTGAAGCATTCCTCAACACCCTTAATCGTTATATCGACTATTTAAGCGTTTATGAATTGAACCAAACAACAGAGGAAGAAGCCCTTGAGAAGCTCTCGGTAAGTGATGAGGAAGTGAAGACTTATATTGACACCCATCAAATCAGTTCAGAGCAGGGCAAACTTTCAGAGGCAGCTATAAATGCTATAAAAGAGAAGCTTTTAAAAACGAAACAGCAAAATATAGAGCAATACTTTGACAATAAGAGAAAACAAAAACCTTATTACGAAAGGTCGGAGTCTTCTTTCCAATATGCTTTAAAAGATATTAAAACAGGGACGCTTTATACGGATACAACGATGTCTCAAAGTGATTCTATCAATGATTATTTAAAGAAACATAAGCTTGCATTTGTGCGGCAATATCCTTCGGCATACGGGGAATATTTGTCATCTAGAGAACTGGATGACTCTGTAGATGGGATGAATCAATATGATGGAACTTACACGGGATTTATTGGGGTCCCTCAGCATTTACCAAAGGATAGTTTGGTTTACACGGATTACAAAACCTATAAACATAAACAGGTCCTATTTAGCGTATTTATCGGTAGTGCTGTGATCGCCTTGTTAATCAGTCTCTTCTTGATGTTTAGAACGCGTATACTGCAAAAAATCATCAATGTGAAATGGCAGACGGCCTATAAGCGTCTTCCGATGGACGTGAGTCTTTTTTTCTTAGTGATCATTGGCTGTTTCACCTTTTCCACCTTAGATCATTTTTATGTCAGCTTACATTTAACCTTATATAGCATTGTGAGTTATCTAAAATTATTAATTATCCACGGCTTCTTTATAACGTTGACTTTAGTCCAGGCGATTTTATTATGGAAGCGACTTAAGGAAGTGAAAGAGCCAAGGGACCAATGGGAAAACACACTCATCTCTAAGATAATCAATGGATTAGGGGAGGGACTGTTCTTTAATAGTACAGGACTTCAAATCTTTATCTTACTGTTCATTATCTTTTGTACCGGATTTGGCGTCCCTATAGTCTTTGAAAATTTGAGTTATGGTAGAGGGCCAGCGGTTGTACTTTTTTACTTCTTCCTTTTTATGTTCATTACATTTCCCGCGTTAGTGATTCTCATTAAGCGACTTGCTTTTTTTAATAGAATTACAAAAAATGTGGATAACTTAGTGAAGGGCTATCATGAACCCGACCTGTCTGAAAAAGGCTGGGCACCATTAAGGGCGTTAGCAAAGAATATTAATACGATGAAACATGGGGTCACTGCCTCACAAAAAGAACAAGCTAAGAGCGAACGTTTGAAGACAGAACTGATTACAAATGTGAGTCATGACCTACGCACACCCTTGACCTCGATCATTACGTATTCGGAGCTTTTACATTCAGAGGGGATCACAGAGGAAGAGCGTGAAGATTACATTGAAATTATTAACCGCAAATCGAAAAGACTAAAAGTACTCATTGAAGATCTATTTGAAGCATCGAAAATGGCGAGCGGCAATATTGAATTGGATAAGAAAAAGGTGGATATTGTTCAGCTCCTTCAGCAATCCTTAGCGGAAAATAATGAAACTATTGAAGCTTCAAGCCTACATTTTCGGATTTCAAAGCCAGAACCCCCGATTTATGCAGTTGTGGATGGTCAAAAATTATGGCGAGTGTTTGATAATTTAATTGGGAATATCTTAAAATATTCACTTGAGAATACGAGAGTCTATATAGCAGTAAAAGAGATAGGATCTCGTGTCGTGATTTCCTTTAAAAATGTGTCCAAATTCGAATTGAGTGAGGATATTGATGAACTATTTGAACGCTTTAAACGTGGTGATGAATCCCGTCATACAGAAGGGTCAGGTCTAGGATTGGCCATCGCCAAGTCGATTATCGATCTTCATGATGGAAAAATGGATATGGAAGTTGACGGTGATCTCTTTAAAGTGATCATAGAATTAGAAACGGTGCATTGAAATACTTGTAGGGCCCAAATGAAATTTTTGGGTCCTTTTAAAGCTTGAACGATAATGAGTAGATAGTGAAGAGATTGACTTTCCTTTGATCCAATATAATGCGAATAGGAAAACGAATACAGCCTCAAATAAGACGAATGGAATATTGTTCTAGGTAGTGGTTACCTTGCGTACTATAGATAAATAGATTATAATACAAATCGTAACTATTACTTTTATATAGTGATCTTTTTAAAAAAAGTCTCTCTATGATTTTTTCTTAAATCGTAATGAATACCATTATTGATCCTGAAATAGAAATAGAGTATAGGAAAAAGTAAAGTACTAGAGTGAAAACTCAAGCGGGAAAAGCTTGAGACTGGACAGAGTCCCCGTGACATAAAAATGAAAAAGCTTCATTAAAAAATGAAAAACAAATCGTAATCTTTTTGTTTAAAGCATGATGCAGCATGTACAAAGAGAGAATGCATTAAAAGGGAGTTAGAAAATGAGTAAACGCGTTAAAGCAATTTTTATTTTGGCCGTGATCGGATGTCTTATAGCATTGGTGGGTTGTGGGAAGGATGAGAGTCAGGATAAGCAGGACAGTAAGGGGACTGCTGATTCAGGCGCTTCACAAGCTTCGCATAAGCTCCATATTGCGACCACCTTTTATCCAATGTATGAGTTTACAAAGCAGATTGTAAAGGATAAGGCTCAAGTCGATTTGTTAATACCAGCGACTGTTGAGCCTCATGATTGGGATCCTTCTCCAAAGGATATCGAACATATTCAAAAATCGGATTTACTTGTGTATAATAGCCCAGAGATGGAAACTTGGGCACCTAATGTGCAAAAATCAGTAAGTCATGTCGAGTTTGTGCAAGCAAGTAAAGGCATTGATCTGATGAAAAGTGCTGAGGAGGAAGAAGGCTCTAACCTTGATCCTCACGTATGGTTGGATCCTGTACTTGCTGAGAAAGAAGTCGAAACGATTACCCAAGCCATTGTTAAAAAGGATCCTGATAATAAAGCCTTTTACGAGAAAAATAGTGAAGACTATCTCAAGCAATTGCAACAATTAGATGATTTATTTAGAACTACCTTGGCAGATGCGCCAAAAAAAGATATCATTACTCAACATGCTGCTTTTGGTTATCTAGCCAAAGAGTATGGACTTAATCAGGTGCCTATCGCGGGGTTAGAACCAGATCAAGAGCCGAGCGCGAAACGGTTGGCAGAGTTGAAAACATTTGCCCAGAAGAATAAGATTAACATTATTTACTTTGAAGAAGTGGCCTCACCAAAGGTTGCACAAGCATTGGCAGATGAAGTTGGGGCAAAGGCTGTCGTGCTAAGTCCGCTTGAAGGGTTAACTAAAAAAGAACAAGAGCAAGGTTTAGATTATATTGAAATGATGAAACGAAACTTAGATGCTCTTAAACAATCACTTTTGAAATAAAGCAGAAAGAACAAGGAGGGTGACTCTGATATTTGATGAGAGTCACCTTTGGTTATGAATAGGAAGGAGAAAGTCGTTATGCAATTAGTGACCTTAGATCAGGTTGTTTTTGGCTATACAGATGCCCCAACATTAAATGGCGTTTCTTTGGAAATTGAAAGCGGCGAATTCGTGGGAATTACGGGACCCAATGGTGCATCAAAGTCAACTTTACTTAAGATTATGCTAGGGTTATTAAAACCTTGGGAGGGAAAGGTTGCGCTGAGCCCTGTCAATGCTCAAGGGAAACGTTTATCTGTAGCCTATGTTCCGCAACAGGTCGCTTCTTTTAATGTCGGATTCCCGAGTACTGTGTTAGAACTTGTACAGTCAGGACGCTATCCAAGGGGGAGATGGTTTAAAAGATTAAAAGCAGAGGACCATGAAAAGATAGAAAGTGCCTTGAAAATGGTGGATATGTGGGAGTATCGACATCATAAGATTGGTGCACTATCGGGAGGTCAAAAGCAAAAAGTATGTATTGCCCGGGCGCTAGCTACAGAGTCTGATTTATTGGTTTTAGATGAACCTGCAACCGGTATGGATTATGAAAGCCGCATGGGATTCTATGATTTTATGGCCCATCAAGTGAGAGAACATCACCGTTCCGTTGTGATGGTGACCCATGATCATGATGAAGTGGGTGCACAGTTAGATAAGACGATTCATTTAGAAAAAGGAGGAAGCGGCGGATGGAGATGTTTGACCTTGCATTCATGCAACGCGCGTTTTGGGCTGGGGGACTAATTGCGATCATTGCGCCATTGCTTGGCGTTTTTCTTGTGTTAAGAAGACAAGCCATCATGGCAGATACCTTATCACATATTTCCCTTGCAGGTGTTGCGATCGGCTTCTTCCTTAATACGCCTATTGCCTTTTCGAGCATGATTGTAGTCATTATCGGGGCCATAGGGATTGAATACATGCGTAGAGGATATAAAACCTATTCAGAGGTAGCGGTGGCCATCTTGATGGCTGCGGGATTATCCTTTGCTTTATTCCTTTTGAGTATCACCGAGGGTGGGATGACGGCCAATATTGATCAATATTTGTTCGGATCCCTTGTGACCATCAGTAATAGTCAAGTGTATATCATGTTAGGCGTGACGGTGCTTTTCTTGCTCTACTTCTTCTGTTTGAGAAGACCGCTCTATTTATTAACCTTCGATGAAGAAACAGCCTATACCAGTGGAATCCGCACTAATCTTCTCTCCTTATCCTTTAGCATTATGACGGGACTCTGTGTTTCTGTCATGATTCCGACAGTCGGTGTGTTATTAGTATCGGCACTGATCGTGCTCCCTGCGGCCTTTGCGATAAGACTGGCAAAAGGGTTTAAAATGGTTTTTGTCGTGGCTGTTGTGATTGCGGCCTTTAGTATCTATTCTGGTCTTGTTTCATCATACATGATTGGGACGCCTCCAGGGGCCACGGTCACGTTAATCCTTGTCGTACTGCTCCTTATAGGGTTTATCGCACAGAAAGTGACCTTAACGATTAGAAGGAATCTCAAAAGGCAACGTGCCTATTGATAGTATATAGGAGTAAGGTTGGACAAAGTTTACCACTTTACTCTGAGCATAGATTTGCTACAATAGAGTCATAAACAGGAAAAGTTTATAGAGGTTTTAGCCACCCTCGTAAAAAAAACTAAGGATGATCGGTATCTTCTTTAGGTGCCGATTTTTCTATTTTAAAGGAGTATGTACATATGTTGAAAGACGAAAAAGCGATCGTCGTATTTAGTGGTGGGCAGGATAGCACCACATGTTTATTTTGGGCATTAGAGCGTTTTAAATCGGTTGAGGCGGTGACGTTTGATTATAATCAGCGCCACAGATTAGAAATTGATTGTGCCCGTGAGATTACTGAGGAATTAGGTGTTCAACATCATATATTGGATATGTCGCTATTAAATCAGTTAGCCCCAAGTGCGTTAACCCGTGATGACATTGCGGTTCAAGCAGGTGGGGAAGGGGAGTTACCGTCGACCTTTGTTCCAGGTAGGAATCTTATTTTCCTTTCTTTTGCAGGGATTTTAGCAAGCCAAGTGGGAGCCAAACACATTATTACCGGCGTTTGTGAAACAGACTTTAGTGGATACCCGGATTGTCGTGATATGTTTGTAAAATCTCTCAATGTTTCTCTGAATCTGTCAATGGATAGTCAATTTGTTATTCATACACCACTGATGTGGATCAATAAAGCAGAAACATGGCAACTCGCTGATGAATTAGGGGCTTTAGCGTTTGTAAGGGAGAAAACGTTAACGTGTTATAACGGCGTCATCGGCGATGGCTGTGGCACCTGTCCGGCTTGTGAGCTCCGTAATAATGGCCTTCAGGCATATTTGCAGGGCCGTGAAGGAAGTCATATCCATGATAAATAAGTTTAGAATCGTTGATCATTTACAGAAAATCGACCAGGATATTCAGAGGAATGAATTAAAATATCATAATAAACGCGTGCTCGTCAGTAAGCAATTCACATTTGATGCCAGTCATCATCTCCATTGTTATGAAGGGAAATGTAAGAATCTTCACGGTCACACGTATCGCGTGATTTTTGGAGTGAGTGGGTTTGTTGATCATGTGGGTTTGGTGATTGATTTTGGAGAGATTAAGCAGATCTGGAAACAAGACATTGAACCTTATCTCGATCACCGTTATTTAAATGAGACCTTGCCAAACATGAATACGACGGCCGAAAATATGGTTGTCTGGCTTTACGAGAAGATGAATGCCGCCATAATGGCACGGACAAACAGTGAACAAGGCTTGCGACTCGAATGTGTTCAGCTCTATGAAACCCCGACGAGCTTCGCTGAGGTCAGAAGGGAGTGGATGATCGATGAGTAAACTTCCAGTCCTAGAGATATTCGGACCGACCATCCAAGGCGAGGGGATGGTCATCGGCAGAAAAACGATGTTTGTAAGAACGGCGGGATGCGATTACCGCTGCTCATGGTGTGATTCAGCTTTTACTTGGGATGGTTCTGCCAAGCAAGACATTAGACAACTGACGCCGGAGGCCATTTGGGAGGAGCTCGTGGCTCTTGGAGGAGATTGCTTTGATCATGTTACCATTTCCGGTGGAAACCCAGCATTACTTGCCGCAGTTGCAGATTTAGTGCAATTATTTAAGACCAAAGGGATTAAAACGGCACTAGAGACGCAAGGGTCTCGATGGCAGCCATGGATGACGGCCATTGATGATCTTACGCTTTCTCCAAAACCGCCAAGCTCCGGCATGAAGACTCATTTCTCTGTACTTGATTCAATCATTGAACAACTTTTGCCAATTGGAAATGCGAGCTTAAAAGTGGTGATTTTTGATGAAGCGGACTTCGATTATGCTGTTGCTGTCCATGAGCGTTATAAGGGAATTCCCTTTTTCCTACAGGTAGGAAACGCTGATACAACGACAACAAATCAAGAAGCGCTGACAAAGCAACTGATGACACGCTATGAGTGGCTCATTGACAAGGCCATGGTTGATCCTAAAATGAATGATGTCCGGATTCTTCCGCAGATCCATACCTTAGTGTGGGGCAATAAGCGAGGGGTCTAAACCGTTTAAGAAAAAAGGAAAGTACTCCTGACATGTGTTTAGCGCAGAAAAGAGGCTGGGACAAAACAAAATAATGAATACAAATACCGAACAATGCAAGTTCAAGGAAAAAGAGAGCGTAGTCAAAATACGGAGACTCCTTCGGGAATAGCAAACAGCGTTACTTCTCGAATAAACTTCGAGTTGTTCCGAGAAAGCTGACGACGAAGCGGTACGAGTAGACGCAGAAACAGGGGATTTTTATTCATAAATACTTGGGAAACCAAATTATCCATTCCCAAGTTAGCTGAGGCCAACTAAGGACGATCGACTAAAAGCGCCACGTCATTAAGGAACTTCGACTAAACCCGTCACGTCCGTGTGACAACGCCGAAGCTAGCACTTCCTGTGCGTCGAACGTCGACCCTACCCACATCGTGTGGGCATGAGGAAAGCGAAGTATTTTGACAGAGCGCTTCGCCCCATGCTAAGAATAAAGAAAAATCCGTTCATTCAAAAAAGAATGTTCGGATTTTTCTTTGAGTGAAATACTTCTGTCTCAACCTCTTTATTTCAGGTTGTTAATGGTGGTGAACGAGAGTCTGGTTAAGTCCTTTAAACCGCTCATTATGTGAAGAAACCATAGCAGTAGGGTGTGAGGCAGGTTCTATAAATTGCTTCGCCCTGTTGACGGCATTGGCTGCATCTTGAAAGGCTCCTGCAATTAAATGAAGTTTGCCGTCATGATGTAAAATGTCCCCTGCAGCAAAAATGCCAGGGATAGACGATTCGCTCATTGATGATCCGCTAATAAAATAGTGATCTTTTAATGCGATGTCTAATGGGCTATTTTCGAGTAAAGAGGTGTCGCGTTCATAGCCATGATTGATAATCACATCGTCAACAGGGAGCTCGAGAATCTCTCCTGTGTCATGTTTGGTCAGTTCAATCCGTTCAATAGCCACCCGATTTTGGCTTGCCATTAACTTAGTAATCGACGTTTGGAAGCAACATTCAACTGAGCTCTCTATTAATTTCCTAATCTCTGCTTCATGCCCCTTTAATTGTTCTTTTCTATAAGTAAGATAAACCTTTTTAGCTATAGGTTCCAAAGCATTGGCCCAGTCAATCGCGGAATTCCCTCCACCTGAAATGACAACCACTTTATCCTTAAAGGAAGTGAGGGAAGTGACGGTGTAATGTAAATTGGAGACTTCAAAACGTTCAGCGCCTTTAATCGTCAATTTTTGTGGATTAATGATGCCACCACCGACAGCGATAATCACACTCTTAGAGTAATGTTCTTGTCCGGAGGCTGCTTTTAGAATAAACAACCCCTTTTCCTCATCTCGGGTGATCGCTGTTACTTTCTCATTGAGCACGACCTCAGGATTAAAGGTTAAGCCTTGATCGATCACCTGTTCAATTAATTGTGCCCCCGTGACCGGCTTCAGCCCACCAACATCCCAAATGACATTTTCAGGATAAATATGAATTTTACCACCGAGATAGGGATGGTATTCAATGATTTTCGTCTTCATTTCTCTAAGACCGCTATAAAAAGCTGAAAATAAACCAGCAGGACCCCCACCGATAATCGTGACATCAAAACATTCTCTCATATCTGTCACTCCTTTATTTTAATAAGGATCATTTGTTAAAGGATTTAGAAATGTATTGACAAGTAAAAGCGAAGTTCTCTATAATTACATTGTAACGACAATGAGAATCATTATCAATATAAATTTTTTAAAAATTTTGTAGGAGGCATGATTATGGTCCGCCTATATACAGATAAGCTACATATTGGCTACGGTGAGCGTTTGATTGTTGAAGACTTGACGATTGAGATTCCTGATCATAGTATCACGGCTATTATTGGTTCAAATGGTTGTGGAAAATCAACGCTACTGAAAGCCATGACCCGTGTAATCCCCCATCTATCCGGAGCGGTTATTCTTGACGGTGAAAGTATAACGAAAGAAAATACTAAGGGGCTCGCGCAAAAGATGGCGATTCTTCCTCAAAGTCCAGAAGGGACACCAGGATTAACCGTTGGAGAACTGGTGTCGTACGGACGCTTTCCCTACCAAAAGGGATTTGGACGTTTGACGAAAAAAGATCATGACGTGATTAATTGGGCGCTTGAAAAAACGGGGATTGAAGATTTGAAATACCATTCCGTTGACGCCTTGTCGGGAGGCCAGCGCCAAAGGGTATGGATCGCGATGGCTTTGGCACAAGAAACAGAGATTATTTTCCTTGATGAACCGACCACTTATTTGGATATGGCCCATCAACTTGAAGTATTAGAGCTCTTGGAAAGTTTAAATAAGGAACAAGGACGCACGATCGTGATGGTCCTGCATGATTTAAACCATGCAGCGCGGTTTGCTGACTATATTATTGCTTTGAAAGCAGGGCAAATTGTGAAGGCGGGAACGAATGAAGAGGTTATAGATCACGAGGTGCTTAAAGAAGTGTTTCAGATTGATGCTTTAATTGGGCGCGACCCTCATAACAATAAACCGATGTGTGTGACTTACAATTTAATTAAGAATGAAAACAACATTGAAAATGAGATGCCACTGGAAGTAGCTACTACCGGTACTGAGGCTTAACTGATTATTAGCCGTTTCATGTTGAAGAAAAGAATAAAAAGGGTTCCTATAAAGTAGGAGCCCTTTTTAATAAGCTTAGTGCTTTCCTATCAACATCGATAAATGAACAGCGTTGGCCATGGCTTGATAGCCGGCATCATTAGGGTGAAGGTGATCACCAGAATCATATTTTGGCCGTAGTCTATGAGGGTTATTGGGATCGCGTAATGCTTTATCGAAATCAATCACACCATCAAAAGCTTTACTGGTTCGGATCCAGTGATTGACGGTCTCACGAGTTACTTCACCTTGAGGCGTATAATAACCGCCTATTTTCCCTTGAAAAGGTGTTAAAGTTCCGCCGTAGATACGAAGTCCTTGGGCATGCACTTTTTTAATAATCGTTTTCATACCGGCAATAATTTTATTGGCATCATAGGTATGAGGCTGTTTACCAATGTCGTTAATACCCTCAAGAAGAATCACATCAGTCACTCCCGCTTGCGAGAGGACATCCCGATTTAAACGATCGATGGCATCGACTCCATGGGATGTAGAACTTCGAAGAATCCTATTGCCTGAAATGCCTGCATTTAATACAGAAAATGGTTGTCCAGGATAGGCACGGTTAAGACGTTCAGCTAAAAAGTCTGGCCAACGGTGATTCATGTTTGGGGTGGATCGATAACCGTCCGTGATGGAATCCCCAAGAGTAACAATAGCGCCTTGAGTAGAAGGTTTTGCTTGAACTTCAACGGAACTTAGCCAATACCACCCAAAGACTTTTGTTTTGAATGCAGACCCTGTCGTATTATTTGTATGGTTGCCAGTGGTTGAAATATAAGTTAATTGATTGGACATCGCATGCCATGTTGTGGGTCCACTAGCTTCGGGTAGATAGAGACTTACGGCTAAATCGCATTCACTTGAGACCGTGAACGCGATGGGATCACTTAACATTTCTGTTCCTCGTGGCAAGGTAACAGAAGCATGTCCGTTGAAGGTCACTAGTTGGCTTGTCCCATGAATAATACTTGCCCCATGGCTCGAAAGGGCAACGCGGACTTGACCAAAGGTCACTGCATCTTTTCCGAAAGTATTCGATAATTTGATACGTAAAACCTTTCCATCGATGTGGGGGTGGATTATCAATCGGACGGTCTGTTGAGCAAACCCGACCCGTGAAAAAGAAGCGGGGCGTGACATTTGTTGACTCGCAGACCAGGTGCCAACCCAATGAACATTTGCATTTGTTTGGCCATTCGTTGGAGTTGTTTTTTGTTTTCCAATGCTTAATGATGCAAAGGACAAAAGAATGATGACGGCCAATAAGAATAACGCTGTTTTCATTTTCGGACCGAATGATCGCGTCCTCTTTTCTCTCATCACCTGATCCCCTTGTCTTATGTATTACTCTAAGCTATCGTTTCATATCTATATAGGTAAATCATAGTATAATTTCACCTGCTATGACTAGTGACAAATTTATAACATATCGTAGAATGTTTTGTTATTATGTGTTTAAGGAGACACTCTTAGTACAAAAAAAGTGAAGGGATAGAACCAAAAGGAATGGGAATCTGATCTTCATCATAAAATGAAAGCGGTTACCAAAGGACTGTGGTTAAGTAATAGAATATTAAAATACATTCTTAAATTAAAATAAGAACCCCACTCGAGGAGGGAAGCCTTCATGAAAAGATTTAGCGGAAAAGTCGTCTTTGTGACAGGGGCGGGCAGAGGAATTGGGAAAAGTGTGAGTACAGCATTTGCTGAAGAAGAGGCAAGGGTGTGTTTGGTTGATATTGAGGAAGAGAGTCTCTCTATAACAGTGAATGAGCTTAAAGAGAAAGGGCATGAAGTACGTGGATTTGCTGCGGATATTTCAAACCCTGAGAAAGTCAACGAAGTGGTTGATCAGGTTGCCGAATTATTTGGGAAGATTGATATTCTCGTTAATAACGCGGGAGTTCTACGTGATAACATACTCTTTAAAATGAGTGACAGTGATTGGGATACCGTAATGAATGTTCATCTTAAAGGGACTTTTAATTGTTCGCGAGCAATTCAAAAATATATGGTGAAGCATCATTTTGGTCGAATCATAAACATATCCTCAACCTCAGCTTTAGGAAATCGAGGGCAGGCAAATTACTCGACGGCTAAAGCAGGTTTACAGGGATTCACGAAAACATTGGCTATTGAATTGGGGGCGTTTGGGATCACTGTGAACGCCGTTGCTCCAGGATTTATCGAAACCGACATGACAAAAGCGACAGCGGAGCGAATGGGGTTATCTTTTGGCGATCTAGTAAAGTACAGTGTGAGTCAAATCCCTGTGGGTCGGTCAGGTCAGCCTGAGGACATTGCCAATGCTGTCTTGTTTTTTGCAATGGATGAATCCTCTTTTGTGAATGGGCAAGTTTTGTATGTCGCTGGAGGTCCTAAAAACTAAAAGAGAGTCTTCAAGTCTTTTGTATTTTACTCAAATGGGGGAGTGGCCATGGTTAAAAGAACAATTGGTAAACGCTCAGAACGGGTGTGTAACGTGGTTGAGAGGGGGGCTGTAAAACGATTTGCTGAGGCAATAGGTGATCCGCATCCACTATATATTGAAAAGGACTACGGGAAACACTCGCGATATAAAAAGAATATTGCACCCCCAACCTTTCCACGTGTCTTTGATTATGGAAAGATCGAAGGACTCGACTTACCAAAAGCAGGTTTGATCCATGGAGAACAGCAGTTTACATATACGCGACCGCTCATGGTAGGAGAATCACTCTATTGTTATTGCGAAGTTGAAAGCTACGAAGAAAAACAAGCGCGTTCAGGCATATTAGGCTTTCTAACGATTAAATACATTGGGGAAACCGCATCAGGTCAGGAAGTTTTTACAGCAAAAAGTGTCATTATTCTTTCAGAAGCTGTTCGGAGAGGGAGATAATATGAACACTATACGACAAGTCCGTACTGGGGAATTATTATCTGAAATTCTTTTGGCTCCTGTTTCACGAATGGACCTGATTAAATATGCAGGCGCCTCTGGAGATTTTAACCCTATTCATACCATTGATAGTGAGGCTAAAAAGGCTGGTCTCCCTAAAATCATTGCGCATGGCATGTGGACGATGGGTCATATCAGTCAATTATTTACGCCGTATTACGAGGAGGGCTTTGTACACCGTTTTGTTAACCGCTTTTCAGGAATGGTTTTTTTAGACGATGTGTTAACGTTAAAAGCAAAGTTGGTAGATTCCCAAGGAACGGATTTGAATTTTGAGATTGAAGCGGTCAAACAAAGTGGGGAAAAAGTAGTGCATGGCCATGTCATATTCCGTTTGTATGAGCATTGACGAGACAGCGGATTCTGTCTATGACCTTAATTAAGCTTAAACCTTAAAGTTCTTCCCTTCTATTTATTTACTATAGTCCTTGGAGAACAGTGATGTCTCAAATGGATAATAGGATTGCAGTTTCAAAATCATAGTGATATGTTTGATTTATGATAATCGATTGAGAATTTTTAATCGTTTTTGATCATTGTTAGAGGGACCAAGAGGCAGGTACGGAAGGGGATTTGAAAATGTCGAAACCACTATTGATCACAAATACGACGCTTTATACAGAAAAGGGAATCATAAGAAATGGCTCCATTCTTCTTCAAGAGGGAAAGATTGCCGAGATATACGCAGAAGATCAGAAGATCAATTCTTCTGAAGAAAGAGAGGTGATCAATGGCTCTGGTCTCAATGTTATTCCGGGATTTATTGATGGCCACATCCACGGTGCCAATGGTGCAGATGTCATGGATGCCACAGAAACAGCACTAGAAACAATGGCAACATTTTTGCCACACGAGGGAACAACAAGTTTCTTAGCCACAACGATGACACAATCACCTGAAGCCATTGAGGCCGCTTTAAAGACTGTCGCAGCTTATCAAAATAAAGAAGGCCAAGCAGAAATCGTGGGTGTGCATTTAGAAGGGCCGTTTGTGGAGAAAAGTAAAGCAGGAGCGCAGCCTCAACAGTATATAATTGAACCTGATCTTGCTCTATTTCAAAAGTGGCAAAAGTTATCTGGACATGCCATCAAAACGATTACTCTGGCACCTGAGCATGATGCTGATGGAGAATTTATTCGTACTTTAGCGGAACAGGGAGTCAATGTGTCAGCAGGTCATACAGGAACGGACTTTATCGGGATGAAGCTAGCAGTCTCACAAGGCGTTCGCCAAGTGACCCATTTATGCAATGCAATGGTGGGGATTCATCATCGTGATATTGGGGTTGTCGGTGCGGCCTTTCAGTTAAAGGAACTTAAAGGGGAGTTAATTACCGACGGTATCCATGTTTCTCCAGAAATGATGCAATTAATCGTTAATAATATGGGTAGTGAACGGATTATCATGATCACAGATTCCATACGCGCGAAAGGGCTCACAACCGGTGAATATGATCTTGGCGGCCAACCGGTCACCGTGACGGAGGATCGTGCTTTTCTGGAAGATGGCACACTGGCCGGAAGTATTCTTAAAATGGATAAAGGGGCTCAAAATATGTTGGCGTTGGAGGGTGTCACGCTCTCTGATATCATCCAAATGGCTTCGATCAATCCCGCTAAACAAATCGGGATTTTTGATAGAAAAGGCAGTATCGCGGTCGGAAAAGATGCCGATCTGTTAATTGTTGACGAGAATTTAACCATCCATTACACACTCTGCCGAGGTGTGATCGCTGGGACACAGGCACCATGTCCCAGCTTGAGACAAGGAAAGTTGTCTTGAAATAAAGCGGGACAATAAACCTGTCCCTATGTCCCAATCAAATTTTTCTTGACAAATGTCATGGGACTTTATATTCTTGATATAATTTAATCCTTTCTAATTAATAAATTTGTTGAAAGAGCCGAACATTCTATTTGAATAAACGGTTCTTTCTTTATTTTTATTAGGCATAAGGAAGACTTTGGAAAGTCCGAATAAAAGTGAAACTTTTAATTTTATTTATAAAGTTATTGACAAATGAAAAAATAGGGTTTAAATTTAAATTATCAAAATTGTATCCGATTACAACACGGTGTTTCCGAAGGGCTTATTTTTTTGTTTTAAAAGGAAATCGGTTTCCAAAATCGATTTCCAAAAAATTTTAGCCTTTTTGGGTATCGATTCCCGAAAAGGGTTCCCAAAAAAACAATAACCATAAGAATCACTAGTTATGACAGTAAACACAACTTATTTGTAGAAAACGGTGATGTTTTTGAGAGTGACCATTGATGATGTGGCTAAAAAAGCAGGTGTATCAAAAACAACAGTCTCTCGAATTCTAAATGGGGATTATTCCCATTCGAAAGAGGAGACTAAGCAAAGAGTTATCAAAACAATTAAAGAACTGAATTATCGCCCCAATGCTTTAGCAAAGGGTCTTAAATTAATGAGTACTAATATCATTGGAATCGTGTTATCAAATCTAAATAATCCCTTTTGGTCCACTGTTTTAGAAGGTGTAGAAGATACTTGTCATAAATTAGGATATAGTTTGATGATTTGTAACTCCGATGAGGATCCGAAGAAGGAAAAACATTATATTGAAGAATTCCAAATGCGGCAAGTTGATGGGATCGTGATTAACCCCACAGTGAGAAATTTGCAATTGTATCAGCAATTAGTTCAAGCCAACTATCCCTTAGTCGTGATCAATCGTCGCTTAAAGGATTTTTCAATTAATCAAGTCATTGGCGATAATGTCCAGGGCTCAAAGTTAGCTGTGAATCATCTTTTAGATAATGGAAGAAAGAAAATTGCTGTAACCGTATATAAAAATCCTTATGTGAGTACATGGAAGGAGAGAGTAGAGGGCTATAGGGAAGCAATGTTAATCAATGGTTTCTCTGCTTACGATCTCAGAATTCTTGAAATTGATCCACTTTCAAAATCTATTAAACAAGTAACAATGGATTTCTTAAAAAGAAACCATGATACCGACGCCGTTTATTCAACAAATAACATGATTACATTGGAGTTAATCGACGCTATTAGACAATTAAATTTAAAAATCCCTGAGGATATAGCGATTGTAAGTTATGACGAAACCCCGTGGGCCAAGTATTTGGAACCTCCTCTTACAACTGTGAATCAGCCAGGGTACGAGATGGGGAAAATCGCAACCCAAATCCTTGTCAGATCAATTACTGAAAAGAATGCTCAGAGGCCAGAGACAGTTGTTTTGAAACCTAAGCTCATTATCCGAGAATCTTCAAATTTAAACCGTCAGGGACTAGATTTAAGGAGGTGATGTAACAAGTAAAATCAGACAGGACTTATTTTAAGAAGCGAGATAAAAATAAACCATTAAAGGAGTAATGAGAAAATGACAGACGATAGACAAGAGATTTTGGAGCTTTATAAAGATTTACGTGTATGTGATGTACGTGATGGTATGGATTGGGTCGGTATGCATGGTTATGGGACTGTCCATCATAGTTTTCGACCGCTTTTCAGAACAAAGGTGGTAGGAATTGCCCGAACAGCTCGTTATTTGCCATTTGAAGGGCCCGTACCCAAAATGACTCCTGAAGAATATACCGAATGGGTTGGATACTATTATAACAACATTTGTATCTATCCTTGGGGAGATGACATTGTTGATGGTGACTTTATGGTCATTGATGTAAGTGGCGTTGATGTTGGCTTACTAGGTTCTGATAATACCTTGTCTTATCTTGCCAAAGGAAATCGTGGGTTCTTGCTAAATGGTGGAGGTATTCGCGATACCGATGAAGTGATTATGCAAGGGATTCCTGTTTGGTCACAGTTTGTATCTCAAGGAATGGATCAAGCCCGTCTTCGTTATGATGCTAAGGATGTTCCAGTAGCTATAGGTGGAGTAGCGATCTACCCCGGAGATGTGATTGTTGCTGATGGAGATGGTGTTATTGTCGTTCCTCGTAAACTTGCCCGTGATGTCGCGAAATATGCGCATCAAGAACTTGGTAACGATAAAGTGAGTAGAAAAGAAAAATATGAAGCTTTGGGCTGGGAATTGGATGAGACTGTTAAGTAATTATTCATTAACTACATACCCATTGGGTAAAACCAGCAATGTTAAAGAAATGGAAAATTTCAAAGAAGGAAAGAGCCCATGTTGAATTGGCTCTTTCCCATTCTGATTGGAAGGGGATTGATGATGGGAAGCAAAAAAATAGGTTTCATAGGTCTTGGTGCGATGGGATTTCCAATGGCAAAAAATCTGCAAAAAGCAGGTTTTGAATTACATGTCATGGCTCATAGAAATCGCGTCCCTGTTGAAGAACTGGTCAAAGATGGAGCTCATGAACAGACTTCATTAGCTGAGATCGTTAAGCATAGTGAGATCTTAATAAGCATCTTACCTGCAGATAAAGAAATGGAAGAAGTGCTCCTTTCAGATGAGGTCATAAACCATTTAACAGAGAAACATATTTTAATAGAAGCCACTTCGGGATCTCCCGATATGATGAAAAGAGTTAATAGCATCTATGAAAATAAAGGGGTTAAAGTCTTGGATGCTCCAGTTAGTGGCGGGACAACAGGGGCTGAAAATGGCACTTTAACAGTAATGTCTGGTGGAACGGATGACGTTTTACAATTAGTCCGACCGGTATTGGATGCAATGGCACAAAACATTTATTTAGTGGGACCCATTGGTGCAGGGAAAGCAGTGAAGGCGATTAATCAAATGCTTGCAGGCATCCATATGGTGGCTTCAGCAGAAGCTGTTTCTTTAGCCTCTAAACTTGATGTTGATTTCAATATGTTGAAGGAAGTCATCAGTAATAGTTCGGGTGCCTCATGGATGCTTTTGAACAAGCTAGACACGCTTATCAGTAAAAATTTCGATCCTGGGTTTAAGCTTGCTTTAATGCGAAAGGATATCCAAATTGCTGTTGGTGAAGGCACAGATCGTGCGCTCCCACTAGGGGCAGCTGCTTTACAATTGTTTAGAATGGCAGAAAAAGATTTTGCAGAAAAGGATTTTGCTGCAATTAGTCAGCTCATTTTAACTTAAGAAGGGGGAGGGAGCTATGTCGAATTTAGGATTTAGAGTGTTACCACTTAAAACACGTCCAGATAAAGCTTTAATAGAAAGGCTGAGTGGTGTTGCAACTCCTCTTATTAGTGATAATATGAACCGCTTGCATGGGACTTCATCAACCCTGCGCCCTATTCATAAAAAAGCCAAACTATTAGGAACTGCATTTACGGTTAAAACAAGAGCGGGTGATAATCTGTTAGTCCATAAAGCGATTGATTTGGCAGAACCCGGTGACGTCATTGTTGTGGATGCGGGCGGGGATACAACACAGGCGATTATTGGAGAAATTATGATGCGTCTTTCTAAGAAAAAGGGAATCAAGGGCTTCGTGATTGATGGCACAATTCGAGATTCTGCCGCTTTTAAAGAAGCGGATTATCCCTGTTTTGCTAAAGGCGTCACTCACAGGGGACCGTATAAAGAAGGTCCAGGAGAGATTAATGTTCCTGTTACCGTGGGCAATATGATTGTTCATCCTGGAGATATTATCGTTGGTGATGAAGATGGATTGCTCTCTATACCCTTGGACTATGCAGAGGAAATTATTGATAGAGCGATCACACAACTTAAGAATGAAAAAGAAATTTTTAAAACCATAGAAGCGGGGACAATCAACCGCGACTGGATCGATGAGACTTTAACGAAAAAGGGATGCACGCTTTTATGAGTCATAAATTCAACTGGGAAAAACTCCAGACCTTCACAGAGGAACTTTTTAAAAAAGCAGGGGTAAATGCAGAGGATGCCCATGTAATTGCGGAGTCACTTATTGAAGCGAATCTCCGCGGTGTAGACTCACACGGCGTTGTCCGATCCGATATTTATTTGCGACGATTAGAAGCAGGAATGATCAAAACTAAAGGTGAGATGATCGTCGAATCCGATGGACCTGTGACTTTATTAGATGGCCAGAATCATATAGGTGCCGTCGTTGGGAGTAAAGCATTAGAACTTATTATAGATTCTACCAAAAAGCATGGGACAGCTGTTGTAGGAGTAAAAGGCTCCAATCATTTTGGAACGTGTGGATATTACCTTTTAAAAGCAGTTAAAGAAAATATTATTCTAATGGTCTTATCCAATGCCTCACAGACGATGCCCCCTACGGGAGGAATCCGTCCATTTATAGGCACAAACCCATTTTCTGTCGGTATTCCTGCTGGAAAATATCAACCTTTTATATTAGACATGGCCACAAGTGTTGTTGCTAGAGGAAAAATTATTAATGCTGCCCAAAAGGGTGAGCGTATTCCCGACACTTGGGCTATCGATAAAGATGGAAATCCGACCACGGATGCCGAGGCTGCTTTAGAGGGTTCAGTGCTTCCGTTAGGAGGGCCAAAAGGCTATGCCATCTCAATGTTTATAGACATTTTGAGTGGTGTTTTGACAGGAGCTGGATTCGGAAAATACGTCAATAATATGTATGAAAATTGGAAGGAACCACAAAATGTTGGTCATTTCTTTATTGGTATTGATATTTCAAAATTCATGCCAGTAAGTCAGTTTAAAGAACGTATTGACCGATATTTTGATGAAATAAAATCTGAACCTACTGCACCGGATGTGAATGAAATTCTTATACCAGGTGAACTAGAGCAGCGAGCCACTCAAGAACGTAAAAAAAATGGGATCGAATTACCTTTAAAAGTGGAAGAAGAATTGAGAGCATGGGGCGATAAATTTGGCGTGGATCTCTCCGCTGCCTTAATAGAAACACCACAGACTGAGAAAAATTAATTTAATAGGAGTGTGAGTATGCTTTTAAATCGTTTATACAGGTATGAGATGCCTACGGCTATTGAATTCGGAGTCGGTTCTATAAAAGAATTACATCACCATGTCAAAGGATTAAATGGAACAAAAGTCTTACTTGTAACAGATCCTGGTGTGGAAAAAGCGGGTGTGACCCAACGCTTAATAGATGTCCTTAAAGGGGGAGAAATTCCCTACGCCATATACAATGATATCGAGCCTGATGGTGATATTGATGGCATTATGGTAGCAACAGAGTACGCCAAAAGTGAGAACTGTGACATTGTGGTCGGTCTAGGAGGAGGTAGCTCCTTAGATACAGCCAAAGCTATTGGATTAATGTTAGGAAACAGTGGCCATATTCGTGACTATGTCGGAATAAATGAAGTGCCAAAAAAAGGTGCTCCAGTCATCGCAGTTCCAACAACAGCAGGAACAGGGAGTGAAATCACAATCTTCTCGGTCCTTTCAGATAAAAAGGCAAATATAAAACTGAGTGTCGGAAGTGTGTATAATTGTCCAGATTTAGCGATTTGCGACCCAGAATTAACACTTACTCTTCCACCTCATATTACAGCAGCAACAGGTATGGACGCTTTAACACATGCGCTTGAATCTTATGTTAATAAAGCCACCCAACCTATATCAGAAGCGCTTTCTATTCAATCTATGAAACTAGTGGCGCGTAGTTTGAGAACGGCTGTCGGTCAGGGGAATCATCTTGAAGCGCGTGCTGATATGCAGATGGCGAGTTCAATCGCTGCTATGGCTTTTAATGCGACGCGCCTTGGGTTATCTCATGCATTGGCGATGCCATTGGGTGGGAAATTTCATATTCCCCATGGGGTTGTCAACGCAATTTTACTTCCAGAAGTGATGGCCTTTAATCTTATGGCGAATATTCCTAAATTTATCGAGATTGCTAAGATATTTGATATGCCAATCGAAGGGCTTTCTCCAAGAGAGGCTGCAGAGCAATCAGTGAAAGCCATTCGTCAACTAAAAGAAGATGTCGGCATTCATGCAACATTATCCGATTATGGAGTGACAGAAGAAGCCCTAGATAGTGTTGTTGAAGAAGCTATCGAATCAGGAAATGTCCCTGTCAATCCTCGGATAACGACAACAGAAGATTTGAAGCAGATTTGTAGAAATGCAATGTAATAGCTTTATTTCATAAGGAGGATCCACACAATGAGCAATGAGATGAGACGATGGATTGAGTCTAATGCTGGTGAAACCTATAAAAATTTTATAAATGGCGAGTGGATGCCGAGTGTAAGTGGTCAGACCAAACCTTTGTATGAAGCGGCTATCCAGGATCATCAATTGGGGAATTTTCCAGACTCAGTTGAAGAGGATGTGGATCTTGCCGTAAAGGCGGCGCATAAAGCCTTTAACTCTTGGAAAAACGTCTCTTCTTCTCGTCGAGCGGAAATATTATATCGTCTAGCGGATGTGTTGGAAGAACACCAAGAAGAATTAGCTTATATTTTATCTGCAGAACAAGGAAAGGTGCTTGCAGAATCTTATGGAGAAGTAAAACGGGCTGCGAGTGAAGCTCGCTTTGCAGCAGGAGAAGCTTCCCGTGTGGAAGGTCAAATCCTGCCAAGTGAGAATCCTGAGATCGTCAGTCAAGTAAGACCCTATCCTATAGGCGTGATTGCAGAAATTGCTCCATGGAATTTTCCTTTGGTCACTCCTGTTCGGAAAATTGCCCCAGCCTTAGCCTTTGGCTGTACCGTTGTTTTGAAACCCGCTTCTTCGACACCGTGGACGTCTGTAAAGTTAATGGAATTAATGGCTAAAGCCGGTGTTCCTAACGGAGTAGTTAACTTAGTCATTGGTTCAGGGCGTAGAGTGGGCGATCCCTTAGTCAAACATCCACTCGTAAAGGGGGTAAGCTTTACAGGATCAACCGATTTAGGGGTAAGCATTAACCAGATTGCAGCCGCACGTCTTGTTAAAACCCAATTGGAATTAGGTGGGAAGAATGCTGCCGTCGTTTTAGACTATGACAATTTGGAAGCAGCGGCCGAGCAAATTGTGAGTGCTGCTTTTGGATGTACAGGTCAGCGATGCACGGCAATTAGCCGAGTGATTGTTTTAAAAGATAAAGCAGAAGCCCTTATACAACAGTTATTGAAAAAAATCTCTTCTATCCGTATTGGCCCTGCTTGGGACGAAGCGGCAACAATGGGCCCACTCATTGATAAAAAACAATATGAATCGGTTATGAACTATATTGAACTAGGAAAACAAGAGGGTGCAGCTCTTATAACAGGTGGGGAAAGACTTCTCGTCAATAATCATGAGGACGGCTATTATATTGCTCCGACCTTATTCACAAAAGTCACTCCGGAGATGACAATCGCAAAAGAGGAAATATTTGGCCCAGTTTTAGTCGTGCTTGAGGCTAAGGACATAGACGAAGCGGTAGACATTGCTAATGCGACAGAGTATGGACTTGCAGCATCTGTTTTTACAAACACCCTTGAAACAGCACAAAAACTATCAGATAGCCTTGAAAATGGGATGGTTCATGTCAATCATGGCACATCCAGCCAAGCACATATCCCCTTCGGTGGTGTGAAAAAATCTGGCTATGGGGCTTTTTCAATCGGTCACTCCAACCAAGAATTTTTTACCACATTAAAGGCTGTGTATGTAAAGGGAAGGTAAAATCCTTACGGAGGCATTGTTGATGAAAATAGCATTAGGTAGCGATCATTGTGGTTATGAACTGAAGGTAAGCTTACTTCCTTATTTTGAAAGAATGGGATACGAGGTCTCGGATTTTGGATGTCATTCAACAGAGCCTGTTGATTTTCCGGATATAGCCCAGCAAGTATGTGATGGAGTTCGAAAAGGCAGTCATAAAAGAGGAATTATGTTTTGTGGGACAGGGGTTGGAGCCGCAATAGCAGCCAATAAGATTCCAGGAATCCGTGCTGCTGTGTGCCACGATGTTCATTCTGCTCATCAATGTGTGGAACATGATGATGTGAACATCATGTGCATTGGGGCAAAAATCGTGGGTCCGTGGTTAGTCGAAGATTTAATCCAAGCTTTTATTTCTGCGACTTTTAGTAGTGAAAAGCCTTTTAGAAGACGAGTAAAAAAGCTTCACGAAATGGAAATCCAATATGCAATGGAATTAATGAATAAGGGTTAAGGTTTTGATAATCTATCTCTATCAAAGATTCTTACTTTTTGGGTTCCTGGTTCACCAACCAATTTATACCTATGCCTACAATGACAACTATATTTAGTAAAGGTGGAACTCATAACGATGAAAAAGATGATTATAGGCTTGTTTTCTATAATTTTAGTCATTAGTTTAGCAGGATGCGGATCAAGTAATAATGGATCCTCAGCAGATGGTAAAGTCTCAATCACGATTTCTTGGTGGGGAGACACGGCAAGAAATAAGAAATATAACGAGATTGCAGATGAATTTGAAAAAGAAAATCCGAATATTGAGGTCAAAAGACAATTTGGGAGCTGGAATGACTATTGGGATAAACTCGCGACCCAAACCGCTGGTGGTAATGCCCCTGACGTTATCAGCATGCACCCCAATTATGCAGCAGATTACGCACGGCGTAATACACTTTTAGATCTTGATCAATATATAAAATCTGGTGACATTGATGTGAGTAACTTCCCAAAATCAGTTGTGAATAGTGGGAAAATTAGTGGTAAAAATTATATGATTGCCCAAGGAGTTACAACCTCTGGACAGGTCGTTAACAAAAGTCTTTTTGAAAAAATCGGTGTGGATGCTCCTGGAGATCAATGGAATTGGGATCATTTTGTTGATAAGGCTATCGAAGTTCAGAAAGCCATTAAAGCCAAGGGCTTAAAAGGAACATGGGCAGTTGATGATCAAAGTATTCAATACCAGCCTGTCTTCGAATACTACCTTCGTTCGAATGGCAAACAACTGTATACCGAAGATGGAAAGCTAGGATTCACACAAAAGGATGTTGAAAATTGGTTCAACATGTGGGAGACACTTCGAAAGGCTGGCGCGATACCTGATGCAGCAACTGTTAATGAATATGCAAACGTCTCACTGGAACAAAGTTTATTTGCTAAAGGTAAACTCGCTATGCATGATATTCCCGGTAATCAACTTTATCTATATGCAGATCAAATGAAGGACAGTCAATTAGAAATGGTACGTCATCCTCAAGGCCCATCTGGTGATGGTGAATTTGTTGAAGGGGCCTACCTCAGTATCACAAAGAGTTCGAAGCATCCGAAAGAAGCGGCGAAGTTCATCAATTTCTTTGTCAACTCAGAGAAAGCGCTTAAGATCTTTAAGATTGAACAAGGGGCACCGGGGTCAACAAAAATGAATGACTATGTGAAACCACAGCTTGAAAAAGGGCAACAACAATCGTTAGATTTCATCCAAAAAACACTTAAATATGCAGGTGAAGCCCCTTATCCACCAAAAGGGAATACAGAGTTGACAACAGAATTCACAAATGCGGCTAATAGTATTGCTTTTGGGAAGTCATCCGTTAAGGCAGCTTCAGCGGCATTCATGAAAAAAGCTGAGAGTATCGTTAACAATCAATAATGACTTTTAAAGAAGTTCTATAATTACAAATCGATAAATTAGGGAAAGGATAGTCCTTTTCCTAGTTTATCAAGAATGGTGGTGCTACTCATGAAAAGTGCCTGGAAGAGAAATTGGGTCGGTTTTTTCTTTTTGGGACCTTGGTTAATAGGATTAATAGGATTTACAACAATTCCAATGCTCACGTCACTCTACTTTTCTTTTACGAAGTATGATATGTTCACTCCGCCAAACTGGGCAGGATTGGCAAATTACATTGAAATATTTCATGATCCGAAATTTTACAGTAGTGTGAAGGTCACAGCCATCTATGTCTTACTTAGCGTGCCTTTACAACTTATCTTTGCATTACTTGTCGCGGTTCTATTAAATCGTGGGATAAGAGCAGTGAGACTTTACAGAGCCGCCTATTATGTGCCTTCATTATTCGGCGGGAGTGTTGCAGTAGCCTTATTGTGGCGCCAAGTTTTTGACAGTGAAGGGTTACTTAATTCTGTGTTGGGTGTTTTCGGAATCAGTGGTCACAACTGGATTTCTACTCCAAGTACGTCCATCTATACGTTGATCATACTCGCAATCTGGCAGTTTGGCGCACCGATGGTCATTTTTTTAGCCGGATTAAAACAAATACCGGTAGATCTATATGAAGCCGCACGAATTGACGGCGCCAATAAATTCCAGCAGTTTTTCAAGATTACATTACCGATGTTAACACCGATCATATTTTTCAATTTAATTATGGAAATCATTCATGCGTTCCAAGCGTTTACGCCAGCTTACATTGTTAGTGGCGGAACGGGGGGGCCTCTTGATTCAACATTATTCTATACGCTATACCTGTACCAAAAAGGCTTCACAGAATTCCATATGGGATATGCTTCTGCCTTAGCCTGGTTATTGCTTGTTACCATTGCAATAGTCACTGGACTTGTCTTTGCATCATCTAAAAAATGGGTCTTTTATCAAGAATAGAGGTGAGTTTCAATGACAACATTTAAACCGAGACGACTTTTGTTACATGTCATCATTATTTGTATTGGATTGATCATGTTGTATCCATTATTATGGATGATCATGAGTTCCTTTAAAGAATCGACTGAGATTTTTCAAAGTAATTCTTTTTGGCCAAAGAAATTCACACTAAGTAACTATATTGAAGGATGGACGGGATTATCAGGTTTTACCTTTGGACGATTCTTTTTAAATTCATTTTTTCTTGTGGCCATGTGTATTATTGGAAATTTACTCTCGTGTTCAATGGCGGCTTATGCCTTTGCTAAACTCAGTTTCGCCTTTAAGAGTGTCTTTTTTGCATTAATGTTAGGCACGCTAATGCTACCCTTTCATGTCACCGTTGTTCCTCAATATATCGTATTCAAACATTTAGGCTGGATCAATACGTATTTACCTCTTATTGTTCCCAAATTTTTAGGTGTAGAAGGATTCTTTATTTTCCTTATGGTCCAGTTTATGAGAACAATCCCTAAAGATTTGTCTGAAGCTGCTGAAATTGACGGGTGTGGTCCGATTAGAATGTACTGGAAGCTGATCCTTCCGCTTGCCTTACCTGCTTTGATCACGACAATGATTTTTACCTTTATTTGGACATGGAATGACTTCTTTAGTCAGTTACTCTACCTGAGTGATGTGAAAATGTATACTGTTGCTTTAGGGTTAAGGATGTTTTTAGATGCAATGGGGCAAAGCTCTTGGGGCGCCTTGTTTGCCATGTCAACACTGTCTCTGATTCCATTGTTTGTTATTTTTATCTTCTTCCAAAGATATTTAATAGAGGGGATTACTGCTGGCTCTATAAAAGGTTAATACGAATGCTAGCACCTTCTTTTGTGTGAAGGAGACAATCTAAGGAGGCTCATCTTTGAAACCTAAGATTTTTGTGACGAGAAAGCTACCAGAGGAGACTATGAAATTATTAAAAGAACATTGCGATGTGAAAATATGGGAACAGGAAGACCTTCCTGTTCCGAGAGAGGTTTTAATAGAAGAAATACAGGAGATCGACGGTTTATATTGTTTGTTAACAGAGGCGATCGATAAGGAAGTGATTGACCGTGCAAAGAAGTTAAAAGTCATTAGCAATATGGCTGTTGGTTATAACAATATTGATATTGAAAGTGCGACAAAGCAGGGGATCGCGGTAACAAATACTCCGGGTGTATTAACTGAAACAACCGCTGACCTTACCTTTTCTCTTTTAATGTCAGTAGCCAGAAGAATTGTTGATGCCGACTGTTTTTTAAGAAATGGAAATTGGAAAACATGGTCCCCCATGCTGTTAACAGGGCAGGATATTCATGGGGCTACATTGGGGATTATTGGACTAGGTAGAATAGGGGAGGCTTTGGCTAAGCGGGCACAAGGTTTTAATATGAAGATTCTTTATCATAATCGAACACGTAAGTACGCGGTCGAGGAGCGTCTTAATATTCATTATGTTGAATTAGAAGCACTTCTACGAGAGTCAGATTTTGTTTGTATCCTTACACCTTATACCGAGGAGACAAAGAACCTCATTGATGAGGAAGAATTATCATTAATGAAAGAAAGTGCGATTCTTATTAATAGCTCTCGTGGTGGGATTGTTAATGAAGAGGCTTTATATAAGGCCTTATTAGACCAAAAAATATGGGGAGCGGGGCTAGACGTTTTTGAGGAAGAACCTGTAAGTCTTGAAAGTCCATTGTTATCACTCCCTAATGTTGTTGTAACCCCCCATATTGGGAGTGCAAGTATTCAAACACGTCATTTAATGGCACAGCTTGCTGCTGAGAATCTTATTGGAGTATTAAATGGAAAATCAAGTAATCATATTGTGAATGAAGCTGATTTAAAGTTTAATTCAAACAAGTGATTTTCTATAAACAGAATAGAATAGAGGGTTTAAAAGGGCTAACTAATTATTAGAATTAGGATTGCTCTTTTTTGTTATAAAAGTCTAGTAAAAATAAATTGTCGAAATATAAATAAAAATATATAAATTAAAACAACGTTAGTATATTGACAATATATTGAGTAACCTTTAAAGTTTAGGTAACCGGTTTCAGGAACCGGTTACCTAAAAGGAGTGAATAAAATAACAGAACACATCGGGGAGGGAAAAGAGAATCATGCCTTAAAATGATATCGCTTACATTATGGAGGGGATCGACTAGGATCTATATCAATTAGAGGAGCGCCGAGATGGCTAAAAAGGAGAAAGAGGAGATTCTAAACCTTTAGAAAATCACGAGTGACGGATATAGCGATGGTATTCACCATTATGGAACGATTCGCTACAGTATTCGGCCATTCATGTGGAAAAACGGTTAGCTTTGGAAGTACGCCATGTAAGAAAAAAGATAAACGTTCAAGAAAAAAACATTATGTCGCTTTGAATGGGGAATTGGACCACTTGATTTTATGAAACAGTATGCCATTAAAAAGGTGAGGTGTGTTGCATGCTAAAGCATAAAGTTGTCTATGTATTTCTTTTAATCATGCTTGCATTTGGTTTAATGGGATGCAGTAACAATTCGAATGGGAATGCTTCAGGAGAAAATAGTAAGAAAGTGACGATAAGATTTGGCTGGTGGGGAGATCCGCCTCGCAATAAAGTTTACAATGCGATTATTGCTGAATTTGAAAAAGAGCATCCCGATATTAAAGTAAAAGGTGAAGCTTTAAGTAGGGGAGATTATTGGGATAAGATGGCCACTGAAATCGCAGGGGGAAATGCTCCGGATATCATTGGTATGCACCAAACATTTGTGTCAGATTATGCACGAAGAAATACTTTGCTGTCTTTGGATAAATATATTAATTCAGGTGTGATTAATCTCGATGATTTCCCTGATTCAGTGAAGGCAAGCTCTAAAGTCGGCAATACGACCTACATGGTTGCACAAGGAGTGACCATGTCGGGCCAGATTTATAATGCCAGTTTATTGAAGGAACTAGGTGTGTCTACTCCAGACATGGACTGGTCATGGGATGACTTTAGTGATAAGGCTCTAGAGATAAAGAAAGCTTTTGAGGCTAAGGGAGAGGGAAAAGGACATTGGGGCGTTTCAGATCAAAGTAATAACTTCCAACCGTTATTCCAATATTATGTGAGGGAAAAAGGCAATCAACTTTATACAGAAGATGGAAAAATCGCTTTTACCGAACAAAATGTTATCGATTGGTTTACGATGTGGGATAAGTTGCGAAAGGAAGGGGCGATTCCTGATGCGGCAACTTCTGATGAGTATGCGAATGTTTCTTTAGAACAAAGTTTGATCGTCAAAGGCAAAGTCGCGATTTCAGGACTTCCAGCGAATCAACTTTATTTATATCAACAACAGATGAAAGATCAAAAGGTTGAGATGATTCGACAACCGACATTGGAAGGCAAAGGTGGAGAATTGATTGAGGGCGCCTACTTGAGTATTTCGGCAGAATCAAAACATCCAAAAGAAGCGGCCGAATTTATCAACTTCTTTGTTAATAATGAAAGGGCAGGTAAAATCTTCAAGGTTGAACAAGGAAATCCAGGTTCCACTAAAATTGCAAAACTCATTGAGCCTTCATTAGAACCAGCACAACAATCGGCGATGAAATTCATAGAAGATACATTACAAACAGCAACAAAGGCACCTTACCCACCAAAAGGAAATACGGAGATTACAACTGCTTTCGAAGATGCCGCTTCCTCCATTGCTTTTGGGAAGGCATCAATTAAGGAAGCCTCAGATACTTTTATGAAAAAGGCGAAGAGTATTTTAAACCAGTAAGAAAAAGATCGATAATAGAAGGCACCACCAATAAGGGGATGATGACATTACGTTACTCATCCCCTTTTAATTCATATCTTTCGTGCATGAGCTATTTCAAAAAGGAGCGTTTATTTCAATGAATATCAGGAAATTTATCTTGATTATATCCTCATGTTTATTAATCATCGGTTTAATAGGTTGTGGTAATGACGAATCGACTTCAGGTAAAAAGGCAAAACAGGTAGTCATTCATTTTTCATGGTGGGGAGATACAACGAGAAATAAAGTATACAATAGCATCATAAAAAAGTTTGAAAAGGAACATCCAAATATCATCGTTAAAGGGCAATCAGGAAATTGGAGTGATTATTGGGATAAGTTAACCACACAAATGGCAGGTGGGAATGCCCCCGATATTATTAGTATGCATCCAGACTATGTATCCGATTATGCAAGAAGAAATGGACTGCTTGATTTAGATAAATATGTAGATTCTGGGGTGCTCAATCTAGATGATTTTACAGAATCAGTAAGAGATAGTGGGAAAATAGATGAGAAACTCTATATGGTCTCACAAGGCGTCTCGTTAGGCGGACAAATGTATAATACGGCTTTATTTGATCAATTAGGTGTTGATTATCCTAACATGAATTGGACCTGGGATGATTTTGTCCAAAAAGCTACAGACATAACAGAAGCACTTAAGTCGAAGGGGCAATCAAAGGGTCATTGGGGAGTCACTGATGAAAGTACTGATTTTGGATTGTTTCACAATTTTGTCCGCGAGAAGGGTAAGGATCTCTATACGAGTGATGGGAAGTTAGCCTTTGATAAAAATGATCTTGTTGAGTGGTTCACCATGTGGGATGAAATGAGGGAAAAAGGGATAATCCCAGATGCAGCAACCAGTAACGAATATGCGAGTGTTTCTCTAGAGCAAAGTTTATTTGCAAAAGAAAAAGTAGCGATTGCCGGTGCCCCCGGGAATCAACTTTATCTATATCAACAACAAGTTAAAAATGGCAAGGTTAATATGGTTAGACAACCAACAATGGAAGATGGCGAAAACGGAGAATACGTAGGAGGAGCTTACTTGAGTGTTTCGGCTAATTCAAAACATCCAAGGGAGGCTGCTAAATTTATTGACTTTTTCGTGAACTCCGAGAAATCTCTAAAAATATTTAAAGTTGAACAGGGGATACCTGGTTCAACTAAAATGACTAAGTTTGTCAAACCTTTGCTCGATCCGGCTCAACGAGATGGCGTAGATTATGTAGAAAAAGCACTTCAATATGCTGGACAATCCCCATACCCACCAGTTGGCAGTGCCGAAATTACCACTGCATTCAATAATGCAGCAACGTCCATTGCTTATGGGAAAGCTTCTATTAAACAAGCCGCTGATCATTTTATGACAACTGCAGGTAGAATTTTAAATCAATAGTTTTTAAGAGCGCATTGATTTTATCAAGTGAAAATAAAGTTTATTTGCTTTACTATACTCCCCATTAGTAGAAGATAAAAAATTGGGTCTCTACTTAAGGGGAGTTATTTATTTCTTAATTAAGGAGGGGGATTGCTTTTATCCTTAGACTCTTAGGACCATTCTATATAATGCCACAATGCCTTAGCTTTCCGACAGAAAAAGAAAAAGGGGCACAGCCGATTTTACTGCAAACAGTATATAATAGTAATAACATGCTTATTCTATTATTGACCCCTCTATTCCTATAAATAGAACAAACGTCATAAGTTTATTGATTGGCTTTGCAAAATTTGTTTTGGACACGCAAATTTGGCTTTTTTGCCTATTTATAATCTACTCTATTTTGATCTCCTCTGAGGAATAACTATAAACATTTATCTGAGTCAAGTTGGCATTATCCTATGATTAATAAAAAAGAAGTTGAGTTGTTATATAGATCACAGTGTTAGTTATTGCCCATAGCAAAGTGATAAATGGTTATTAATAGCTTAAAAATGTGAATATAAAAAATTTTATTATAAAGGCCATATAGGTGTTGACAAGAGTGGCGTTAACGCTTAAAGTAGTAAGTAAATCGGTTCCCGAAATCGGTTCCCTAGAAATAAAAGAAAGCGCTTTATTTAATAATGAAGAGAAAATGGTGAATGAGTTGAAAAAGGCAAAAGTAACAATAAGCGATGTAGCAAAAAAAGCTGGTGTGTCGAAAACGACGGTCTCCCGAATTTTAAATGGAGATTACGCTCACACAAAGGAGGAAACACGGGATAGAATTTTACAAGTTATTAAGGAGTTAGATTATCGTCCGAATGCCTTAGCTAAGGGTCTTAAATCAATGAGTACTAATGTTATCGGGATCATTTTATCTAATCTTAAAAACCCCTATTGGTCATCTGTTCTAGAGGGCGTTGAGGATACCTGTCATAAATTAGGATACAGCTTAATGATATGCAACTCAGATGAAGATCCTAATAAAGAAAAACATTATATAGAAGAATTTCAGCGCCGTCAGGTTGATGGCATTGTCATTAACCCTACAGTCAGGAACATGGAAATGTATGAGGAATTAGTCAAGTCCAAGTACCCATTTGTGGTGGTGAACAGAAAAATCCCAAATTTAGTCGTGAAAAACGTAGTTGTTGATAATAATCAAGGCGCATTTCTCGCCGTCAATCATCTCATGGATGAGGGGAGAAAAAGGATTGCTGTCACGGCTTTTAATAATCCACATGTCAGTACTTGGAAGGAAAGAGTCGAGGGATATAAAGAGGTTCTCCTGTCCAGAGGATATGCAAAGAAAGATTTTAGAATCCTTTTAATCGACCCGGTATCAGACGTTAAGGAAGTCACTATGGCGTTTTTGCGAAAAAATCCTGATGTGGATGCGCTATTTTCTACGAACAATATGATCTCACTTCAGTCGATGGAGGCCATTCGAGAACTTCATCTGAAAATTCCTGAGGATATCGCCTTAGTCAGTTACGATGAGACAGCATGGGCCAAACATCTCGAACCTCCTTTGACAACCATTAAACAGCCCGGTTATGACATGGGTGTGAAGGCGACTCAGATGTTGGTGGATTCCATTGCTGGCAACAACGACGAAGAATCAGAAACAATTATTTTAGAACCCGAGTTGATTGTGAGAAACTCGTCAATATCAGAGAGTTATCATAGACCATAAACCTTTTTTCTCTAAAGGGGGTGATGTTTAACAGAAAGCACTCTTGTTTAAAGGGCTTCTATTCACATATATTGTAAACCCTTACAGTGAGTGTTTGCTAATGTGGATGTGAGGTCATTAATGTTTGATGAATATCTAAATAAATGTAAGGGGTTGATCGTTTCGTGAAAAAGTGGGTTATGGCAATGTTCTCCATCCTTTTAATTGTAGGGTTAATAGGGTGTGGAAATGACTCCTCAACAAGTAGTGGGAAAAATAAGAAAGTGACGATTTCAATCGCTTGGTGGGGAGATACTGAACGCAATAAAAAGTATAATGACATTGCAGATGAATTTGAAAAAGAACATCCTAACATTGAAGTGAAGAGACAGTTTGGGAATTTTAATGACTATTGGGATAAACTTGCCACGCAAACGGCGGGTGGAAATGCCCCCGATGTGGTCAGTATGCATGCAAGATATGTTGCCGATTATGCTCGGCGCAACACACTTATTGATCTAGGTAAATATGTTGATTCTGGGACAATTGATCTTAGTGATTTTCCTAAATCTGTGGTAGATAGTGGGAAGGTTGATGGGAAAACCTATATGGTTGCTCAAGGCGTAACCACCTCAGGTGAGATTGTTAATTATACTCAAATAAAAAAATTAGGTGTGGAACCTTTTGATGATAATTGGACTTGGGATGACTTTGTCAATAGAGTGATAGATTTACAAGAGGCAATTAAAACAAAGGGTTTAAAAGGAACTTGGGCGATAGATGACCAAAGTTCTCACATGCAACCTAACTTTGAATATTTCCTAAGGACTCAAGGAAAAGAAATATATACGGCTGATGGAAAACTTGGTTTCGATAAAGCAGATGTTGTCAATTGGTTTAAAATGTGGGATAAATTGCGCAAGGCTGGGGCGATTCCAGATGCGGCAACAGGGAATGAGTATAAAAACGTCTCGCTTGAACAAAGTCTTTTTGTTAAAGACAAGGTCCTCATACATGATATTCCTGCCAATCAATTGTATCTTTATCAGGATCAATTGAAGAACGATGACTTAGGGATGATAAGATATCCTCAGGGTGAAGATGGAACAAATGGGGAATATGTAGAAGGAGCCTACCTAAGTATTACAAAAGGTTCAAAGCATCCAAAGGAAGCAGCAGAATTCATTAACTTCTTTGTTAACTCGGAAAAAGCACTGGGGATATTTAAGGTTGAGCAAGGAGCGCCAGGTTCAACCAAAATGGATGAGTTTGTAAAACCCAAATTAGATAAAAATCAACAAGAGTCACTTGAATTTATCCAAAAAACGCTTAAAATTGCTGATACTGCCCCATATCCACCCAAGGGGAATACAGAAGTCACAACAGCGTTTAGTGATGCGGCTGACTCGATTTCATTTGGAAGAGCTTCTATTGAACAAGCAGCTGAAGATTTTATGAACAAAGCTCATAGTGCTATCGGTCAATAACGGATGATCACATAAAAGCAATGCATGAGGGAAAGGGATGGTCGAGATCCTTTTCCCTTTTTTACTGACACATTAAATGGCAGTTATGAACAGTGTTATTCAATCAGCCGCTTGTTCATTTAGAATAACATATTTGTAAGCGTTCTTGTAGGTATGGAGTGTCACCTTAGATAGCAAGTTTTACTAAACCCTTTTTGTTTCGCCGCTTCATTAGCCTTTAACTGTTTTTTTAAGCCCGTGAATATAGCGAGTCAAATGGGAGGTAAGGTCATAGCGTAAAAAGGGTGTGACGAGATAGATCCCATTAAAATAGTTAAGCGCTTCGTTAATCAGTGTTTCAGAGATTGATAGTCCTTCAAGCGCTGCTTCTTTATTTGAGTCTTTATCCATACGCTCAAGTATAGAATCGGGAATTTGGATCCCAGGAACTTCATTATGCAAAAACTGAGCATTTCGCGAACTTGTCAAAGGCATAATACCAACAAATACGGGGACATTGAAGGGTTCCACGGCACGGGCTAATTTTTCAAAGAGCTGAATATCAAAAATAGGTTGAGTCATCACATAATCAGCACCGGCATCAAGTTTTCTCTTCAGACGGTCAATGGCCTTATTAAAGTTGCGAACATGTGGGTTAAAAGAGGTGCCAATGACAAATGTAGCGCTCTGTTTTAAAGGTTGACCAGAAAAGGCCACGCCATGATTCAGCTTTTTTACCATTTTTGATAGGTCAGTTGACGACATATCATAGACAGAAGTTGCCCCTGGTAAGTCACCGAAACGCGAAGGATCGCCCGTTACAAGAAGAATATGGTGAATCCCAAGAACGTGAAGCCCCATTAAATGTGATTGTTGACCTATGAGATTTCGATCACGACAAGCGATGTGCACGAGAGGCTCTATGCCTCTATTTTTGAGCTGGCTTGCGATCGCCATATTACTCACACGAACGGTTCCTAATGAATTATCTGCAATCGTGATGGCATCTGCCCCTGCTTGATGAAGTTTTTCGGCGGCGTTTATGTATTTTGTCACATCCAAAACCTTTGGTGGATCAAGTTCGACAATTATAGTCGGCTCATGTTTTGCTTTTTGTACAAGCGATTGCTGAGGGATAACGTTTAGGGATTCTTGATCCCATTTGTCAGTGGGCATTTTGGGCTCTAATGTTCTACTCCTAACTTGGATTGGCTTCTGTATCGAGACATGGGAAAGCGTAGGCTCTGCTGTAGCTTTAGAGTGTGAAAAATCTTTGAGCTGCTTTGCCAATGCACGAATGTGATCAGGTGTTGTCCCACAACAACCGCCAATGAATTTAACGCCCTTTTGTACAAGTTGTAGGCCAATCTTAGCGAAATAGTTTGCATTTCCTGTATAAGAATATTCGCCATCGACCATATGCAATAATCCACCGTTTGGAACGGCCGCATAATGGGAATGAGGGTTTAACTCAAGGCTCTCATAACTGCGCAATATCCCTGATAATCCAAGACGGCAATTGAGCCCGACAACATCTGCCCCTGCATCTTCTAAAATGCTAAAAGCTTCATCAATGGGGAAACCATCTCTTGTGACACCAATCGCTTCAGGGGATAAATTCGCTATGATCGGTAAGTTGGTAAATTGGCGCGCAGTTTCAACAGCTAATTGTAATTCTGTAAGATCAGAAAAGGTTTCGAGCAAAAGGCCATCAACCGACGCTTCTAGAAGGGCGGTGAGTTGTTCCTCAAAAAGAAATTTTAAGGACATGCGAGCTCCTTGGCTATTAAAATTAGGAACCTTAATATCTGCAGTTGAACCGATTGTCCCAAAAACAAAAGCTTCTGAATGGGTTACATTATTTATTTGTAAATGGTCTTGATGAAGCTGAATCGCTTGCCGCGCCGCCTTAACCGCGGAGTGATTAATTTCCCATACGCGATCTTCTAAGCCGTAGCGACCTAGTCCCATTCGATGACCACTAAAAGTGTTGGTCTGAATCAGTGTCGCTCCCGCTGAAAGATAAGCCATATGGGCTTCCTGTACCAATTCAGGTTGATTCAAAACAAGGGCTTCAAAGCAGGTGCGAGCGGGAACCCCAGATTGATGTAATAATGTTGCCATGGCGCCATCGCCAATAATGTAATCTGTTTTTAATTGTTCAAGAAACTGAGTACGGCGTTCTTTTGACATTCTCATCACCTCCAAAATTATAATGATTATTTGACATTGAAGTACTTGCCTTCAGGATGGGCAAAGACCATAGCTGAGATGCTGGCTTCGGGATCCATCATGTATTCATCTGTTAATTCAACTCCAATATCTCCAGGGTTAATGAGCCTAAATAATTGTTTCTGGTCTTCCAAGTTAGGACAGGCCGGATACCCAAAGGAAACACGGACGCCTTGATAGCGAGCAATAAAACGTTCACGCATGGTCATCTCCAGAGGATCGGGAAATCCCCATTGATCCCTAATCATTTGGTGAATTCGCTCTGCAAAGCCTTCAGCGAGCTCTAAGGCAAGCGCTTGAATAGCATGTGAACGTAGATAATCGCCCTTATTTTTCCAGTCCTCCGCTAATTCTCTTATGCCTCTTCCAGCTGTGACAGAGAAAAAGGCGACATAATCCATTTCACCACTTTCCTTTGGACGCAAATAATCGGCGAGGCAAAGGTAAGGTTTTTGTTCTTGACGTAAAAAGGTGAAGCGCTCGAGCACGCTTTCATGATTATCCGGGTCATAAATCCTGACTTCGTCTCCGACGGCCTGAGCAGGGAAGAAGCGATAGACAGCCTGCGGACGGATAATATGGTCACTCTCACACATGTCTAGAAGTTCATTTACAAGTTGAAGTAAATCAAGCGCTTTAGGATCGCCTGCTTCTATTAGCTTTGTCACATTTCCTTTAAGCCCTAAGTGTCTTCCAATTAACATTTGCAAATTGATATAAGGACGAAGATAGTTTATTGGATAATCCCTTAATACATGACGTTCAAAGTCGGGTGGGGTAAAGATAGGGGTATCCCGTTTTATGGGTGACAACTTTGGTTCATTATCGTCTTCGTTTTTTTTCACGTTGGTCAGAGTCTTTAAACCTACCATTTCAAGGCGCGTTTCCTCAAGTTCATCTAACAATTTTTTCTGCTCAGAGGGCGTGATTAGTCGATTGGCAAAATCCAAACCCTGCATGGCATCCTTCGCAAATATGACGGGCGGCTCATAGTTGGGTTTTATTTTTGTATAAGTAAACTTTTTGGTAAGAGCTGCACCGCCAACAAGTAATGGCGCTTTGACACCTGCCTTTTGAAAGTCTTCAGCAGTGACCACCATTTGTTGAGCTGACTTCACAAGTAAACCTGATAGACCAATCATGTCTGGTTTCAGCTCTTTATACGCTTTAATCAATTGTTCAGGTGGAACCTTAATCCCAAGATTAACGACATCAAAGCCATTATTTGAAAGAATAATTTCTACTAAGTTTTTCCCGATATCATGCACATCGCCCTTAACAGTAGCGAGGAGGATTTTCCCTTTGTTGGCGCTATCAGATTTCTCCATAAAAGGTTCAAGATAAGAGACTGCTGTTTTCATCACTTCAGCACTTTGTAAGACTTCGGCAACAATTAATTCATTTAAGTTAAATAAACGTCCAACCTCTGACATGCCATTCATAAGTGGGCCATTAATGATGTCTAATGGGAGAGTGGTTTTTAACGCTTCATCAAGATCTTGAAGAAGGCCTTGTTTTGTGCCATCCACCACATATTTTGCTAGACGTTCTTCTAGCGGCAAAGTGCTCGTTTCCACCGTTTTTTGCGGTTTTTTCTTACGATAAAAAGCGGTGAATTCTGCAACCAATTCATCCGTTGTTTCAAAAAGCAAGCGCCGAGATAACTGTTTTTCCTCATCAGAGATCGAAGCATAGCGTTCGAGTTTCTCAGTATTGACAATGGCGTAACCGAGACCAGCACGAGTGCATTCATATAAAAAAACAGAATTCAGCACTTCACGTCCAGCAGGAGGGAGACCAAAGGAGACATTACTGACTCCCAATATAAGTGGACAATCAGGTAAGTGCTCACGTAATAAACGAATCCCTTCGACTGTTTCTTGAGCGGACCCAATATATTTTTGGTCTCCCGTTCCTACTGGGAAAGTCAGTGGATCAATAATAATATCGCGGATGTCCATTCCATATTTTTCTGTTAAGAGTTGGACTGAACGCTTGGCAACCTCTAATTTACGCTCTCGCGTGACTGCCATACCCTGTTCATCGATGGTCCCAACAATAAGAGCAGCACCGTATTGAACAGCCAGTTTAGCAAAACGAGCAAGGCGCTCCTCACCATCTTCTAGATTAGTAGAATTAATAATCGCTTTTCCTTGAGAATGCTTAAGCCCAAGCTCCACAACAGTAGCATCTGTAGAATCAATCATGAGAGGAACTTTAACTTTTCGAACAACCTGCGGAATAAATTGATTCATATCTTCAGCTTCTTCACGGTCTGGATCGGCAAGGCAGATATCAATCACTTGTGCCCCTGATTTGACTTGATCACGCGCAATTTCAGAAGCAGCTTCAATCTCTCCTTCAGAAATCAAGCGTTTAAATTTCCTCGAACCAATGACATTGGTGCGTTCACCGACAAAAATTGGCCGATTATCATCTTCTAAAAAAACGGCATTTAAACCTGAGATCGCATGATCATGAGGTGTGGCAAACGAACGAGGGGGTTTATCTTTTAAAATCTCACGCAAGGCTTGGATGTGTTCAGGTCGAGTCCCACAGCAGCCACCGACAATATTGAGCCATTCTTGATCGGCAAAATCGGCAAGTTTGCTCGCAAGACTTGAAGGTGTTTCATGATAATGCCCCTCTTCATCTGGGAGACCGGCATTCGGGTAACAACTCACAGCGGTTTGCGCTAGGGAAGATAAGGTTCGAAGATGATCGCGCATAAATTCTGGACCAGTAGCACAGTTAAGCCCAACAGAAATGGGTTTTAAATGCTCAACGGACAGATAAAAAGCTTCAATCGTCTGGCCTGCGAGCGTAGTCCCCATCGGTTCTATCGTTCCAGAGATCATGATCGGAATCTTTCTGCCGAGTTCGGAAAAAGCTTGATTGATCCCAAGACTTCCCGCTTTAACATTTAACAGATCTTGAGAGGTCTCCAATAATAGAAGGTCAACGCCACCTTTCATGAGACCACGGGCTTGAATACGGTAGCTTTCCACAAGTTCATCAAAAGTAGCACCACCAGTCACCGAGAGACTTTTCGTTGTAGGTCCCATAGCGCCAGCGACATAGCGAGGCCAATCAGGTGTTGAAACAGTTTCAACTTGTTGTCTCGCGAGTTTGGCTGATTGTACATTGAGCTCTTCCGCTAAATGCTCGAGATTATATTCCGATAGTACAATGGGAGTGGCACCAAAGGTATTGGTTTCAATAATATCAGCCCCAGCTATTAAGTAGTCATAATGAATGCGAGAAATAACATCTGGACGGGTCATTGATAAGTATTCATTACATCCGTCATACTCTTCTCCTCCAAAATCAGCCTCAGATAAATCCTGTTGTTGTAACATGGTTCCCATCGCACCATCGAGAATGAGAATCCGCTGTTTCAGACTATCTTTAATGTTCGTGGTCATGTACATTTAAACTCCTTTTATGTTTCATTAAGTGGTGCTGATTTCTCACCTGCAAAGCAACACTCTATTTAGAGATAAAAAAATTAAAAAGGGCCTTTCTCATAGAGAAAGACCCTGAACATATCGATGTCCGGACTCTCATCTCTCAGAAAATACTTTCTGCTGGAGTTAGCACCGTGACCATACAAAAAGGTATCATCCGGTTGCCGGGCTTCATCGGGCCAGTCCCTCCGCCTGCTCTAGATAAGAGAATATACAAAGTTTTCGCACAAAACCTTTATTCAATAACATACAGATTTTAATTTAGATTGTCAACATGATTATTCACTATTTTTTTAGTATAATACCTAGAAAAATCACTTGAGATTCTCTTTTGCATCAAAATTGTGATAATATACTAGTAACACAACTGTCCACGAGAGAGAAAGACTCCTGGGATGATTGAGAGTGCAGGAGATAAGATAAAATAAAAAAGTTTGTGTTACATTACATAATGATTGATGCAAGCCATCTGGGTAACACTAGAACTATTCAGATGCGAATGGCATTAAGAAAGTGAGTGGTGAGAATGAGTAAACAACAAATCGGCGTCGTCGGTATGGCGGTTATGGGAAAAAACTTGGCCTTGAATATTGAAAGCAGAGGCTATACAGTATCGATCTATAATCGTACAGCGGCCAAAACCGATGAAGTGATCCAAGAAAATCCTGATAAGCATTTGGTCCCTACCTATTCTATTGAAGAATTTGTTGCGTCTCTTGAGACGCCAAGACGGATCATGATGATGGTAAAGGCTGGGACACCAACGGATAAAACCATTCAATCTCTACTTCCACATCTTGATAAAGGCGATGTTTTGATCGATGGAGGAAATACGTTCTTCAAAGATACCATGCGCCGTAATGAAGAACTTCAAGCTTCAGGGATTAATTTTATTGGAACAGGTGTTTCTGGTGGTGAAGAAGGGGCATTAAAGGGACCAGCAATTATGCCTGGTGGCCAAAAAGAAGCGTATGATCTAGTCGCTCCAATTCTTGAGAAAATTGCAGCTAAAGCGCCTCAAGATGACGAGCCTTGTGTCACTTATGTTGGCCCTAATGGTGCTGGCCATTATGTGAAAATGGTACACAATGGGATCGAATATGGTGATATGCAATTGATCGCTGAATCCTATCATCTCCTACGGGAAGTGGCAGGACTATCAGTAGAGGAAGCGGCTGAAGTGTTTGCCGAATGGAATAAAGGTGAACTGGATAGCTTTTTGATTGAAATCACAGCGAATGCTTTGACGAAAAAAGACCCCGAAACTGGAAAACCAATGGTGGATATTATTTTGGATCGTGCGGGTAACAAAGGAACAGGAAAATGGACGTCGCAAAGTGCATTAGATTTAGGGGTTTCCTTGCCTTTAATTACAGAATCCGTTTTTGCCCGCTTCATTTCCGCTTTTAAAGACGAGCGAGTAGAAGCAAGCAAAGTTTTGACCAAACCAACAGGGTATACCTATGATGGTGACAAGCAAGCTTTAATTGAAAATATCCGCCAAGCCTTATACTTTAGTAAAATTATGAGCTATGCTCAAGGTTTTGCGCAAATGCGAACAGCCAGTGAAGAATATCAATGGAATCTGCAATATGGTCAAATTGCTAAGTTATTCCGTGCGGGCTGCATCATCCGTGCCCAGTTCTTACAAAAGATTACGGATGCTTATGATAAGAACCCTGAATTGAAAAACTTAATGTTGGATGATTACTTTATGGATATTACCGCTAATTACCAAAACGCTGTCCGTGAAGTGGTTTCAGTTGCGGTTAAATCAGGTGTTCCCGTACCGACGTTCTCATCGGCTATTGCTTACTATGATTCTTATCGCAGTGCGACTTTACCGGCTAATATTATACAGGCGCAAAGGGATTATTTTGGTGCTCATACTTATGAAAGAGTGGATAAAGAAGGCACTTACCACTTTGACTGGTATGGAAATGATGGCGAAACCAAGCTATAATTTTATTGGGAATTTGGACTTAGAAATGCAGGAAATGAGTGTTTTATGTCACTCATTGTCCTGCGTTTTTTTTGTATCAAGAATCATATCAGAGGATCAAATCAGAACCACCAGTGATTTAAAGACGGATCGACTCATCTTTTTATTTGAGATGCTCTCTTTTTAGGACTATAAAAATTCATGAAAACGCTTGAAATTTAAAAACATCGGGTTTATAATGAAAAACAACTACCATACTAGTATATTAATATTGTTGATTTAGTGTGATGGTTTTACCAAAGGAGGTAAATGTACACTCATTTGACACGGGATATAAAATGTTATTTCCCTCGTGATTCTGTATACTAAGGACAAAATAGTAGGTAGAGGGGAAAAGAATTGATGACCATTTCTAAGACACTAACTGCAAAGGAATATGCTTATAGCGAGTTGAAGGAACAAATATTAAAGTTGCAGCTCACACCAGGAACAAAAATATCAGAAAAAACAATGGCTGAAAGATTACAGGTAAGCCGAACACCCATTAGAGAGGCCTTTTTAAGATTAGCTCAAGAGGAGCTTTTAACGATCATTCCTCAAAGTGGGACTTTCGTTTCGTTGATTAACCTGGACTTTGCTGAAGAGGCACGTTTTGTTCGTGAGCAAATAGAGACTGCTGTTGCCGCCTTGTGTTGTGAGACGATTCACCATGAATCATTGGTTCGTCTAGAAGCTAACATCAAGATGCAAGAATATTCGGCTCGTACTGACATTGAGCCTCACGAAAAAAATCAGTTTTTCGATCTTGATGAGCAATTTCATAAGGAACTTTTTGACTGGTCCGGTAAACAACGCACGTGGCAGATGTTGCAAGGAATGACGGCACACCTAAATCGATTCCGTCTATTAAGATTGATGGCAAAGGAAACCTTTGATAAAGAGATATTAATCGATCAACATAAAGCGATCTATTCGGCCATATGTAATCAAAATAAAGCCGAGGTTAAAAAAATAGAAACGGAGCATTTGCGATTAATGTTGTCAGAAAAGGAAATTCTTTTGCGGGAATTCCCAGAATACTTTAGTAGGAACTAAAGGGAATATTCACGTTTGTAAGGATTAGTACTGAGGAGGTATAACGATGAAAATGACTTTCCGCTGGTATGGAGAAGGCAATGATCCGATTTCGTTGCAACACATTCGACAAATCCCCGGGGTGCAAGGTGTGGTTTGGGCCTTACATGACATTCCTGTCGGGGAGGTTTGGCCCCTTGAACGAATAAAGGAGGTCGCTGAACAAACGAAGCCCTACGGCTTACATATTGACATTGTTGAAAGCGTCAACATCCATGAAGATATAAAGCTCGGTTTGCCGAGTAGAGAAAAATACATACAAGCCTACAAAGAAACCTTAAAAAATCTTAGCGAGGTTGGAGTCAAAGTCGTTTGTTATAATTTTATGCCTGTCTTTGATTGGTTACGAACGGACTTATTTAAAGAAATGGAAGATGGAAGCACCGCACTATTTTTTGATGCTGAGAAGGTGATCTCCCTTAGCCCAAAGCAATTGGTTAAAAATATGGAGGCACATGCCAATACATTCACCTTGCCAGGCTGGGAACCAGAAAGGTTAAAAGACCTGACACGTTTGTTTGAACAGTATCAGGATATCACGGAGCAAGACTTACTAGAGAATCTTATCTATTTCTTAAAAGCCATAGTGCCTGTGGCTGAGCAGTATGGGATTAAAATGGCGATTCATCCTGATGATCCACCGTTTTCGGTCTTTAATTTGCCACGCATTGTTAAAAACAAACAAGATATTCAGAACATATTGAGTGCAGTGGACAGTCCATCGAATGGCCTTACTTTCTGTTCGGGTTCATTAGGTGGGAATAGGAACAATGACTTAATTGATATTGTAAAAACCTTTGTAGAACGGATTCCTTTTGCGCATATCCGCAATGTTAAACATCTAGATAATGGGAGTTTCATAGAGACCTCTCATCGAAATGCTGATGGCTCTGTAAATATAACGGGAATTGTAAACGCTCTATATGAGCATGGTTTTAAGGGCTATGTTCGTCCAGATCATGGACGACATATTTGGGATGAGGTGTGCCGACCAGGATATGGATTATATGATCGGGCCCTTGGTGCCATGTACTTACAGGGGGCTTGGGATACGAATCAGTTGTTGGCAAAAGAAATCCCTTCTGATGCTGAGAAACTTGTGGCTAAATCGTTTGTTTAAAAAAGGGGGGGAGTCATTTTTCCCCCATTTAGGTAGTCTTGAGATGTAAGCGATTCATCTCTTCGAGTATGTTTTGTAAGGAGGAATAGAGATGTCGAGAAAAAATAAAAATATTACCCTGAGGACGAGTATTGGATATGGTCTAACAGACATGGTCGGAGGAGGGGCCTTTACCATTATTGGGGCCTGGCTCTTATTCTTTTATACAACATTTTGTGATCTTACCCCAGTAGAAGCGGGTTCTATCATTGCTATTGCCCGAATTGTCGACGCTGTTGCTAGTTTATCTATGGGTAGCCTCTCAGATCATTTCTTTAAAAATAAATTAGGGAGAAAGTTTGGTAGACGGCGCTTCTTCATCTTAATTGGCTCACCATTGATGCTCGTTTATATCTTATTGTGGACCAGTGGAATGAACTATTGGTATTATCTCCTTACTTATTTACTTTTTGAAATTATCGCTGCTATGATTCTTATCCCGTGGGAAACTTTACCCTCTGAAATGACAGAGGATTTCAATAAAAGAACAAAATTATCAACGACAAGAATGTTTATTTCGAGCGCAGGAACTTTCTTAGCGACTTTTGTTCCAGGACAATTGATTAATGCTTTAGGTAAAGATAATGCGATGGCCTTTTTTGTAAACGGTGCCTTTTTCGCTGTGGTTTTTGCTATTTGTGTTTTTATTTCGTATAAGTCAACTTGGGAGAGAGAACTCTCCTCAGAAGATCAGCAAAAATTATTAGAAGAAATGAAAGCACAGCGTGGATTTAAGGAGAAATTACACCAGTTGAGCCAGACAATCATCGACTATGGTACGACATTTAAAATCAAAAGTTTTCGAAAGCATTTATTCATTTATATTTGTTCAATGACAGCTAAGGATACTTTTAATGCTGTGTTCGTCTTTTTCTGTGTATTTGCCCTTAATAGTTCATCAGCTGTCGCGGCGAATATGCTTTCACTCAGTATTATCGGCATTCCATGTACTATCGCTTATGGGTTCTTAATGATTAAAATAGGACCAGCCAATTTATTTAAAGTATCGTTTTCTACAATGATTCTTTGTCTCTTAGCCTATGGTGCCGTATTCTTGATTCAACCTCATTCTTTAATTGTAACCCTATTTATTATTTCTGCTGTCTATCAAATCGGGAGGAGTATGTTAGAATTTACACCTTGGAATGTTTACCCATTTATTCCCGATGTGGATGAGATGGTTTCTAAACAGAGAAGAGAAGGTTTATTTGCCGCAGTGATGACCTTTTTTAGAAAATCCTCCACTGCATTGGCGACCTTTCTTGTTGGGGTTGTGTTACAATTTGGTGGTTTTGTTGAAGGGGCAGACACGCAGTCCACTCATGCTGTTCATACCATTGTATACGTTTTAGTCATCGGCGTTGGTGCTCTTCTCTTGCTCTCTTTGATAGCGGCCTTTACCTTTAAATTAAATAAAGAAACTCATGGGATTTTGGTAGATGAAATTCATCGTCTGAAAAACAATGGGTCAAAGCAACAAGTAGATCCAAAAACAAAAGAAGTTGTAGAAGCACTTACGGGTTATAAGTATGAAAATTTATGGGGTGGTCCTACAAATGGAACCCCCACACAAGGGCAAGAAATTAAATCTTCTTAGTCCTTTGTCATTACAGATATAGGAGGTCCTTTTAATGAAGGCATTTATGGACGAAAATTTCCTACTTAATAGTGAAACGGCAAAACAATTATTTCATCAATACGCAGCCGATCTGCCAATCGTAGACTATCATTGTCATTTAAGTCCGCAAGAAATCTATGAAAACCGATCGTATAAGAATATGACAGAACTGTGGTTGGCAGGAGATCATTATAAATGGCGAGCCATGCGAGCTAATGGGATCGATGAACATTACATTACCGGTGAGGCTGATGACTATGAGAAATTTGAAAAATGGGCTGAAACAGTAGAAAAACTCATAGGGAACCCTCTTTACCATTGGACACATATGGAATTGAGGCAATACTTTGGGGTGTATCACATTTTAAAAAAGGATACGGCTAAGGAAATATGGGAGACGTGTAACGAGAAATTACAAACTCAAGAATTTACTGCCCGTGGTTTTATTACGCGGTCAAATGTCGAAATCATTTGTACAACGGATGATCCTCTTGATGACCTCAATGCTCACGAACTGTTAAAAAAAGAAAAGGATTTTTCGACGAAGGTCTTACCAACTTTCCGACCAGATAAAGTTTTATCTATACAAGAGGAAGCTTGGTCCAGTTATATCGATGCCTTGGGCCAAGTGACTGGGCAAACCATCAGGACCTTCAGTGAACTCGTGTTGGCCTTGGAGAAACGTGTACATTTTTTTAATGAGGTTGGCTGTAGGTTGTCTGACCATAGTTTGGAACCTGTGGTCTATGAAGATGCGACGCTTGAAGAATTAGATCAAATTGTAAGAAAAGCATTAAATAGAGAAACGGTGTCAGAAAAGGAATTTCGGCAATTTACCAGCTGTCTACTCGTGTCTTTAGGGCAATTATACAGTGAGCATGATTGGGTCATGCAATTGCATATTGGAGCATTAAGAAATGTTAACTCACGATTGTTCCAATCCATTGGCGCCAATGTCGGCGGGGACTCCATGAGAGATGATCCCGTAGCACTCCCTTTAGCGAGGTTACTCGACGCGATGGATCAGAGCGGACAACTTCCAAAGACTATTCTTTATGGTTTAAACCCTCGTGACAATGAGATGTTAGCTGCAATGGCAGGTAATTTTCAAGAAGGTGGAACGATAGCTAAAATGCAGTTTGGAACGGCTTGGTGGTTTAACGATCATCGAGAGGGTATGATTTCTCAAATGAAGGCACTTTCAAATATCGGATTACTTTCTCGATTTATAGGGATGCTCACGGATTCACGTAGTTTCTTATCTTATAGTCGGCATGAATATTTTAGACGTATTCTCTGTCAATTGATAGGAGAATGGGTGGAAAATGGTGAATACCCAAATGATATTGAAGGGCTTGGAAAAATCGTTCAAGATATTTCATATTACAATGCAGTGGCTTACTTAAAATTAAATGAGAACGCGAATCTTTAATCCTAGTTAGGGAATAGACCATTTTTGAGGAGATGAACAAATATGTTACCAATGAATGAAAACTTGCAAGGTAAGACAGCCGTTGTCACTGGTGGTAGCGGTGTACTCTGTCGAGCCATGGCTAAAGAATTAGCAAGACAAGGGGTCAAAGTGGCCATCTTAAATCGGAATGAAGACAAGGGTTTGCAGATTGTTCAAGAAATCGAACAGGAAGGTGGCAGGGCGATTGCGGTGGCTTGTGATGTCACGGATGTTGAGAGTGTGAAACAAGCAGAACAGAAGATCAGCAATGAGCTCGGTGATTGTGATATTCTCATCAATGGTGCTGGGGGCAATAACCCTAAAGGCTCGACGTCCAATGAAACGATTGATTTAGCGGATATCGAAGATCCAAACACGACATCCTTTTTTGATTTGGAAATGGATGCCTTTGGTAAAGTTTTTGACGTGAATTTACTTGGGACGATCATTCCTACTCAAATTTTCACAAGGAAGATGTTGAATAAAAAAGGCGCTGTTGTCATTAATATGTCGTCTATGAGTGCTTATTCACCTATGACAAAGGTACCAGCTTATAGTGCTGCGAAGGCGGCCGTAAGTAATTTTACCCAATGGCTTGCAGTGCATATGGCAGATGCTGGGATTCGCGTGAATGCGATCGCCCCAGGCTTTTTTCTCACTGAACAAAACCGCACGTTATTAACAAACGAAGATGGGTCATTAACCGAAAGGTCAAATAAGATTTTAAGAAATACACCGATGAAACGATTTGGTGTACCAGAAGATCTTCTTGGCACACTGTTATGGCTTGTTGATGAGCACTTGTCCGGCTTTGTGACCGGAGTTACCATTCCTGTAGATGGTGGGTTTATGGCTTATTCAGGTGTTTAAAACCCGTTGATACTTCGCTATGTCATAGAATTATGTACAAGAATCCTCTTTCTAAAACTGGAAGAGGGTTTTTGGTATAAGTGTAACTTAGGATTTCGCCAATAAGGGTAGGCGACAATCATAGTGTGTGAGTGTGAAAGTACGAATATCAGACTGTGCTTAGCGAAGCGTAAAGTATAGCCAAGCAATTTTAAGTATAAATGGATAAAATTCTGGACATCAGGACGGTGTGGATTTCCGCTTCAGAACGCTCGATTTCTCTTAATTTTATAAGAACCGATTAATGATCGATAAAAGTTAAGCGTTTTATTTCTCTTTTTCTATTAAACTATTTATAATAGAAACCGATAAATTTAAATTTTCTCATTTCGTTCAAAAATCAGATCGTAGGAGGCAATGACCATTGGAATACTCACAATTAGGACGTTCAGGAATGAAGGTCAGTAGGCTTTGCTTAGGGACGATGAATTTTGGTCCGGTTACAGAAGAGAAGGAAGCTTTTCGTATTATGGATGCCGCTTTGGATGCTGGAGTCAATTTTTTTGATACAGCGAATGTCTATGGTCAGGATCGTAAAGGATGGACAGAGGAAATTATTGGCCGTTGGTTTGCCCAAGGTGGAAATCGACGAGAAAAGGTGGTACTCGCGACTAAGGTTTATAATCCAATGAATGATGAAAATGACGGTCCAAACGATGAGCGTAATTTGTCTGCCTATAAAATTCGTCGTCATTTGGAAGGATCATTAAAGCGACTACAAACGGATCATATTGAGTTATATCAAATGCATCATGTTGATAGAAACACATCGTGGGATGAACTATGGGAAGTCTTCCAATCCCTTGTGCAACAGGGGACTATTGATTATGTCGGTTCTAGTAACTTTGCCGGTTGGGACCTTATAAAGGCACAGGCCGCAGCACAATCACGCCACTTCTTCGGCCTTGTATCGGAACAGCATAAATATAGCTTGCTTTGTCGACTTCCCGAATTAGAAGTCTTACCAGCAGCTAAAGACCAAGGTATTGGTGTCATTGTCTGGAGTCCACTAGATGGTGGTCTTCTTGGTGGAAATGCTTTAAATCCAGCAAAAGGGTCGCGTTCAGCCAAGCAAACTGAACGCATTGAAAAACATAGAAAACAACTCGAGGAGTTCTCAGCCTTTTGTAAGGAATTCGGGGAAAAAGAAGCCGATGTCGCGCTCGCTTGGGTCCTTCAACATCCAGCCATCACGGCACCGATAATTGGTCCAAGAACACTTGAACAATTTGAACAAGCGCTTCGTGCTGTTGACATTACATTTGATCAGGCTGCTCTTGATCGCTTAGACGAAATCTTCCCAGGCTATGGGGAAGCACCGAAAGCTTACGCTTGGTAATCATTGATAGGAGGGTATTCACTGTTAAGGGTGAATATCCTTTTTATAATATCAGCGTATTTATAAGTTTAACGCTTATGGCTGTCCCTTTTTTGGTGAAGAATTGCAGTTTTTTGGATGTCGATAGTGTGTTGGTGTTGACCTCCACTCCAAGCGCTCGCTTTCCTCATGCCCACACGACTAAGGAAAGCTACTAAGAGAATCATCCTCGCAGAAAAATCATGTTTTACGATTTTTTTGATGTGGGTAGGGTCGGCGTTCGACGCACCATCGGGGTCCCCGAAAAGTGCTCTTTACTTTTTGGGGTGGTAATCGGGGTCCCCGAAAAGTGCTCTTAACTTTTTGGGGTGGTAATCGGGGTCCCCGAAAAGTGTTCTTAACTTTTTGGGGTGGTAATCGGGGTCCCCGAAAAGTGTTCTTAACTTTTTGGGGTGGTTGAGGAATACACTTGGTATAAGTGTTCCGAACCTCGCGCCTTCCGTTCCAATCAACTGGGGTGATAACGCAGCCTTTGGTAAAAAAACATTTTCATTGCTTTAATATGGATCGGGGCTTTGCCCGATTTTTCTTGGTTTGCATACAATGATGTTTGTTAGAAGAGTAGTATTGCTGATGAAGCATTAGTACGTATCATGCGTGTGAAAGTATACAATTCTTCTCCATAGTTATCCTTCCCTACATATTCCGATGAATAATTCTCGCCCAGTAAATAAGATACTAAGCATAAAGTGAGGTTTTCAATTGAGGATATTACAGTAGGTGAGGGGTGACTACATGGCATTTCATTCTCCACAGGAAATTGCAGAAATAACAGTAGAAAATGGAACGAAGAAAGCGGAAATGTCTTTTATTAATATGCTCCTATTAGGTTTTTTGGGAGGCGCCTTTATTTCGGTTGGCTTTTTATTGGATATAAGAGTGACTGCTGGGATGCCTCCTGCTATTTGGAGCTCATTTAGTTCATTTTTAGGAGCTGCAGTATTTCCTGTAGGGCTAGTTTTAGTGCTTCTAGCCGGAGGGGAACTGTTAACGGGAAATATGATGGCTGTCGCTATGGCACTGTTTTCCAGAAAAATAGGGATTGGTAAATTAATTTCCAACTGGGTTATCATTACGATTACTAATTTTATTGGTGCAGTATGCGTTGCTTATTTTTTCGGTCACGTTGTCGGTTTAACTGAAGGAGCACCCTTTTTAGATAAAACCGTCGCCATCGCAACGGGGAAGCTTAATGAAACTTTCATGCAGGCCTTTATATCCGCCATTGGTTGTAACTGGCTCGTATGTTTAGCAGTATGGCTTTGTTATGGTTCAACAGATATGATCAGTAAAATTGTTGCGATTTGGTTTCCCATTATGGCCTTTGTCGCCATCGGATTTCAACACGTTGTGGCCAACATGTTTGTCATCCCTGCCGCCATTTTTGCTGGGCAATTTACTTGGGGGGACTATTTCGGTAATTTTGTTCCAGTCTTTTTGGGCAACATTGTTGGAGGTGCCATTTTTGTCGGCGGTATTTATTGGCTGACGTATTTAAGAAAACCGCAAACTTGAAGAAATATAGGCAGTCCTATCAAATAGGGCTGCCTAAAAACATATCATTGAATACTTCTATTCATCATCTTCAACCACATGCTTTAGTATGCTCAGTTTATTCTCCCAGAATTGCTCGAAGTAAGCGAGCCATTGTTTTAATTCTGTTAAAGGCTCGGGATGAAGGTGATAAATTTTTTCTCTCCCTACTTTTTCTCCACTCACAAGCCGTGCTTCTGAAAGAATGCCAAGGTGCTTAGCGATCGCCGTTCGACTGATCGGAAAATGAGCGGTAATTTCAGAAATGGTTAATTGTTTTTGGGATAGTAATTGTAGGACAGCCCGGCGAGTAGGATCAGCAATCGCCTGGAAGACATCATGCTTGACGGCGGTCACAACGATTCTACTACCTTTTTAAGTCGCTGTTGAACAATACCATGCCATCCGTTGTTCATAGTATCGCGAACCACTGAACTTTTTTGCTTTGCTTTAGTTATTAGCGAATCCTCTGATGGCCATCCCCCATGGACGAGAGTAAATTCAGTCTGATCCCCTTGCTCTTTTAAATGGAACGAGACGATCCATCCATCGATATCCCATGAAAACGAAATAAGATGTGGTTTTTTAATGTCCAATACTTTACAGGGAGAGGGACCAAAAGGGGATTGAATATGAAATTCATGACCGACTATGGCCTGAAAATCATTAGGCATAAACCATTTTTCGATACCTTCGGGGGTTGAAACGTAGTCCCAAACTTTTTGAATGGGTGCATTTAAAATGACCGTTTGTTCAATGTCTTTTACAGTATGATTACTCGATGTCATAGAAATCTCCTTTGCCATATTTAATATAGAACCAAATGGTGTTACTTTATTATATAACACCATTTGGTTTCGTGTAAAGAGAAGATCATACCTTCACATCTTGAGAGAAAACATATTCATCATTTTTAGACGGCTCTATATAATATTATTGCCTGGGGAATAGTATTCGTTATGCTAGGTTCTCATATTTCGGATCATCATAAAAGGTAATTATATAAAAAAATACATTATATTAGGGTATTAGAGCGTGTTTTCTCTATGAACGATTTAGTCTAATATCTTTTCAATCCATAGGTTCATCAACGTTACTGAACTGGACATAGGAAGGGAGACAAGTACGAGACTGGTCTCCTTTTTAGTCTGGTTTTGTGAAAGATCTTAAAAGGGAGAAATTAGCCATCGCCATTAAGCCGTGGTGACAACTTTTATCGGGAAATCGTATGCCTGAACGTCAGGCTGTGCTGAGGGAAGCGGTGGATGTGCAAGTCAAGCTTTCTCAGCTTGGAAGACTGTTAGAAAATAAGACATAGATTATTGTTATTACAAAATTCATTTAATTTTGGATATGATGATTAACAAGAAGTCAACAAGGAGGGGAAATGAAGATGAGGTTAGTGGAAAATACAATTGAGACATTAGCGCCTTTAATTAAAAGCAAAGAGCTCTCCCCAGTCGAACTCGTTAAGGATTGTTTAGAGAGAATCAATGAAACAGAGCCTGCATTGAATGCTTATATTACGGTTCTTGAAGACCAGGCGATGTTAGCGGCCTATAAAGCTGAAAAAGAAATCATGAACGGGCAGTATAGAGGCCATCTCCATGGCATCCCTTATTCTGCTAAAGATCTTTTTACAACAAAAGGGGTTTTAACGAGCGCGGGTTCCAAAGTGCTGTCTGATTATGTTCCTGATGAGGATGCAGCTGTTATTGAAAAGCTCACCGAAGCAGGGGCCGTTTTAGTAGGCAAAACCAATTTGCACGAATTTGCTTATGGTGGCACCAATGAAAATGAGTATTACGGACCGGCACGAAATTATTGGAATACAGAAATGATTCCTGGGGGATCAAGCGGCGGATCGGGAACCTCAGTGGCGGCTTCAAGCTCTATTTTTTCATTGGGAACAGATACGGGCGGCTCAATTCGTATGCCAGCTTCTCTTTGCGGTGTTGTTGGCATTAAAGCGACCTATGGAAGAGTGAGCAGACGCGGTGTGCTGCCGTTAAGCTCATCACTTGATCATGCGGGACCGCTTGCGAAATCAACATGGGATGTGGCGGCCGTTCTATCGGTTATTGCTGGTGAAGATAAAAAAGACCTCACATCATCAAAACTTGATGTCCCTGATTACATAGAGACCTTGAATCAGGGGGATGAGGGATTAAAGGGGCTGACCATTGGTATTTGTGAACGCTACTATTTCGAAAATATTGATCCCGAAGTAGAACAAGCAGTAAGGGCGTCCATCCCTGTTTTTGAAGCATTGGGAGCCCATATTATTGAAGTGGATATCCCCTCATTATCGGAGGTCACTCAATTACAAGGTGTGATTACATCAGCGGAGGCTTATAGCTACCACGCCAAGCACTTAGCTGAGCGAGCAGAGGACTATGGGAGTAATATTCGTGGTCGTCTATTAATGGGTCACTTTACACCTGCTTGGGCCTATGTTCAGGCTCAACGTTTGAGAAAAGAGTACCAAAAACAGTGGTCAGAGATATATAAAAATATGGATATTTTGTTGGCACCGACAACGGCCATTACTGCTTTCCCCATTCATGCGGAGACCATTACTTTAGGCGGTAAGGTGGTCAATCCTCGTGATCTTGGTGTATTGGGAAGAACTTCTCCAAGTAATTTTAATGGCTTTCCGGCTCTCTCAGTTCCCTGTGGTTTTAATCGACAGGGCTTACCGATTGGGCTTCAATTGCAAGGAAGACCTTTTGAAGAAGCTATTCTATTAAAGGCTGCTTATGCTTATGAACAGGCTCAAACCTTTGTGAAGACAACGGCGAGTTAATCTTGTTAGAAATGGAGGAACCGTAAATGGAATTGGAGATGCTCAAGCAGATGAGTGAGTATATCAATAATCGTTCATGGGATCCCGCGTTTGCCAAAGAAATCGAAAAATCAATAGAAGAATTCCCTGAAACGATGAAAGCACTCTTTAATCTCACTAAAGATTTCCCAATGGATCTAGAGCCTGTACCAATATTTATGCCCTTAGTTATGGATACAGGGTCTATTGATAGGGAGTGAGGGAGCAAAAGAAAAGGACGACGAACCAAAGAAAGCAAGAGAGAAACAAAAATCGAGAAAGCGAGTGATGAGAATGTCGAAAATCAAGGTCGCCACAGTTGCGATGGGGGTTACCTTTAACAAAGAAGACAATTTAAAAAAGTATTTAGCTTTTATTGAGCAAGCAGCCCTGCAAGAAGTTGATTTGATCGTTTTTCCAGAACAATCGCTCCAAGGGTATCTAAAAAATTTATTTGCGCTTGATAGGGATAATGTAACCTATCAATATGAGCAAGCTGAAACTGTCCCAGAGGGTCCTTCTGTCCAAACCGTGATTCAAGCTGCTGCAAGATACAATATGCATGTTGTTTTCGGTATGACGGAAAGAGAGCGGGGAAAGCCTCACGTTTTATATAATTCAGCTGTACTCGTTGGCCCAGAAGGTTATATTGGGACGTACCGCAAAGTCCATCAACCGGGAGATGAAGTACATGTTTATTATCCTGGAAAAGATTTTCCCGTTTTTGATACGTCATTGGGTAAAATCGGAATGCTTATTTGTTACGACAAAATGTTCCCGGAAAGTACACGTGAACTCACGCTTAAAGGGGCAGAGTTATTGATTATGCCGACCGCTTGGCCCTTAGAGGAAGTGGGGGCCGATCCTAAGACAGACGCTAATGGTTTCTCCTATGATTTATTAGACAGAGTAAGAGCGTTGGAAAATCAATGTTGGTTCATTTCGTCTGATATGTCTGGGATTCATGGCGATCATGACTTTTATGGACATAGTCGCATTGTTGCTCCGACAGGCGAAACGTTGGCTGAATGTGGCTATGAAGAAGGGATGGCTGTCGTGGAAATTGACGTGATGGGGGAGATTGTTCGCTCGCGCATGTCACTCAATGTTTTAAAGGATCGACACGCCCAGCATTATACAGCGTTAAAAGGGTTAGAGACTCAGGTAAGCCCTCCCCGCGCAACTATTCCGCTTTCTACTAAGCAAAAGCTGTCAACGACTTTGGTTTTAAATGAGTAACAGATCTTAAAAGCACTCGTTTGCTTTGACAAAGAATAATAACACCTAAATAACCTTATCCCTGAGCAGGGATAAGGTTATTTAGTGTCGATACCAATGCTCGAAAGGAGGCTTAGAAGGAGAAGGAGCCTATATGTCTCTTAATGGTTACTTTTAATGGTATTGTAACCTTCCTGAAGCTTGTTGAGTTCAGTTTCAATTGCATTGAGCTCCTTTAAAATCCTTATAGCGTGTTTTAAAAATAATGATCCCTCTTCTGTCAGTTTAATGCCCTTTGAACTTCTTAAAAGGAGTTGCACCCCTAATTTTGCCTCTAATTTTTGCAGTCTTGATGTGAGTGCCGGTTGTGTGAGATGCAAATGGTGAGCCGTTCTAGTGATGCTTTTTTGATAGGCAACTTTAACAAAACAATATAGGTCCATCGAATCAATATCCAAAAAACAACCTCCCTAGATGCCCCCTTTGATTAACCGAATGAATATTTTATATCTTTTATATTTTTAAAAATAACTGAACATACGGGCGATGTCTTTAGTTTTGTAAGGAAATATGACATAAAATTTAACTATTACCCGTTTCAACAGCTTTATAGTATGCTTGAAAACATAAAACCTGAGTCATCTAAAGCATTAAAGCATTAGGGTATGTAAGAAAAGTTAACAAGGAAGAATAATGGCAACATTTAAGAGTATGAAGAATGCTGATGACCTTCACTCATGTTTAGTGAAACAGACATTGGTTTGATTAATAAATGAGAGGGTGTGTCTATTATGTCAGAGGTTTTACAAATTAAGGATCTCGTGACCAAGTTTTCAACTAAAAAAGGAATGGTCCCTGCTGTCCGCGGCGTCAATCTATCAGTAGAGAGAGGCAAGACCTTGGTCATTATTGGAGAATCAGGATCAGGCAAGAGTGTGACATTACGCTCAATCTTAGGATTGTCACCGCAAGGGACTGAAATTACGGGTTCAATCAAATTCCAGGGCGATGAACTACTGGTGAAAAACGAGAAGCAAATTCAGAAGATTCGTGGGAATAAAATCGCGATGGTGTTTCAAAATTCATTATCTGCCTTTGATCCCTTGTATCGGGTGGGCAAACAAGTGGAAGAAACGATTAAAGCCCACCGTAAAATTTCGAGAAAAGAAGCAAAATCAATAGTGATCGACTTATTCCGAGAAGTGGGGATCCCTTCACCTGAAGAAAGAAGGAGGGTCTATCCCCATGAAATGAGTGGTGGCATGCGGCAGCGGGCGGTTATTGCCATGGCATTAGCTTGTAATCCCGACATCTTATTAGCAGATGAACCGACTACTGCTTTAGATGTCACCATCCAAGCACAAATTCTTAACCTCTTTAAGAAAATCCAAAAAGAGCACGGTATGTCTATTATTCTAGTGACTCATGATATTGGTGTCGCTATTGAAATGGCCGACCAGATAGCCGTGATGTATGCAGGGAAAATTGTGGAATACGGCGAAGCGCGTCAAGTCCTTTCAGAGCCCTCCCACCCTTATACGCAAGCGCTAATGGCTTCTACTCCACAGAAAGAGATGTCGGGGAAGATTGTCACGATTCCGGGTCAACCACCACTGATTACCAATATGCCTGAAGGATGCGCATTTAGTGACAGATGTCCTTATGCTGAGTCCGCTTGTACAAAAGCAAGTCCGGAGTTGGATCTATTGACTGAACAGCATCGGGTGGCTTGTTTTATGCAAGACAAAATGAGTAAAGAGGCTTAAACGCTAAAGGAATCGTCTTTTTCAAAGGGGGATATCGATGAGATCAAAAAAGATACGTTGTGTTGCATTACTTATCATGATAATGAGCTTGTTCATTTTTACAGGGTGTGGAACAAACTCTTTAGGCAGCAGCTCTTCTACAAGTCAAACCTTAGTGATTGGCATGTCAGCATCTAATATCCCGACCACGGATGTCTCCCCTAGTGAAGGATACGAAGGGTGGCGATTTGTAGGCTTTCAACTTTATGAAGGTTTAACAAAATGGAATCTTACCCAAAGCGATCAGCCGGCCGAAGTAGAACCTGGATTGGCGACCTCTTGGGAAGTTTCAAAGAGTGACCCTACATTATGGACCTTTCATCTCCGTAAGGGTGTCGTTTTTCATGATCAAACCCCATTTAACGCCGACGCCGTTATTTTTAACCTTAATCGTGTTCATAACTCAAAATCTAAATATTTTAATCCGACATTAGCCGGAGGACTTTCAACCAGTCTTAAATATATTAAGGACTATAAAAAGATTGATGAGGATACGGTGCAAATTAAAACAAAAGAGCCTTATAGCTCCCTTCCATACGATTTAACGCAAGTTGTTTTTGCAAGTCCGACGGCGATAAAGAAATATGGAAAGGACTATCAAGAGCATCCCGCAGGAACGGGCCCTTTTAAATTCAAAAGTATCACCAAAGGTCAAGAACTCGTACTTGAAAAGAATGAAGACTATTGGGGAAATGTGCCAAAACTTAAACAATTGGTCTTGCTCCCAATGCCGGATGCTTCCACCCGACTAGCGGCTTTGAAGTCAGGGGATATCAATTGGGCCGAGGTTCCGCCTTCTGAGGCTATTAAACAACTGAAGAAGGATCATTATCAAGTCCTTGAAAATGAATATCCACACAATTGGGCTTACGTTCTTAACTTAAACGAAAAACCATGGAATGATAAACGCGTGCGTCAGGCTGCCAATTATGCGATCAATCGTGAAGGCTTATCAAAAGCGCTATTAAACGGTGCGGCGACTCCGGCAACGCAAGTCGATTATCCGGGAAGCACTTGGTATAGCGATGATGCTATTCAATATAAGTATGATCCAAAGAAGGCCAAAGAACTGCTAAAAGAGGCAGGCTATCCTAAAGGATTTAAAACCACCTTTATGGTGCCAACGAGTGGTTCCGGAAATATGTGGCCGATAGAGATGAACGAATACATTCAAAAAAATCTTAAAGCCGTCGGCATTAATGTCACCATTGAAGCGGTCGAATGGCAAACTTTACTCAATCAATATCTTTCCGGTTTTCCAAAAGATAACTCAGTGGGGGCTATCAATATATCTTTACCGACGAATACACCGATGATTTTTGACCGCTATTTTTCAACACGTTCAAAGTTTCCAAATGGCAGTAATATCGGAGGCTATTCCAATCCAAAAGTCGATCAATATATCCAAAAGGCGACCGGGACTTTTGATACCGCGCAGAGAGATAAAGAGGTCCAGCAAGCTGCAAAACTTATCGCTGAAGATGCGCCCTGGATTTTTGTGGCCCATGACTTGAACCTCAGAGTCCTGGCACCAGATGTTCAAGGTTTCGTGCAACCTCAATCTTGGTTTGCTGATCTCACGACAGTTTCCATCAACCAGCAAAATAAATGAGGAGGTGTAAGTCGTGCTGAAATTTTTGACCCATAGAGTATTATTAATGATTCCCACTTTAATTGGGGTATCGATTATCGTCTTTTTAATGCTACAAATTGTCCCTGGTGATCCTGTAGACTCTATTGTACCTGTTGATGCGAGTAAGGAAGTGCGCGCTCAGATAACAGAGCAATTAGGACTTAACCACCCCCTCTATATTCAATATGTCGATTGGTTAATGCGCAGTCTCCACGGGGATTTTGGTCAATCGATTGTAAGGCAATTAAGTGTGAATGCCTTATTGTTCCCGGCGTTATTGAATACTCTTATTCTTGCGTTAGGGGCGGGGATCTTTGCCTTCGTCATTAGTCTCGTGATTGGTGTCTACAGTGCCTATAAACCGAAGTCTTGGCTCGCTTCGATTGGCAATTTAATCGGTCTAACGGGGATCAGTATCCCCAACTTTTGGGCAGCCCTCATTTTAATCGGGATATTTTCCGTTTTGTTTGGCTGGTTACCTCCAATAGGTATGAAATCGAGTGTGAATGGCGGGAGCTTTGCTGATGTGTTTTATCACATCATAATGCCAGCAGTTGCAGCTGGGATGACGACACTAGGGGTTATGACGCGAATGGTTCGGAGCGCTGTCTTTGATCTATTGCACCAGGATTTTGTCCAAACATTGCAGGCTAAAGGTCTAAAACCCTTTCGGATCCTACTGCATGTCTTAAAAAATGCGACGCCCAATCTGCTTACGGTTGCTGGCTTGCAATTAGGTTATCTCATAGGGGGATCTGTTCTAGTTGAAACCGTCTTTGCTTGGCCGGGGATAGGACAATTAATCTATCAATCGGTAAGTCAAAGAGATTATCCGATTATTCAAGCGGGGGTTCTGATCGTAAGTGTCATTTTTATTTTATTAAATTTAATTGTCGATCTTCTGCATTCCATTATCGATCCAAGAGTGAGAGGGTCTTAAAGGAGAGGTTAGCATGTTAAATGAATCAGAATTAACAAATCCATCTCTGCTAAGCAATGAAATAAAAGAAGATTCCCTGTTGAAAAAGGTATGGCTTGAATTTTATAAAAATCGCATTGCTTTTATTGCTTTAATTGTTCTTGGTATTGTTGTTCTTTCTTGCCTATTAGCCCCTCTCATTGCTCCTTTTGGCCCTTTGGATGGCGAGATAACGGATAGATTATTACCTTTAGGCTCAACAGGCCATATTCTCGGGACCGATGAACAAGGGCGTGATATGCTCACGCGGGTGTTGTACGGCGGGCGTTTAAGTTTATATGCTGGCTTTCTCCCTGTTGTTATTTCCATTGTCATCGGAGGCGCCTTAGGAGTGATCGCAGGTTACTTTGGCAGGATCCTCAATACGATCATCATGCGAACACTTGATATCTTTTATTCTTTCCCAGCTATTTTATTAGCTATTGGTATTTCAGCAGCGTTAGGACAAGGGATTAATAACATCGTGATTTCGATTTCTATTATTTTTATCCCGCCTGTTGCTAGGGTTGCAGAATCAGCGGTAAAGGGGGTGAGAGAAGAAGAGTTTATAGAGGCTGCAAAGTCCAGCGGTGCTCAAAGCATTTCAATTATTCGATATCATGTGATCAAAAATATCTTTGCTAAGGTGTTTGTTTATGGGACGACTCAGATCAGTATTAGTCTTGTGCTTGCCTCAGGTTTAAGCTTTTTAGGTCTAGGTGTCTCGCCCCCCACACCCGAATGGGGGATCATGCTGAACAACCTTAAGGGGCAAATTTTTATTAATCCTTTAGTGACGATTATTCCTGGGCTCTTTATTTTTATTACAGCTCTGACTATTAATCTCGTAGCAGATGGGCTGCGTGATGCACTAGAGATCAATTCTTGACGGGAAGGTGATTGGAATGAATACGATTTTAGAGGTTAAAGGTGTGAGTAAGTCATTTCCTGTTAAGGGGAGTTTCGGTAAAAGTAAAGGGGCTGTTTCGGCGGTTAGTGATGTGTCCTTCTCGCTTAAGGAACGAGGCACACTGGGCATTGTCGGAGAGTCAGGATGTGGGAAATCAACACTCGCTCGTTTGCTTCTGAGACTGATTGAACCTGATGAAGGGGAGGTGCTTTATCGCGATCAAGATATCCTTACATTAAAAGGAAGGAAATTAAATCAAATCAAAAGAAAAATTCAAATGGTCTTCCAGAATCCTTACTCTTCCATCAATCCGAAAATGACCATAGAAAACAATGTCGCATTTAGTTTATGGACGAATGGCGTATCCAAAAAAGAGGCGAGAAAAAAAGCGAATGATTATTTGGAAGCCGTCGGATTACCACGTTCTTATGCCCATCGCTATCCACAAAGTCTAAGTGGCGGGCAAAGACAGCGAGTAGCTATTGCGAGAGCCTTAGTGTTAGAACCTGAAATAATTATTGCCGATGAAGCTGTTTCCGCGCTTGATAAATCCATTCAAGGGCAAGTGCTTAACTTATTTCAAGATCTTAAAAAGGATTTTAATCTTTCCCTGCTCTTTATTTCCCATGATCTGAATGTTGTGGAGTATATGAGTGATGAAGTGATGGTCATGTACTTGGGAAAGGTGGTCGAGAAAGGGTCCGCTCAGCACATTTATTCCAATGCCAGACACCCCTACACGAAAGCTCTGTTAAATTCAGAGCCTTCAATGAAGGTTGGTGTCTCCAACTTAGATAAGCATCAACTCATAAAAGGGGAATTGCCGAGTCCCCTAAACCCACCAAGTGGATGCCGATTTAGAACCCGTTGTCCCCATGCCACCGCACAATGCGGAAACGCTCAATTACCAACAATCGAAGTAAACACAGGTCACCATGTCGCCTGTCATTTGTGGGACATGGGGACAGGATCCTTGTCCCAAAATAAACAATCTGATGTTTTGCCTATCTAAAAAATATGAGGAGGCTATTTAAATGAAAGCACATTTAAATCCGGAGGAAGCTGCACTTATTCTTGTTGATATCCAGAATGATTTTTGTCATGAAGCTGGCGCTTGTGCCAATCGAGGAAGTGATGTCACTGATGCTCAGGCCATCATTCCTCAGGTTCAAAAATTAATCACAGAGGCAAGAAAAATGAATGTTCCCGTCATCTTTATTCAGATGACATTAGACGAGAATACGGTGTCTGAGGCTTGGAAAACACGTCTGAGTCTACAAAAACCCTCTCAAGACCCTTTGGGTATCGTGAAAAAGTATTCATGGGGAACGGAATTCTATAAACTTGAGCCTCAAGCTGAAGATATCATAGTAGAGAAGCATCGATACAGCGCCTTTATCGGAACTGATTTGAATATGATCCTACAAAATTTAAAGCGAAAGTCGATCATTATGACAGGCGTAGCAACAAATGTATGCGTGGAATCTACCGCCCGTGATGGATTTATGCTCGATTACAATGTCACGCTTGTTAAGGACGCCAGTGCTTGTTACTCAAGGGAACTCCATGATTCCACCATCATGAATATCGAGAATACCTTCGGGCTTGCGCTTGATACCGATGACATCATCAATTATTGGTCGAAAACACTGACAATGAATGTGTAGTGAAAGGAAGAGGCTGGGACAGAAGTCTTTCACTCAAAGAAAAATCCGAACATTCTTGAAGTTACCCCAAAAGGTTAGACATTTAGACAGGTTAGTTATTAGACAGCCTGTTGGGCAAGGGTTCGATATTGTATCGGATTCTTGCCTTTTAATTTCGCCTTAATCCATTTGTTATTATAGTAATCCATATATTTATCCAGCTCTTGCTTAAAGTGATCAATGCTTTCAAATGCTTTGAGATAAAGGAATTCAGATTTCATAATGCCAAGAAATTCTCAATCACGGCGTTGTCATAACAGTTCCCTTTACGTGACATACTTTGGGTTATCCCACGTTCTTTTAGGCCCAGTCGATACTGCTTCATCTGGTAATGCCATCCTTGGTCAGAGTGAATAAGTAATGTATCACCATCTGTTAATCGCTCAAAAGACTTCTCCAACATCTCTACCACAACCAAAACTCTCCGTTATATCTCAGATTTGAAGGTGAGAAAACCTCAACTCCATTTGATTGTGAGTGATCGATTAAGGAGAGCTTTTATCAATGGCTAAAATAGGGGAGATGTTAAGTCCCATTGACCGCTTGAGTTTTTAGTCAATCTCATTCATTTCATGTTCAATGCCTCTGGACACTTTAAACATCCTTGCCTCACTGCTTGCAATTTTATACTTTTTTTTTAAGAGGAATAAAAAGTGCACTTATTGTAAATTTTTTCTAAATTTAGATTAATCTCCTCGGATTACTTATAAAATCTCGTGCGAAACTTTTTGAAAAATGCTTCACATCGGCTCTTTAGATGATGGTGACGGTAACGCAACTAGGGACAAATTAACGAAATAATCGCGAAGTTCTTCGCATACATTGTAATAATGAAAAGTGGGACAGGGAAGCAAAGCTGGGCGATTATAATTTAAATTTTAAAATGGGGTTGTCAGCCTAGCGGACAGTGCGATCACCGCCCAAATGATTGGAAGGCTAACGTGCAAATGATAGGAGGGATATTTTTATGATGAAACATGAGATAGGTTTAACGCTTTTAAGAATCATGTTAGGGATTACCCTTTTTGTTCACGGCTTAGTAAAGTTTCAGGGGGGGATCGGCAATGTTGCTGGATGGTTTCAAAGCATAGGTCTCCCGGGTTCTTTGGCTTATATTGTGGCTTGCGTTGAATTAGTCGGCGGGATTTTCTTGATATTAGGACTCTTTACTCGAGTTGTCGCGGCTCTAGGCGTCGTCATTATGATCGGTGCCATTATCTTCGCACATTTATCTTCCGGATTCTTAGGTGGTTATGAGCTTAATCTTCTAGTTATGGTGATCGCTTTTTATCTTGCTTTATGTGGCAGTCGATTTTTGGCGTTGGATGCTTTAAGGGCAAGAAAATATTAAAATAACTTAAGAGAAAAGTCTTCTAGAAACAAAGTTTTCTATTTTTAAAGCACAAAAGGACTTGAAATGTAACTATATTAGCACTACAATCTGTAGTGGAGGCTCGTTTTAGATGAATATTAAAAATTTTAAATATGATAAAGTCGGGTTAGACCGTTTTTTTGGCTCCTTAGAAGCGAAAATAATGGATTATTTGTGGGAAGTCGAAAGTGAACAACCGATTAAGAGTGTTCAGCAGCATTTAGAAAAGGACAAGCCGATCAATTTTAATACGGTGATGACAGTGATGAAGCGCCTAGTTAATAAAGGTGTTTTGGTTAAAAGAACAGAGGGCAGAATTTCGCTTTTTCGACCCGTGCAGACTAAGGCTGCCTTCGTTGAAGAACAATCCAAGAAATTAACGGAGAATCTGCTAGATGAGTTTGGTGGTGTAGTCATTAACCACATGCTTGATGCGATGGAGACTATCGATCAGGAGCTTCTTGCAAAATTAGAGGATAAAATTCAGGAATTAAAAAAGGATCAATCATAATGTGGCAAAAAAAGTCTTTGTACCTCTTTGGTAGCGGTCTTGTGATGGCGGGCATTGTGTGGAGTCAAATGGGGATGTATTTACTCCATATCTTTTTTGGCGTGAGGCTCCATGTCAATCTATTTGAATTTTGCATTGGTTTAGTTATGAAGGATTCTATTTATTATTTCTGCATTCTCCTGGTCATAAACGCATGGATTACTTATAGTTTTTTGATCATGGTGATAAGTACGGGAAGATATTTTTATTTCTTTAGAAGGCTGCAAAGAAAGTTGAGCCAACTTCAAAACATAAACATCACAGAACAGGTATCTCGGCGGTATCAATTAAAGTGTGAAGCGATCTTAATCATTAATCATAATGATCCCCTCGCTTTCACATGTGGCCTAAGACGCCCACGAATGGTTATGAGCACAGGTTTGTTGACCTTATTGGATGAACTTGAACTTGAGGCAGTGTTGAAGCATGAGCGTTTTCATCAAAAGAATCACGACCCTATGAAGCTCTTTATCTTACAACTTATATCCAAGTCTCTCTGGTTCCTTCCCCTTCAAAAGTGGTTGTATCAGAATTATAAAATTGTCTGTGAGCTTTCAGCAGATGAATTTGCGATAAAGAAGACAGGCTCTGAATTAGGGCTGAGCACAGCACTATTAAAATTAATAAAAAATGGTTTTCATAAGCAGCCTGCGCCAGTTCTTGTTCATTTTTCAGTAGAATCGGTCAATTATCGCTTGCAGCACTTGATCAACCCGAAGCAGGGGATCCCATTAAAATTGAAAGCACATTCACTCATCCTTTCACTGCTCATCATTCTTATAGAAATGATTCTAGTGGCAGTTATTTAGTATTGTCACTTGTTTTTTAGTCACTTACACTACAATGTGTAGTGTTGATAATAATTAACATAAAATTTGAATGGGAATGGAGTGTCCTTATGGTTGCAAAGAAAAAACGGAAGAAGACTAATAAGAGAAATGTCAAAAAACAAAAGGCCCGTGGGTATATATATGGAGCGATTGGGCTCTTTGTCATCGCACTGGCTGTTGTTATCATTGTCGGTAATGTTCAAAAAACGGAAGCGGCCTTTGATTACAAAGGACAACCTTATTTAGGCGATAAGCGTGCGCCTGTGAAAATAGTGGAATTTGGCGATTATAAATGTCCCTATTGCAAAAATTTTAATGAAACAGCATTTCCTGAAATAGAGAAAGACTTAGTAGACACAGGGAAAGCTAGCTTTTATTTTTTGAATGACCCGTTTATTTATACGGACTCAACAAGATCGGCACTTTTTGCAGAGACTGTGTACCATGCATTAGGCAATCAAATCTTTTGGAAATTTCATGACCAATTATACGGCAAACAACCCGCGGATTCTAAATATGAACAAATGGATGTTTATACAAATGACTTTTTACAAAAAACATTACAAGAAGTGACGAGTCAAGCGAAGGTAGACAAAGTTATGAAGGCATTTAAAGCAAAGAAATATGAAAATGATTTAAAAAAGGATCAGTCCTATGTCAGCAAATTAGGTATACAAGGGACTCCAGCCTTTTTTATTAATGGTAAAGAATTTAAGGGAACCACTTATGATGATTTAATTGAGATGGTCAATAAAGCGGCTAAAACAGACTGAATGAAAAAAATCCCCCTTCTAACCATTCGTTCATTGTTACTATGGATAGATGCCTCAGGTAATATGACACATTAAAAAGGCGATAGGAGTGACGTCATAGGTTAATGGCCAAGCGGTACCAAATGCCAGTGCCTTTTAAACTATGTGAATCATAGGAAATTAAGTGATGATTCCCTTTCAATATAAATCTTTAACCCCCTTAGAGCATACTCTAAGGGGAGCTTGTCTTTTATCCTAGGGAGAAATTACATTTACAAGTTTATGAGGGCATGTCGTTGCCATTGGCATTGTAAAAAGCAATCTTTAAATCAATGATGTTGAGGTTTTTCTTCAACTCACTCATTTGTCTCAGCACTTCTTTGCGATGCTCTATCATGAGCTGTTTCCGTGTCTCGAAGGTGTCGTCACCTTCCATAAAGAGATCAATATAATGCTTGATTTCTTTAATAGGCATACCGGTATTTTTTAAGCAACAAATCAGTTTGACAAGTTCTAAATCTCTTTCCGAGAATTCTCTCTTCCCGCTTTTACTTCTTGAGATAAAAGGGAGGAGCCCTTCTTTATCATAAAAACGGAGGGTATGAGCAGAGAGGTCACAAATCTCAGCAACTTCATTAATGGTGTACATGAATAAAAACTCCTTTTATAAAAAATAATGGCTTGACTTCGATATAACTCTAAGTAATACCATGAGTATAACCCATGATGGCAAGATATGAAATAAAGTAAGGCTGAGTCATATTAGAGGAATTAAAATGACACACCTTATTAAAGAAGGAGAAAAAGTAAATGACATTAATGAAAGCCGCTCAAGTGTCTTATCCAGGTGGAAAGTTTGAATTAGTAGAAAGAGAGATACCGAATCCAGGCCGCGGTCAAGTCCGCATTAAAGTAGAGGCATGCGGTATTTGTCATAGTGATTCCGCAGTTAAGGAGGGGTATGTTCCAGGTCTCTCGTATCCACGGATTCCAGGTCATGAGATTGCGGGCTATATTGACGCCGTCGGTGAGGATGTCACGTCTTGGAAAGAAGGTCAGCGTGTGGGTGTGGGCTGGAACGCCGGACATTGCTTAGAGTGTGAGGCCTGCCGAAGAGGGGACTTTGTCAACTGTGAGAAGGCTTTAACGTGTGGGATTTCCTATGATGGGGGTTATGCTGAATATATGGTGGCTCCACAGGAAGCATTAGCCTTGATTCCAGAACAACTAACATCAGTAGAAGCCGCCCCATTACTTTGTGCGGGAATTACTACTTTTAATGCCTTACGAAATAGCGGAGCAAGGGCAGGGGATGTTGTCGCCATTCAAGGGATTGGTGGCTTAGGACACTTAGCCATTCAATTTGCAAATAAAATGGGATTCAAAACAGTGGCCTTGTCTCGAGGCCAAGACAAGGAAACTCTAGCGAAAGAATTTGGCGCACATACTTATATTGATACAAGCGTCCAAGAAATAGGGGAGGCGCTCGGCAAATTAGGAGCGAAGATCATTCTCGCAACGGCTCCTAACAGCAAGGCCATCTCTGGACTAGTGGATGGACTAGGCGATAATGGTAAATTGTTAATTGTTGCTGCGACAGGAGAGCCGGTCGAAGTCAATCCAGCTGTACTGCTTGCTGGGCGGAAATCCGTACAAGGCTGGAATAGTGGGACGTCCATAGATTCAGAAGATACTTTGAATTTTAGTGTGCAAACAGGAACCCGACCGATGATAGAAACGTTCAGTCTGGAGCAAGTGAATGAAGCCTATGAAAAGATGATGAATGGACAAACGCGATTTCGTGCAGTAATAAAATTTTAAAAGGATTGCAAGAGGGGCAGGTTTTCATTCAATGGGGTGGGAGACCTGACCCTTTTGTTTTTAAAGGATGATTTCCTCCATGAGCTTTCCCTTTAGTTTGATGATCTCCTCTTGAAGCTGGGCAAGGACCAAGAGTTGTTCTGATAGTTTTTGGTGGTCATCAGCTTGTTGATCCCTCAGTGCATTGAGTTTATCCACTAATGTTTTTAAGGACGCTTGAGAACGCTCCTTTACGTTTTCATACCCTTGCTCTACTTCTAACTGCCTTTGTTCTAATGTTTGGAGGGTCTTCTGCTGACTTTCGTAGTCTCCATGAAGCGCTTGGTGTTCCCGATTAAGCTTATTTAAATTGGTTTGAATGTCTTGAAGGATCTGCTGTGAGGAATGGTTTAATTCAACAATATGTTGTTTAGCTTGTTCATTGTCCTGTCTGAGACTTTCTACAGATTCAACCAGTTGATTTTTATAATAATAACTTTGTTTTGGAGCCGGTGGCGCCTTTTTTGTAGTGTACATTTGTGGAGAGAGCTGCGCATTAAAATAAATGTGATTTCCCATGATGCATACCTCTTTTGTCAATGATCTCTTTTTTTAGCGTATGTTGAGTCTAGGATAAGTGTCCATAAAAAATTGACTCTTTTTTAATGTATGGTTAAACTGATAACAGAATGAACATTCATTCCTTGTTGAAGAAAATGAAATGAAGGAGTTTATGATGAAGGAAGCATTAGTGGATAAGAGATCCGCTGCTTTGAAGGCAACATTAGCGCTGATTTCAGAGCAAGGATTTCATGGGACCCCCATGTCGCAAATAGCAGAAAGAGCCAATATAGGAATCGGTACTATTTATCGTTATTTTAAAAATAAGGAAGACTTGATCAACGCCCTTTATATAGAAGTTAAAAAACGGATGGCGGAACACATTTTCAATCATAGTTTTAAAGATACTCCCGTTGAGGCGCAACTCAAGCAGTACCTTATCCAATTTATCCGATTTTCCATTGAACATCCACAGGAATTGAATTTCACTGAACAATATGAAAATTCACCACTTATTACGGAAGAAACTCGTGCCGAAGCTATGCGGGTGCTCGAACCACTCATGACATTATTCCAGCGTGCAGTAGAACAGCGCTTATTGAAAGCCATGCCTATTGAAATGTTAGTCGCTATGCTCGGGGGATCAGCAATAGCGCTGGCCAAGCTGTATCTTTCTGATCAAAAGCGATTAGATGAGCACACACTTGAAGCAGGTGTGAGTGCCATTTGGGATTTAATCAAAAAATAAAACTCAGGTTCCACATAGATTGTTGCTATTAAAATAAAATTCCGACGAAACTCCAGGTTGATTTACTGTCCGAGCTGATTGTGTGGTTCCTGAGCGATTTTTTTAGTATTCAATATTGTAAGAGCGTGTGAACCAAAATTATCAAATTTACGTTGCAATCTATGTCAATGACTCAAATTCATGCCCATGAAAAAACAATAATCTTCAAGAAAAAAGCTAAAGAAAAATATTTTGTAACAATAGGAATGAATATTCATTCTGTGTTTAATAAAAGGAAAAGGTGGTTGGGATTATGCAAAAAAGAAGACTAGGTCAAACTGAATTTGAAATCTCACCGATTGGATTGGGTTGTATTCAATTTTCACAAGGAAGTGGTTTTGTAGGCAAATTTTATTCACCGATGGATCAAAAGACCATGAATCAGGTCGTGAAAGCGGCATTTAACGGAGGGATCAATTGGTTTGATACGGCTGAGAAATATGGGAATGGAAAATCAGAAGAAGCATTGTCCACGGCCCTAAAGCAAAATAATATCATGCCGGGAAAGGCCATCGTAGCGACAAAATGGTATCCGGTTTTCCGAACGGCTGAGCATATTAAAAAGAGTATAGATACTCGTTTGCAGGCGCTTCAAGATTACCCCATTGATCTGTATCAAATTCATCTTCCCTATAGTTTGTCCTCTATTTCAGCACAAATGCAAGCGATGGCATCACTAAATCAGTCGAGAAAAATTAGGAGTATTGGCGTAAGTAATTTTTCAGCTCAGCAAATGTTGAAGGCTTATGAGACATTAAAGGCTCAGGGGCTCACTCTTGCATCCAATCAGGTGAAAATAAGTCTTCTTGATCGCAACATTGAAACCAATGGAGTGCTCAATATGGCACGGAAACTTGGTGTGACTTTGATTGCCCATTCGCCGCTTGGCTCTGGCATTCTCACTGGGAAATTTCATGAAAACAAAGACCTTATTAACACTTTGTCCCCCTTAAGGAAGATGCTAGGAAGGTACAGTTCTCGAAAACTTGAACGCACTGCAAAGCTTGTTTCAGAGTTAACAGCTATTGGGCAGGCTCATGGTATCTCGGCAACACAGGTGGCTTTAAATTGGTTAATTACCTACTATGGAGAGACCGTAGTGGCGATCCCGGGAGCATCCAAACCACATCATGCTGAGGCTAATGCTTCAGCGATGAGTGTTCGATTAACCGAATCAGAACTACAGCGCATTGATGAACTCTCGAGGCGTCTCATGAAATAGTCCTTGACTTTCCTCTTTATCTTGGGGGATGTAACACAATGACTATAGGAAAATAAACCTAGAGAACCAAAGGCTGTGGTATAGTAAGAGATAAGAATAAAGGGAGCACAGTACGAGGGGGTAAGTGATGAATGGCCTATAATCAGTATTTATCTTTACTACTTTTGGCGATCACGTGTTGCTTGTTATTTATTGCTTACCTCGCATGGAGAAGAAAAGAATTTTCAGCTGCCACTAGCTTATGTATTGGGATGTGTGCAGGAGCCTTTTATTCGTTTGGGTATGCTTTTGAAATCATCAGTTCAGATTTGGACCAAATCCGTTTTTGGTTAAAAATTGAGTATATTGGCATACCCTTTGGCCCGATCCTTTGGTTTTATATGGTTTTACAGTACACCGATCATCAAGCGTGGCTTCGGAAATGGGTCATGGTATTACTTGCAGTTGTACCTTCATTAACTTTGATTAGCCAATATACAAACCCGTGGCATCACTTATTTTATACTAAAATAGGGGTGGATGATTCTCAAGGTTTTCCACTAGCTTCAACACATGTGGGACCATTTTACCTGATTCATGTCTTTTATTCTTACACTATAGTTGTCATTGGGCTCGTGATGCTCATTAAGATGTATCGTACATCTTCCAATCATTTGAAGAAACAAGTCGTTTTTATCATTATTGGATCGTGTGGCCCTTACGTTATTACACTCATCCATTTAAGTAATATCCTGAAGACTCCAATCGACATCTCTCCATTTGGTTTTCTTTTGTCGGGTATTTTCTTTATATGGGGTATTTATAAATATAATATGATGAAATTAGTCCCGCTTGCCTTCAAAAAGGTCTTTGATGCCATGAAGGACGCCGTTATTGTACTGGATTTGGACAATAGCATCACAAACTTTAATCAATCATCCACACTTGTTTTTTCCGAGTTAAAGGATCAAAAGGTTATAGGCCAGTCTGCTGAACGTTTCTTTTCTCCTTACCCGGAATTAATTGAGATTATTAAACTGGGAGTGGCCACACGAAGGAAAATAAAGATAGAAACTCAGAGTCAGCTTACTTATTATCAAGTCGTCCTCTCAGAAGTTTGCGATAAGAAACAGCATCTTGTAGGAAGAACACTACTACTCAGCGATATAACGGAAGTAGTCCTAACCGAAGAAAGGTTACGAAGCAATTCGAAGCAATTAAGCGAGCTTAATACATTTAAGGATAAAATGTTTACGGTCGTTGCTCATGATATTCGTGACCCTCTTTCGATCCTTGTCAGTTTGATGGAGATATTAAAGGATGAGCTTCATCAACTTGATGAATCGCACGATGAAATCACTCATGAAATGGACCAACAGATTCAAAACACCTTCACTATTGTCGAAAGTTTGCTGGATTGGTTCCGGAGTCAAAAGGGAGGCATGATGTTTAATCCTGTAGCCTGGAATCTTTCCAAGGCGGCAAAGCGAACGATCGATTTGTTACGCATCAAAAGTGACCGAAAGCGTATTCAAATGGTTTCTCGAATACCTGATGATACGCTCGTTTATGCTGATAAAGAAATGCTCGACTTAATTATTAGAAACCTCTTGACCAACGCCATAAAATTTACTCATTACGATGGAAGAATCGAAGTCGATGCGAAGCCATTAGAAGATAAAGTGATCGTCTCTATAAAGGATACGGGGAAAGGCATAGAACCAGGACAAGCACGTAGATTGTTGCAACAACAGGATGATTATCTGATGTCTTCAACAGGAACCGCTGGGGAGAGAGGGATTGGTATAGGTCTCTCGCTTTGTCGTGAATTTGTTCACATTCATGGAGGGGAGATGTGGTTCGAAAGTGTGCCCAATCAAGGAAGCCGCTTTTATTTTTCCATGCCCATGCCTACTGCTGCAAAGCGTTGACTATTTGATGAAGAAGTGGGGGGATAGTGATGAAGGTTGTTACAATCGATGATGAAAAGGCCATGCACCTAATAATGAAACGAATGATTGCTGAAATTGACAATGTTGACATCGTCGGTAGTTTTCAGAGGACATCAGAAGCTTTTTCATTTCTGCAAAATAATCTAGTCGATTTAGTCTTTGTTGATATTAATATTCCAAGGGAGAACGGTCTTGATTTTGCAAAACGTTTAAGAGAATTAGACGAGCGAATGAAAATTGTCTTTGTGACCTCTTATAAGGAATATGCTCTCTCGGCATTTGATGTGTACGCTTTTGACTATATCGTAAAGCCTCTTACTAAACAGAGGTTAAATCAGACCATCAAACGAGCCCTTGAAGAGGAAAGTAGTTTAAAGGCAAAAGAACAGTCCTCACAAGAGGCTCTGCCTTCCCTTGTCGAGCCTTTAACCAAACGTGAAAAACAAGTGTTACAACTCATGGGAAATGGACTATCGAATAAGGAGATAGCGAAGACATTTAATCTCACTGAAGGGACAATTAAAAATCATGTTGTGAATATCTTCGGCAAGCTACAAGTGAAAAATCGAGTCCAAGCTATCCTCATTGCGAAAGAGCTCAAACAAATCACTTAATTCGATCCTAAATCCTCATTGCTTTTATTCCATGGTTCCCTCTAGCCACTGGCAAATTGGCGAAAGAGGGTGGTCCGCTGGATAAATTGGCTAAGGAAAAAGCTGTTCAGCCAGCGCAGCTTGCATTAGCATGGCTTCTTAAACGGTCACCTGTCATGCTTCCAATCCCAGGGACATCCTCTGTTGGTCATGTTGAAGATAATATTGCAGCAGCCAGCATAGAGTTAAGTGAGGACGAATTTGAAGCTCTAGCTGGTGCGGTAACGAAATGATGGTTGTTAAAGATACCTTCATATGGAGGGTCTAAGGGATTACTAAGAAGGACTTTAAATAATATGAGACAACGTCTTCAACTGATGCGCTCTCGCATCTTGGGACAAAGGACCTGATCCTTTGTCCCATTTACTTTGTAAGCTGGTAACCTACACCCTAAATCGCCACTAAGTTGAGAGTATAAGAGTCTTGTTCAATTTTTTCTCGTTCTTTCCGAATGTGTACGGCAGCAGTGGTACTATCGCTGATAGATCCCCATTTTTAAAATGACTTAATTCAAATATATCATTTTGTGATTGGTTTGGTCTTTTCGGTTTATAGGAATGATATATAAAAAGCTATATACTTAAAGGGAGATCCTTATTCTTTTCATTGATAAGGTAAATAACGGTAACTGATATCGCTACATTATAAGGGTAAATTAGTATATAATGGGAATTATTTATAGGTACCCAATAACCTTAACGCGGATACTGGGATTTATACTGTTTATTCGATTAAAATAAAGATTGTAAAAATTTAAAAATATAATATTGACATATTAAATATCATTGTTATAATGATGTTGGAATGAAAGCGTTAACAAAAAGAGGAGAAAATGTACGAGGATGGGGGCGATGGTTCTCAGAGAAAAGGTTTGTTGATGTAACTTGAGGTGAATTGAAAAACATCTTAACTTAGCGCATGCAGTATCGGAGACGGCTAAGACTATTAGTCACATAAGGAGTAATCTATTTTTCCCCATTTGATTAAAGTTTAAAGCAGTCAGACGAATTCCTACTGGACTCCAATTCGAATTTTAATTCGGAATAAGTAAGTGGACAATAAGTTGTAGATTTTGTTAGCACTTGGACTAAATTTAAAACTTAATAAAGTATGGAGGGAAGGTTATGCGTTTTAAAAAGGGCTTGTTAAGAGGTTCTTTAATTGCGGCTGGAACGATGTTACTTTTGACAGCGTGTTCTCCTGATAGTTCTTCTACGAACGGTAAAGCTTCGGGGGATAAAAAGGCTAGTGGAACCATTACATATGCGGGAGGGTGGGCAACAAATGGTGTTACAAATCCCTTTGGATCAAACAATATTATTCAGAATGACCTCTCATATGTTCCTTTAGCTTGGTATAAGTACACCGAAGATTTTGATTATTGGAAGGTGTTAGCGGATAGTTGGGAAATGAGTGATGATGGTAAGACCTTCACTGTAAAGATTAATCCGAAAGCGAAATGGTCTGATGGCTCAGCATTAACAGCGAATGATGTTTATGTGACCTTTGAACTCCAATGTTTAACAGGTGCTGCCGAGGGATGGGGACTAAGTAAAATAAACGTTGTAGATGATCATACCGTTCAATTTCAAAGAGATCCAAAAACTTTATATAGTAAGGTGATGTTTGAAAGACAGATTTTGAATAATGTTGCTATTTTACCTGGGAAGATCTACGAAAAATACATTCCAGATAACCTTTGGACACTCGTTAAAGATTGGGGAGGCGACAAGGAATCACAGGCTACTAAAGATGCGACGGCTAAATTAACAGAATATGCTAAAAAGGCACAAAGTGTAAATCTTAATCCAAAGGATCTTATTTTCGATGGACCATGGGAACTTGTAAGAACAAGTTCTTCGCAGCAACTGTATCAAAAAAATCCAAATTATCTCTATGCGGATAATGTCAATGCAGGTAAAGTCGTTGCTATTAATCAGACAACAAATGATGTCACCTGGAGAGCATTGAAAAATGGTGAATTGGATTATGCTGGAGTTGGGTATTCGAAAGTAGTATACGATCAAGTCATGAAGGTGCATAAGAATTCTTATATTGCGGCTCCTATGAGTCAAGGTATGGCATTATACTTTAATGAAAATATTAGTCCGTTTGATAATGTAAAAGTTCGGCAAGCATTGGCCTATGCCATTGATCGAACAGCTGCACAAAAAATTGGTGAACCTATAGGAGCATTAGAATCTGGAAAGATAAATGGTTTGTATAAAACTGTTGCTGAACAGTGGTTAAGTAAGGATCAACTAGACTCATTGGAAGCTTATGACCCCAATCCTGATAAGGTCACTGAATTGTTAAAATCTGCAGGTTTTAACAAGACAGATAAAGGTTGGATGGTGCCTAACGGAAAGCCATTTAAATTTAATGTTACAGTTCCAAATTTATCTGACTGGGTTGCAGGGATCGATGCTATTACCAATCAGTTACGCAAGCAGGGGATTCAAGCCCAAACTTCTGTTGTTGATACTACAACTTGGACACAAGAGGTGCCATTAGGTAAATATTCGATATATGCGAACTGGGACGGAGGTTCGGATATTAATCCTTCTCAAGCGTTTAACCAATTGTATATCACTGACAATAACTATTCAGTAACTCCTTCAGGGAAATTGAAGAATACAGCCACCTCTCCTGATCAGCGCCAGGAAGCAATACCTGAAACGATTAATGTCCCTTCACTTGGTAAAGTCAAGCCAATGGAATTAACCTTACAACTTTTAGGCGATCTTTCACAAGAAGAGAAAAAAGGTTTAGTTTATAAATTAGCAAAAACAACTAACTATTATATGCCTTTTATTCCAATTTGGTGGCAAGCCGCCGGACGTACCATATCAACACAACGTTGGGAATGGCCAGACATTACAAATAAGCCTGAATTAGAAAATCAATATACGTATCACACACCGTTTGTTGTCTTCCAAACACTCGGTTTAATGAAACAAAAATAATCTAAGGAGTTGGCGTGCAGTGAGAACTGGAAATGATCGGATGAGTTTCATGGAAAGGATTGTGACTGGTGCACGCCTTTTCTTTGTTTTGTCAGTGTTTTTATTATTACTAGAAGTGATTACCTGGTTTGGGGCAACGGCTCAAGCTTCAAAAGTTTTAGATGCTTTTGCCATGCTAATTACTTTAATTTTGTTATTAGCCACTACACTGGGTGTCCGCTTGTTAATAAAATGGCAGTCCAAACAAGAGAGGCATGATTAAGATGAAGTGGATAAACCGAATTATTATGGCGATACTGACTGTGTTTGTCGTAGCATCTCTCACCTTTTTCTTAGTTCGACTGATGCCTGGTAGCCCTGTTCAGGTCATGTATCTTGAATTAATACAAAAAGGAATTCCTGCCAATCAAGCAATGAATCAAGTGAACATTATTTTAAATGTCATTCCCAATGAACCTCTATTTCAACAATACATTCATTGGCTTGGGCAAATCATTCACGGTGATATGGGGCAATCAATCCAACAAACAGGTGTTCCGGTAATAAGGCTGATATTTAATGCTCTACCATGGACGCTTATAACGGTTGCCATTGGATTATTAATTAGTTTTTTCATAGGCGTTCTATTAGGTGTGTTAAGTGCTTTTGTGAGGGAACGTTGGACAAGTAGTTTAATTGATAATATTGGTTCAGTTGCACATGCCATTCCCCAATTTGTTACGGCGGTGGCCTTACTTTACATTTTTTCAGTTTTGGTCCATTGGTTTCCGTCTTCTGGAGCGTATAGCATAGAAGTATTTCCAGGCTTTAATGGCCCTTTCATTATGAGTTTTCTTTATCATATGGCTTTACCTGTATTTACTTACGTGCTAACAGGCTTTGGTGCATGGACTTTACAAATGAAAGCCTCGACAGTCTCTGTACTTAAAGAGGATTTTATGATGGCTGCTCGATTAAGAGGGTTAAAGCAAAATACGATCATGGGCTATCTCGGGTCAAATTCAATTTTGCCTTTATTCACTGGATTGATGTTAAGTTTAGGGGCAATGTTTGGAGGGTCGGTCTTTATAGAAGGAACCTATGCATTTCCGGGGATAGGGAATCTTTTGGCGACGGCAATCAACACGCGTGATTATCCTGTGATGCAAGGCTGCTTTATTTTAACAACCGCAACAATTATTTTTGCAAACTTAATTGCAGATTTTGCTTATACAAAATTAGATCCACGAATAACCGATTAAGGGGAGATACCGATGCGACTTGTTTGGAAAGTGCTTAAACGTCGCCCGTCCCGATTGGTTGGCGTTGCATTTTTATTATTGTTTACCTTAATGGCGATTTTTGGGAATCTTATATACTCACATGCCTTAAATGTGGATCCAAACAATATCTACGCTGCACCTTCTTGGAAACATATCTTGGGGACAGATTATGCAGGACGGGATGTATGGGAACAAATCGTGCGAGGATCAACTAATGTTCTTTGGGTAGCGGCACTAGCAGCTTGTTTTACAATGGCACTTGGTACTATTATTGGCCTTGCAGCGGGATATTTGGGTCGGGTGGTAGATGCGATATTAATGCGGATCACGGACTTATTTCTAACTATTCCTTCGGTTGCACTGTTATTAATCTTGGCAGTCACTTTAGGAATGAGTAATATGGTTGTTCTGGCTTTACTGTTAAGTTTAACGAGTTGGGGTGGATTAGCCCGAGCCATTCGTTCTATGGTTTTAAGTTTCCGTGAACGTAGCTTTGTTGAAGTTTCAAGGGGTCTTGGACTCGGGCGATGGCATATTCTCCTTCATGACATTTTACCCAATTTGATGCCTTTTGTATGGACGCACCTTATGCTGGCGATCACTGGTGCAATCTATGGTGAAGTGGGTCTGTTTTTCCTAGGTGTTGTTCCCTTTAAAGCGAATAATTGGGGCGTAATGATGAATTTCGCTACGGGAAGTTCAGGGGCGATGTATAGTACACAATCTTTCATGTTTCTTGCAGCCCCTATTTTAGCCATTGTGCTATTACAAACAGGTATAGTTCTGTGCGTGGATGCTGTAAATGAATTAGCTGATCCAAGATTGAGAAGTTCACATTAGGGGGGAATGACGTGGAAAATGTGCTAGACGTTCAAAATTTATCAATTGAATTTCCCACAGAAACTGGTGTTGTGCGCGCCGTTAAGAATGTGAGCTTTCAAATTAAAAAAGGAGAAAGTCTAGGTATTGTAGGAGAAAGTGGCAGTGGGAAAAGTACAGTTGCCTTTGGTTTATTCAATAGTGTTCCTGATCCTGGAAGAATTAGTAGTGGAAGTGTACGCTTTTTAGATGGGCGAAATTTCCTTAAAGTAAATACTGAGGAGCGTCGGCGTTTTTATTGGGAACACATTTCGATGGTTTTCCAAGCTTCACAAAATACTTTAAATCCTTTGCTTCGTATTCGCAGACAAGTAGATGACATTGCCGAGGCTCATCAGTTTAATAAAAAGAAGCTCCGTCAAAAAGCGCAAAGTCTTTTCGAGATGATGTATCTTGATACAGATCGCGTAATGAATGCCTATCCGCATGAATTATCCGGCGGAATGAAACAACGTGTAAGCATTGGGTTGGCTTTGTTACTTGATCCGGAAATCGTCGTATTGGATGAACCGACAACAGCATTAGATGTCATAAGCCAGGGTTCCGTATTGAAAATTTTAAACGGGATTCGTAAGGAACTGAATATTTCACTCCTTTTTATTACTCATGACATTTCTGTTATCAGTGAGGTTGTCGATTCAGTTATGGTTATGTATGCTGGGCAAGTGATAGAACGTGGTCCGGTTAACCAGGTCATGTCATCTCCTACCCATCCCTACACATTGGGCCTCATTCGTTCCATCCCACCTCTTGTTGGAGATGTCAAGAATACCAAGGGTATCTCGGGAAGCGCCGTTCAGTTAGATTTACTGCCAAAAGGCTGTCCATTTTATTCTCGGTGTGACATGAGGATGACCAAGTGCTCGGAAATTCCCCCACCTTGGGTTACCTTAGATAATAATGTCTCTGTAGCCTGTCATCTAGCAAAGAATGAGGGGGGAGATAAGAATGATAGAACTCAAGAACATTTCAAAACAATTTGATATAAAGGGAAAGGGCCACAAAAAGAAGAGAACCTTTGTTGCGGTTAACCAGGTTAATCTTACATGGAAACGTGGAGAATTCATTTCTATTGTCGGTGAAAGTGGGTGTGGAAAAAGTACACTTGCAAAAATAATTGCTGGGTTAATCTCACCATCAGAAGGATCGTTATTACTTGATGAAGTCGAAAACAAAATAAACACTCAAGCACAAAGGGCAAGGTGGGCTAAGGTCGTTCAAGTTGTGCCCCAAGATCCCTACGCATCATTAAACCCTGTAAGAAAGATACGCTCATCGATGGGGGACGCACTTCTATACCATAAGATGGCGAAGCGAAATGAATTAGATCACAAAATTGAAGAAATGTTGGACTTAGTTGGTTTAAATAGTAAAGAGACACTGAATAAATATCCCCATCAATTATCAGGTGGGCAACGCCAGAGGTTGGTCATTGCTCGAGCACTTTCTCTTGACCCAGACTTTTTGATAGCCGATGAGTCGGTTTCAATGATGGACGTTTCTCTACGTGTAGGTGTGCTTGATTATTTTAAGAAAATTGCAAGTGAAAGAGAACTTGGGTTGCTTTTTATCACTCATGACTTTCGTATTGCGCGTTATATTTCATTTGATGGAAAAATAGCGGTTATGTACTTAGGAAATATTGTTGAATTTGGAGATACTCAAGAGGTCCTTTCCCATCCCTTGCATCCCTATACACAGTCACTCATTTCAGCGGTTCCTCTCATTGCTGGAAAAGAGCGGAGGATTGAGGAAGTCATACCAAAGTCTTTTGAAGTAGGGAAGGTTTATGCAGATCGTCAGCAGTGTCCTTTTGCAGATCGTTGTCCTTTTGCAAGAACTGATTGTTATGAGCAGAAACCATTATTAAAAACCTATAATGGGAATGGATCGTCAAGCACGCATCAAGTCGCCTGTCACTATGCAGAAGCCCGTGAACTTATAGAGAATGTGTAAGTAGCTGCTGGACAGTAAACAATTGATGGGGAATTTTTGGTAATAGGCATCTCCTCTCGCTGGGGGATGCCCTTTCACAATATAATTTGGTCAATGGGCTTGGCAGTAGTTTCATCTCCATCTGATGATTCTTTGACTAAACAAGTGAATAAAATAAAGAACGTTTTCGGTTTCAGCACAGCCCAAAGATCTATTGTCATTTTTCCACCCTTATACGCTAATTGACTTACACATTATCTCATCCTCAATACTATAGACTCTCATTAATGATTCCCGCATAATTACTAAAAATTGAACGTTTATCCCGATTTGTAAACCTATATTAGGGAGTTTGGCCTGGCATTTTTCTGATTCTAATTGTTCTGGCATCGTGTCAGTTCTAATGAAGGATCACTGGATTACACAAATTGCTCTATTATTACACCAAAGAACATAGTGATTAATAAGGAAATATAAATTAAGTCAAAAATCTTAGAAGACTGAACCTTATTCTAAATTTTATAGTGGCTGCGAATAGGGGAGTCTTTTGATCTATTTAAGGGAGGGAAGATGTAAAATGAGCCGTATATTAAATGTTGGGATCGTTGGCACAGGGGAAGTGGCACAAGTGATTCATTTACCTATTTTGGCCACAATGCCTGATAAGTATCGAGTGGCAGCTTTATGTGACATTTCTGAGGCATCACTGGCTTACAATGGAGAGAAGTACAAAGTGGATCAGTTATACACGAACGCAAAAGAGTTGGTGCAGCAATCGCATTTAGATGTCATCTTTATCCTCAATAGTGATGAATACCATGCTGAGGTGGCCATAGATGCTGCGAATGCAGGTAAGCATGTCCTCATAGAAAAGCCTATGGCTTTAACTTTAGCTGATGCGGATGCCATCATAGAGGCAAAGAATAGAAATCAGGTAAAGATGCTCGTCGGCTATATGAGAAGATACGCCCCTGCATTTGTAGCCGCCATAGAAGAAATTGGCGGAATGGACGATATCCTTTATGCGCGGGTCAGAGATATTATTGGTCCTAATGCCTTTTTTGTGGATCAATCAGGTCTCAATCCAAGGCGATTTGCGGATATGCCTGAGGTTGCATTACATGATCGGCAAGAGCGGGCTGAAAAAATCGCCAGTGAAGTTTTAGGAGAAGCTTCGGCCGATCTCGGGAATATATATCGCTTTTTGGGTGGGTTGGGGAGCCATGACCTCTCTGTCATGCGGGAAGCTTTAGGCATGCCCAAGGCTGTAGCAGGAGCAACACTTGGTAAAAAAGGGAATTTTTTAAATGTTTTGTTTGAATACGAAACGTTTAATGTGAGCTATGAGACTGGTGTGGACTATCAAGGACGGTTTGATGCTCACTTGGAAGTGTACGGTGAAACTAAATCCGTTCGCGTTGAATACGAGACCCCTTATATAAAAGGCTTGCCTATTAAACTGATCATCAACGAAACGATTGATGGTGAGTTCAAAGAAACCGTCCGCCGTCCGACTTATACAGATCCCTATACTATTGAATTAATCGCTTTTCATAAAGCAATCACAATGGGTGGCGAAATCAAAACGACTCCCGAGGATTACCGAAATGACCTTGTCATCTTTAACATGATTATAGAGCAGTTAAAAACTAATCTGAAATAAGAAGCACCCTGATGCTAATAAGACTATGGCTGTGGGAGAATATAACATTGATGAATGATGAATCACTTTAATCATGAAAATATAGTCATGCTTGGATATACAGTATTATGTTCTGCGATCAATATCCAGGCTTTGATAGAAAGGATGAGTAGAAAATACGAGAAGGAAATCCTCCCGCCATCAGAGATAAAATTAAATATCAGCTTTTTGCTCATTTCTTTCATAGCCATTATGTTCATACGAGGCTTTATTTTTTTATTCGCCATTTTCATATTAAAAAGCTTATTTTTGAAGTTGGTCGCTTTGATTTTATTATGTACAGATCTGCTTTTAACTTATGGATGGGGATTTAATGCCGGTGCAGAAGGCAAACCAGTGACTAAGACTGAATACACATTTAGAACGGTGCATTTGATTTTGGAGGTGTGTTTTATCCTGTTTTTCTTTGTTTTTTCTCTCTGTCAAATTGATTTTTAGTAGGAGTTATTCACAGTGTTTAAACTGTTAGGGCAAGGTATGTGGGAATGTGGCAAGCGGCCAGTCCTTTTAATGGAAGAAGGAAAATATAGAACGGTCAATTCCTTATAAAACAATTCAACTCATGCTAGGTTAATAGTATAATATATCATGCTATTATCAGTGAGGATTATTCTCTTGGTGTATGAGTTTGCTAATTTTTAAAAAGGGCGTGAGTTGTATTGTGGTTCAATTAAAAAATTCTGTGCTCGGCCAAGCATCTTTCGCGAATTATTGGTTTGCGCAAATCCTATCTTCTACTTCGTTTCAAATGCTTTCAGTGGCTATCGGCTGGCAAATGTATGAGGTGACTCATGATGCTTTTAGTCTTGGTTTCGTGGGGCTCGCCCAGTTTATTCCGATGGTGCTGCTTACTTTAGTTGTGGGACAAGTTGCGGATCGGTTTGATCGCCGAAAGATTGTGTTCATTTGCCTGACGGTTGAAGCCACCATCGCAGCGCTTTTATTGTTTGGAAACCTTGCTGGCTGGCTTGGGCGTGAGCAAATCTTGGTGGCAGCGGCGATTATTGGTGCTAGTCGTGCGTTTGAAGGCCCATCATCTTCTGCTTTATTACCCCAGTTAGTGCCAAAGAAAATACTGACTCAAGCCATCTCCTGGAGTACTTCGGCAGGACAAACGGCTCAAATTTTAGGGCCATCTCTTGGCGGGTTACTTTTTTCTATCGGTCCGACTTTTGTTTATTTGACAGCGATAATGGCGCTTCTAGTTGGTGCTTTCCTTATTATTTTTATTCGTATGGAACGAAGCGTACGTAAATCGGAGCCTGTATCTATGCGCTCAGTTTTTTTAGGTTTAGTCTTTATATACCGCCATCCCATTATCTTAGGAACGATATCGCTTGATCTATTTGCGGTCTTACTTGGAGGTGCAACAGCACTTTTACCTATATTTGCTCAGGATATTCTTCACACAGGAGCTTGGGGTTTAGGTATTTTGCGGACGGCCCCAGCAGTCGGAGCCTTATTAATGTCTATTGTTTTTGGTTACTTTCCACTTAAAAAGGCTTTTGGTCCAACACTCTTCGGGGCACTTGGCGTTTTTGGATTGGCTACAATGCTCTTCGCTCTATCTAATAGTTTAATGGTTTCCTTGATCGCGCTACTTCTTATTGGGGCCTCCGATGTCGTCAGTGTTGTGATTCGGTCAACACTTGTGCAATTGCAAACACCTGATGAGATGAGAGGGCGGGTAAATGCAGTCAACTCGCTTTTCATAGGAACTTCCAACCAGCTGGGTGAATTTGAATCTGGTATGGTTGCAGGATTTACAGGTGCTCCTCGCGCTGCCTTTATCGGTGGCATCGGGACCCTTGCTATTGCTGGCCTTTGGATGTATTTATTCCCATCACTCCGACGTCTTCAATCCTTGTCAGAGGTGAAGGAAGGTTAGACAACCAGTGACTATAAACAATAATGAAACAATTCTAAAGGAGGCGGGAGATCACATCTCTCGCCTTTTTTAATAGAAAAATACAGGATGGAACAGGTTCGGATAAGGGGTACCAAGGCGCTAGTGCTGTTTTAAACAGTAAATAAGAAGGCAACCATGATAGGATCTAACATTGAAGTTCTTTTAAACAGAAAGAGGAGAAATCAGATTAGTAGAGTCCGAAGAAGGCTTCCCTTTAGACAGAAAAGGGAGAAAGAAGATCATCAGAGTCTGAAGAAGGTTTCCCTTTAGACAGAAAGGAGAGATTGTGAGTCGGTAGAGTCCGAAGAAAGCTCCTCTTTAGACAAAAAGGAGAGATTGTGAGTCGGTAGAGTCCGAAGAAGGCCCCCCTTTAGACAAAAAGAAGAAAAAGCAGGTCAACAGAGTCCGAAGAAGGCCCCCCTTTAGAAAAAAAGGAGAAAAAGCAGGTCAACAGAGTCCGAAGAAGGCCCCCCTTTAGACAAAAAGAAGAAAAAGCAGGTCAACAGAGTCCGAAGAAGGCTCCTCTTTAGACAGAAAAGGGAGAAAGAAGGTCAACAGAGTCCGAAGAAGGCCCCCTTTAGACAAAAAGAAGAAAAAGCAGGTCAACAGAGTCCGAAGACGGCCCTCCTTTAGACAAAAAGAAGAAAAAGCAGGTCAATAGAGTCCGAAGAAGGCTCCCCTTTAGACAAAAGGGAGAAAAAGCAGGTCAACAGAGTCCGAAGAAGGCTCCCCTTTAGACAGAAAGAAGAAAAAGCAGGTCAACAGAGTCCGAAGAAGGCTCCTCTTTAGACAGAAAAGGGAGAAAGAAGGTCAACAGAGTCCGAAGAAGGCCCCCTTTAGACAAAAAGAAGAAAAAGCAGGTCAACAGAGTCCGAAGACGGCCCTCCTTTAGACAAAAAGAAGAAAAAGCAGGTCAATAGAGTCCGAAGAAGGCTCCCCTTTAGACAGAAAGAAGAAAAAGCAGGTCAACAGAGTCTGAAGTTAACCTTCAACTTATATCTATTGATAATAGGTGCTGCTTGTATTACCGATGGCCGTATAGTTTTTCTTCAGAACTCTAGCAATGGTCTTCTTATTTAAATCAGCGTTGCACCAGTCATAGATACCCGGAGTTGTTATTTTGTCATTGGGAAATAGCACCCTATATTCTTCTGTGTTGCGCAAAATAGCATGATGGATGCTTTCGTGATGTCCACAATTTTTACAAATAAAATCTCTCTTTATTATTGAGACTAGAAAGGACTTGCAGTTCTCGCAATAAACGCCCTTTTGAAGAAGCTCATAATCGTAACTTGGTAATGTAGTAAATGGGTTTTTAGAATGATTTAATGCTATTAGTTTTTGAGCAAGCTTTTTGTGTTTATCATTTAACTTGGAGGGGATTTTGTTTAAATCAACCAAGAAACGATGAAGCTGGGTGGGTAAAATAATGGGCTTATCCATTGGTGCTTGATATAGAGTGAATTCAGGGTTAATGAAGATAACGAAGGATTCAACAAGAAAAGTTTGTTTGAGATTATTTAGAAGTTGACGAAATAGGGTTTCACATCTTTTTAATTGATCGACAGGATTTTTGTATTCATTTTGGTTAGACACTTTATAGAGTCTATTTGCTTCTAAGTACCAATCTCCTTGGAAATTTTTAATATCCAATAAATGGATAACACCTTGAGAAATAATAAGGGTGTCTATTTGAAAATAAGAGTTATTCACTTCAAAGAGCAAATCGTTGATAACATATCTTTCTTCTTGAAGACTTTCTAGCAGCTGATCACATTTCGTCTCTCCTTCAAAGCCCTTTTCAAGATTTGAATAGATGAATTTTTCCTTTTCGGATAATTTCATTCGGATGTTTAAATAACGCAATACTTTATGTTCGTACGATTTGGTACGTGTTTTAAGTACATGGTTAGAGTCCTCCTATGGGCTATTTCATATTTAAAAAGGAAATTAAGTGTTAGTGATAGCTCTTGTGTAGGGGGTGTGAAGTCCGTAGAGTCACCTATTGTGGGAGTGACAGGCATGGTGGTGGCATTCTTGTAGTGAGGCTCGCCTGTTAAACAAACATGATATATTTTTCCGCTCTTTCAGGGAAAACACATTGTGTAAAGTCGCAGCTCCAGAAGAGCTCCTCGTTCTTTCTACCAAGAATACAATCTATGAGCATTCCCTGAGAAAGTGATTGGCAAGGTAAACCTAGAACAGGATAGCACCTCTGTGTATCCAATTCGGTTAACAATACAATGTTACCACTGACTTCGGTGATCTTGTAGATACTGTCCAAAGTATTCTCTTGAGTCTGAATCTGTTGTGCTAAATTTTCGATGTCTTGATCATAGTTCCAGTCGTCTTGATAAAAGTTTGGGAATTGGCTGAGGAAAAGTTGGTTGAATAGGTCTTCACACTGTTGAAGGGGAGATGCAGCTTCACTGACATAGCGGTTGACAACAGATGCCCAAGAGGTTCCAACGCGTGTATCCAACCAGTGGATAAAACTTTTTAATTGAGTGAGGAATTGCTTAGTTTCATTTTTTTGGGGACTAATCTTAGTAACAAGAGGGATGTAGGCGAAGATGAGTTCTTCCCAAAATGGGGGATAGCAGTGTTCCCATGATGGCGGGCAATCCTCCTCTAGATGATCGGTCATATAATATGAAAAATCGTCAAGAAAATCATTCACTCTTTTATCATTTCGGTAGATCCGCTTATAGGCTATCAAATCCTTGCCGTAGTATTCAAAAAGCCCCCGATACCTCATGTTAAATTCTCTACTTAGGTCAATATCGTTTAACAGCTCCTGACGCTCTTGCGGACTATTAAAGGTTTTCAGCATAATATTGATTTGCTTAGGAGACCCGCAGCATAATTTCTCAGGAATTCCGCTACCACAAGGACATAGATTCAGCTTTTTACTCATTCAATTAACCTACTTTCATTATAGTTTTTATGCATTTGGCTTAGGAAAAAGAGAAAAGAAGGGATGTCTTAGGAGAGGTTGGACAAGGGAAACATACGAAAATTATAACATAATATTTCAAAAATTTAAATCAGAAAAAGGAAAACTTATACAATAAAATTTTCGTCGAGTAAAAAAATTGGAGTGGACAAGGGGATCTAAATAAAAACATCCATAGAGCTTAAGATTCCATGGATGTTTCGTAGGTTTTGTCTTAGACACTTTTTAATGGTTTATTAATGCCAGAATTATAACTTAACGGAAGACCTTATAAAGGTAACTTTGGTTTTCTGCATTTAAGGCTTGGCGAAAGTTGTTTTTCTCACTAATTCACATGGACTGCTTTTTTATCCTTTTCTGAAGAAGGAGAATGGAAGGTGCGGATCCATCGAAAGCGATTCACCTTTACGATAGCGACAAAGCACTTCAAAATTTGGTCGGACTTGAGACAGATGAACACCATTAAGGGTGAAAAGTTAAAGACGAACGCACATAAAGTGGAAGCAGGAAGTACAATCAACCACATGAAGATACTGTCGTTGTATAACACAAAGCGAGTATCGCCTCCCGCTCGAACAATCCCCGTTAAGGCTGGCATTTGATACGCTGTGCCACAGACGGTGATAGAAAGCACAATCATAAATTGTAAAGATAGCGCCCGCGCCTCTTCTGAGATCGAATAAAAGTCGAGAACAAAGTCCTTTAAAATAAAGAGAATCACACCTGTACAGAGGCCGAAAATCAGATATAGAATCTGCAAGGTTTGGGCGTAAGCCTTAATTTTATCTAAGCTGCCTTTGCCGATGGTCTTTCCAATCACTACGGTCGTCGCATTAGCAGAGGCATAAATGCCTACAGATACAATCCCAAAGAGCGTTGTTGCGATACTGTTGGCTGCTATCGAAGCGCCACCCATATGACCCAAAATCGAGGTTTGCATGGCCATCGCTATGCCCCAAATAAAGTTGGACATAAGGATAGGGGAGCCAATCTTAAGATATTGCTTAAATAATTCACCTTCAACTTTATAAAAATCACGTAATTTCAAAACAAGCTTGCGATCAAAGCGCTTCACGTAAAGACAAATAATCATAAGCTCGATAATTCTAGCGGCTAGTGTGGCAATGGCAGACCCCTGCACACCAAGCCTCGGAAAGCCCAGGTGACCATAGATTAAAAGATAGTTAAGACAAATATTGATGATGAGCGTAGATGAGGACAGAATAAAACCGATTTTTACCGTCTCTACACTCCTCAGAGTGGCAAGCAAAATATTGGTGATAGCAAAGAAAACATAAGAAAAACAGATAATTTGGACGTATTTTGTACCTTCGTGGATCACACTTTGATCATTGGTAAACAAACTCATAACGCTTTGTGGGAAGAAAAAGATTACCGCCCACATGATCAAGCCGACAAGAAGGGAAAGCCGCATCCCGATGCTGGAAATTTTCTTAATGGAAGGAATATCTTTAGCTCCCCAATATCTAGATGCCATAATGACTAAGCCTTCACCGACACCCATGACGAGCATTTGTAGGACAAATTGAATTTGATTGGCGAGCGCAACTCCAGAAAGGGCAGATTCACTGTATCCTCCTACGAGGAAGTTATCGGATAAATTGACGCCAAAAGTGATAATATTTTGCAGACCAATGATAACCGTTAACGTAAAGAATGATTTATAGAATGCTTTTTCACGTACCCATATGCTCATGGCGGAACCTTCTTTAATCTTTAATGTTATTCTTGATTAACTTTCTTTAAATGGCTTTATCAATTGATATTTGTGGATTGACATTCCCCCAATAGGCAATGGGTAAATGGTGTGCTAAAACGCTCTCTAGAGGATCGCTCTATAATGGCAGGAGTGATCTTGAAAGAAGGTCGTTTGAGCATTCATATGCCCTTTACAATTCTAAAATTTTATATAGATAGTGTGATTTTATCAGATTATTAATAAAATACAAGAAAACGCTCTCAATATCCTTTGTGTTCTAAATCAAATGTTTGGATATAAAAGGTGTAGCCTATAGTAAGTTCCCAATCCGGCATTGGTAAGGCTCGTTATAAAAACATAGTGAGAAAAGGTTCCAGCGTAATTACAAGTGATACGGATGAAACCATTAGCTTTCCTTTCGATGCCTGTCCCTTTCAGATTAACTAAGGAGTGTTATGTTTACGTAAAAGAGGGCATTGACTAATAAAAGAGTTGCCATACTAACAAATGGGTGCCACAACTTATAAAAGGTGCACATATTGAAGGTGAACTCACAAATGAGTGTTGCGTCCGAACAAAAAAGCAAAATAAAGGACAGGTCCTTGTCACTCATCTGTCCAGTAACAAGAGCACTGTCCTTAAGCCATGCTCATTATTTGTTGGTGCTGTGTTGTTTATTAGGTAATTTATGATTTTCATGTCCTTTGTTTTGACGCTCTTCATTTTTCTTCGCTTTAGATTGTCTCTTATGCAGATCTTCGACGAATTCATGTGTGTCTTCCATACGTGCTACCTCCTTGGTTACTCTTCGTCCTCTTTACTGTTCTTATGGGCTTCATAGGTTGCAAAATCAGCCACAAGTCTTCCTGATTTATCCGGTTCTTTTCCCTCTGTCATCGAAGTGTTTTGGACGTTTTCAGGGTGTCCCTTTTTCTTATGATTAAAGCTTTTTCCTCGACCCATTCTCACTCTCTCCTTTCACTCTTTTGACTTAGTGTTGGCTAACTTGAAAAAATTATGACTGTCAGCTTTTTACTTAAAAAGGTAAAAAGTGTCGCGGGGAAATCTTGAATTTTGAAGTAATAGGCTTTTTTTTAAGTCATGAACGTGTTAATTTAAAAATGAAGAATGAATTATATTCTCATCTATCCAAAAGAACGGCGTCAATCTTCTTTTTTGACATCACCTTACACGGTTTTGGTCTGGGGCATTTAATGGATTTTAAGTGAATTTTTCGACATGGGCTCCTTTGCCGAAGGATTGCAAGCTCCCTGTATTGATTGTGTACAAAACGTGAGGCTTTTTAAAAGGCTGTGGATTAAGGGTGTTTACCATACAACATAAGAAAATATTGGAGTTGAAGGAATCAATGATGGGACAAGGGACCTGTCCCCAAGGAGGAAAAAATATGAGTAAACTGACAGGGTACATAGGGACTTATACAAACGGTGAAAGTGAAGGTATTTATTCTTTTGAGCTTGATACTGTAAAAGGAAGGATTGAGGATATCAAGGTTGTGGCAAAACTTGATAATCCTACTTATCTGTGTTTTAGCGAAGATCATGAACATCTTTATTCAGTCATAAAGGAAGGGGAGTTTGGGGGAATTGCGGCGTTTTCTGTTGATCATTCGTCAGGGCAGCTTCAACGGATCAATGCTAAGGTCAGTGCAGGTTCACCACCATGCCATGTCAGTATAGATAAAGAAGAAAAATTAGTATTTACAACAAATTATCATAAGGGAACGGTTGAATCCTATATAGTAAATTCCGAATCTGGAGAGATCAAAGACCTTGCAGGAGTGGCTCACCACGAAGGTCATGGTCCTGATCCAAGGCAAGAAAAAGCCCACACGCATTTTGCAGGGATGACACCTGATGGGAAGCATTTAGCGGTTGTGGAATTGGGTTGTGATCTTATTATCACGTATTCAGTCGCTGACAATGGTGAGTTAACCGCAATGAATAGGATGGAAACAGCCCCAGGAAGTGGCCCAAGGCACCTCGCCTTTCACCCTAAAGACCCTTCTATGGCTTATGTGATGACTGAATTTAGCTCAGAAGTGATCGTATTAACTTATGATGATTCCAACGGTAGTTTTCGTGTCAAGCAGACAATAAAAACCATTCCTGAAGATTTTATAGAAAACAACCAAGGGAGTGCGATCCATGTCTCTAGCGATGGTCGCTTTGTTTATGCCGGGAATCGCGGTCATAATAGCATTGCTATTTTTAAGGTCGATGAAGAGACTGGGAAGATAAGCCTGGTTGATCGTGTCTCAACTGAAGGTGACTGGCCCAGAGATTTTGTTATAGATCCTACTGAAGCTTTCATTGTCGCAACCAACCAAAATTCGAGTAACCTCACACTCTACTCAAGAAATAGCGAAACAGGCATGTTAGAGTTGCTACAAAAAGACATAAAAGTCCCCAACCCCGTTTGTGTGAAGTTTTAGTGGGACAGGTTCATTGTCCCACTTCAAAGACGTGTGAATGGTCGAGTACCCAATATTGGTTTTGTGCAGGAACCCTAACTGAACAGTAATAAAAAGAAGGGCAATCCATGTATATTTGGCTTTGCCCTTAAAAGCTATATGAGGAAAACATGTCCTTTGTCGCAAAGTTATTTTGCTGGTTAAAAAAGATTTTCGTCTGGATCAGGACCGAATCGATAGTCTTGATTCATTTGATCAATCAAGCGCATGTCTTCTTCAGAGAGAGTAAAATCAAAAATATTAGCGTTTTCAATAATACGTTCTTTATGAACGGATTTAGGGATCGTGACAATGCCATGCTGAATATCCCAGCGCAGGACGATTTGAGCAGGTGTCTTCCCATATTTGGACGCTAACTCCGTAATTTCTGGTAAATCGAGATTGCCTTTCATGATGGGCGACCAAGCTTCCAATTGAATGCCTTCATCCTTACAATATTGAAGGAGCTTTTGCTGGTTGAGCAAAGGGTGAAACTCGACTTGGTTTACCGCAGGAATGGTGTCACTGTTTTGCTTCAAGGTTTCGAGATGGTGAATTTTGAAGTTACTGACGCCAATCGCACGAATGTAGCCTTCCTTATGTAATTTCTCAAAGGCCTTCCAAGTTTCAACGAACTTATCTTTCCCCGGCCAGTGGATGAGGTATAAATCAATATAGTCAAGATCTAATTTGCGACGGCTAGTTTCAAACGCTTGAAGTGTGGATTCATAACCCTGATCCCTATTGGCCAATTTTGTTGTAATGAACAGTTCCTCTCGAGGGATGCCACTCTGTTTAATGGCCGTCCCAACACCCGTTTCATTTTGGTAGCCAGCAGCGGTATCAATAGCACGATAACCCGCTTCTAAGGCACTTTGTACAGAATGGATCACTTCATCTCCATCCTCCACTTGAAAAACACCTAATCCGAGCCAAGGCATGCGGACGCCATTATTTAATGCCGTATAGTCAGTAATGTGTTGAATACTCAAGCCCATTCCTCCTATCCTTTTTTTCACCCTTATTGTATAGAAATACACCACTGAATGTAAGGAGTAAAATATTTTTAACTAGATCCACTTTGATTGACTAGCTCATCTGAGGTCATTTAGGACGATAAAACACTTTGCACGGTGTTTCTTATAACGACAGCTTTTAGCTTTACGGAAACGCTAATAAGGTCAACTTTGGCATTCATTATTGAGGCTTGGTGATAAGCCATGTTGTTACCGTGTATTTTTAAAAAATTCTAAAAAGGGTGGATTTTATATTGTTAAAAACTATAATATAGGTACATTCACTTAAACGATTAAGTGCGAGGAGATGTGAAAAATGAAGTTTGATGCCTTGTTTAACCCATACCCTTCCCAACGAATGACGACATATGCAAGAAAAGGCATGGTGGCAACAGCACAGCCACTTGCGGCACAAGCAGGTATAGAAATACTGAAAAAAGGGGGCAATGCCATTGATGCTGCCATTGCAACAGCGGCTTGTCTCACCGTGCTTGAGCCCAATTCAAACAGCATTGGTGCAGATACGTTTGCCATCGTTTGGTATAAAGGTAAGCTTCATGGATTAAACGCCAGCGGTCCCGCTCCAAAGGCGATATCCATACAATCTGTCAAGGCGGCGGGCTATCACAATATTCCAAACTATGGAATGCTACCAGTTACTGTTCCTGGAACACCGGCTGCTTGGGCGGGATTATCTGAAAGATTCGGTCAATTACCATTGACCGAGGTGTTAAGCCCAGCCATCGACTATGCAGAAAATGGCTATCCTGTTTCGCCAACGATAGGGAAATATTGGGACGATGGATTTCAAAATATTCGTGCATTAAAAGGTGAAGCATTCACTCCATGGTTAGAAACGTTTGCGCCTAAAGGAAGAGCACCACGGATTGGGGAAATGTGGCGATCACCTGATCATGCAAAAACGTTATCTTCTATAGCAGAGACAGGAGCCCAGTCATTTTATGAAGGAGAATTAGCAGATAAAATTGATGCATTTTTCCGCAAATATGGTGGGTTTTTACGAAAGGAAGATTTGGCAAGCTACAAGTTAGAATGGGTAGACCCGATAAATATTAACTATGGAGGATATGATATTTGGGAAATCCCGCCTAATGGACAAGGGATCATCGCATTAATGGCTTTAAATATTCTTAAAGGCTTTAAATTTACAGCAAAGGATACTTTAGAGACATATCATAAACAAATCGAGGCGGTAAAACTGGCGTTTATCGATGGCTTAAAATATATTACAGATCCCAAACATATGAAGCTATCCGCTTCGCAACTTCTTTCTGAGCCTTATTCCCGTTTGCGAAGAGAACTTATAACGGAAGAGGCTTTGATGCCTCAAGCGGGTGAACCTTTTAAAGGGGACACGGTCTACCTTTCTACGGCAGATGGAGAAGGGAACATGGTCTCATTAATACAAAGTCATGCGGGCGATTTTGGATCAGGTATTGTCATCCCAGGCACGGGGATTTGTATGCAGAACCGTGGCACTGGTTTTTCATTAGATCCGTCCCATCACAATGCGCTTGCGCCGGGAAAGAAAACCTATCATACGATTATACCGGGATTTATTACAAAAGGAGAACAAGCCATCGGTCCGTTTGGTGTGATGTGTGGGATGATTCAACCGCAAGCGCATGTCCAACTTGTGATGAACTTGATTGACTTTCATTTGAATCCACAAGCGACATTAGATGCCCCAAGATGGCGCTGGATAAAGGAAAACATCATTGAAGTTGAACCAGGGTTTCCAGATCATATCGCCCAAGCGCTCGTAAGAAAAGGACACATTGTCCAGCGGGCAACAGATTCAGGGATGTTTGGTCGTGGGCAAATCATTTTGAGAGATCCTGAAAGCGGTGTACTCGCCGGTGGAACAGAACCGCGAGCCGATGGTGAGGTCGCTGCGTGGTAATCTCTAACCAAGATGAAACATGGAAAATTCGTCGAGGGCTTGAAGGCCGGCTATCCATTGTTCTAGAGATGAAACTTCTAAAAATCTCCTCAGCGGCCACTCGACCCAAAATCGTAGTATAATATACTTTTGAGTCACTTTTATAGAAGAAGCAGTAGGTGGACGTTTTGAATACAGTTGCAACGAAGATCAACACGGATGGCCTTATTTATCGACGGTTAGTCCTACATAATCACTATTCGCCTGAACAGCAGATGTGTATAGAGCGTACAGTAAACAAATTGTTACAGCATTCCACAAGTGCTGATCGGCCAGGGATGTTATTAGGGAGAATTCAAAGCGGGAAAACACGAACCTTTATTGGCGTGGCTGCGCTTGGATTTGATAATCATTATGACATGACCATTGTATTAACAAAAGGAACCCGAGCGCTTAGTCAGCAAACCTATGAGCGGCTGAACAAAGAATTTCGCTCACTTCGGGAGGACGATGTTGTTCAAGTCTTTGACATTATGACCTTACCCGATAATCTTATTAACTATGAGCTTGACCAAAAGCTGATCTTTGTCGTTAAAAAGGAAATGAATAATTTACAAAGGCTTAGAGCGGCATTGTTTGAGACCTATCCACAGTTGGCGGAAAAGCGCATCCTTATTATTGATGATGAGGCGGATTTTGCTAGTTTTGGATTTACGAAAACGAAAGCAGAAATTATAGAAATCAACCGGATTGCAGGACACATTGATGACCTACGCAAGAATCTGAAGCAGGTGGATTTTTTACAAGTTACTGCAACGCCTTATTCTTTGTATTTACAACCCGAGGCATATACTTTTAGGCATTCCGATCGGACCTTTAAACCCATTCGACCGGCATTTACGGAGCTTGTTCCTGTCGGCAAGGGTTATATTGGTGGAGAATACTATTTTAAGGAAAGTGAGGAGGACCGTTCGCTAGCTTCCTTCCTTTATGAACCGATTGCTTTAGATGAACTTGTGGTTTTGAAGAAGGAAGATCGGCGTCGTTTTAAAATTGAGCAAGCACTTTCAAGTCAAAAGATCCATTCATTAAGACAGGCTATCGTCAATTTTATGGTCGGAGGGATTATCCGCCGATGGCAGGACGAAAAGCAAAATAAAAGGCCAAGGAAGTATAGCTTTATTATTCATACAGAGCAAGCGAAAGCCTCACATGGCTGGCAAGAGGCGGTCATTCTCTCCTTGAAAGCGCAGTTGGTTTCCGCACTTGATCAGGAGCCTCTTATCCTTGATTCCCTCGTACGTCAGGCTTACGAAAATATCCGCCGATCGTTGAAGAGGGTCAATGGCGATGTACCAAAATATGAAGAAGTGAAATATCACGTGTACTATGCCATTGGCCATGATCATCTCATGATTACCAAAGTCAATTCGGAAAACGATATGAATCAGCTTTTGGATGAAACGGGGGAGTTGAGACTAAGGGCGCCGCTGAATATTTTTATCGGTGGGCAAATTTTGGACCGGGGAATTACGATTGGGAATTTGATTGGCTTTTATTATGGCCGCAACCCGAGGCGTTTTCAGCAGGATACGGTTTTGCAACATTCGCGGATGTTTGGCTATCGTCCTCTGGAGGATCTTGCGGTCACACGTTTTTATACCACACTGGAAATTTATGAAGTGATGAAAACGATCCATGAATTTGATACAGCCCTCCGTAATGCCTTTGAACGAGGAGGACAAGAGGGTGGCGTTGTCTTTATTCAAAAAGACGCAAGCAATCATATCATTCCGTGCAGCCCTAATAAATTGATTTTATCTACGACCACCACGCTCAAACCGTTCAAGCGCTTATTGCCTGTCGGCTTTCAGACAGGTTATAAAACCTATATTGCAAAAACCATCCAAGCCCTTGATCGGAGCATTTTACAGCATCGGGTGGATCAGCCCTTTTTGCTCGATGTTACAGAAGCTACGAGGATCATTGAAACCATCAAGACCACATTTGATGACGAAGCGGCTAAGCCGTGGTCAGCACAAACATTCATTTCAACGATGGAGTATCTCGCAACTTTGGGTAAAGGAAAAGAAGCGGGGAAAGTATGGTGCATTGTTAAAACCGATAGACAGATGGCACGGGTTAGAAAGAATGGTCGCTGGGAGGATGCCCCTGATACCCCGCGTGGGAAAGACAGTGAACTAACGCTCGCGCGTGAGGTAGCTCAGTATATCCCTGCGTTGATCTTACTTCGACAAAACGGTGAAGAAGACAAAGGATGGAGAGACACACCATTCTGGTGGCCCGTATTAGTTACACCCCGTCATACGCCGACCACGATATTTGCAGAATCCTAGCCTTAAAACGATGAGGCTGTCTCAGAAGTCCTGAAAATTGGACTGTTTGAGACAGCTTCATCTTGATATTCAATCAAATTGAATTTGTAGGATATAAAAAAACAGAGGGAAAAGCCATATTATGCGACTTTCCCCTCTGTTTTTTCCTCTTTTTTAACCTTCGGTTTTAAATGGTTTGACCATTTCAATAAGTTATGTGCAACGCAAATAAGACCCCATTCCACCCTTATTTTGGAAAGGCCTCTTAACATAAATGGATTAAATCCTCGGTTATATTTTATCTGTCCAAATACTGGTTCGACATCACATTTTCGTCTACGGT
>NZ_BMFV01000016.1 GCF_014639255.1 Pullulanibacillus pueri
TATTTTTCACTTAACCAAAACAGCATTGTAAATTGTCTACAAACCCCAACATATATAATAGAGCCATTAAAATGATCCACTTATTTTCCACTAAAAATGCCATAAAACAAAACCCCTTTTAGAGTGCGAAGAAAAGCCCGAGAAAGACATCAATGGATATCTCTCCCGGGCTTTTATCCCTCCGTGTTCACCACGATAAACGTCGTGCGTTTTCTCTCGGACCAGTCTGATTCATCATCACGGAACCCTAGAAAACATTATTATTTATTTTAAGCAATACTTTTTCCTTAGTCAATTCATCTGGAGCCAATACCTCGTCATTTATTTTCAATAAATGTCTGAAAATAATTGGATTAACTTCAATCATCCTCTTTTTCTGTGCGAGACATTATAACAAGAACGTATCCTCCTCTACTCTGCTCAACCAAATTAATCTTAATGAACCTATCCCCTTGTCCATGCGAACAGACCTTGTCACCCGCTCTATAAAAATCCTAACATTTTCCTTTCCAGGACTGATAAAGTTTCAAGAATGTCGTTAAATGATATTCATTGTCCTAGTGTCATAGGAAAATTGTCCATAAAGCTTGAAGCATTTATGATCATAACCCTACCATCTTTCCCCTTCTAATGCTCACCTTTTTTATTGACTACCACTTTCCTGTTTGTCCCTCTTTGCTGTAGATTCAAGTTGAATAAAAACAACTCTAAGCCTGATGATTTCCTTCGGGCTTTTAGTGGCCTATATTATGTCTGATAAGAACCACAAAAAAATAACCCCTCATGTGCTTGACAGCCTCGAGGGATTATTTTTACCATATAAGCCTAGCTCCTCTTGATGGGGTTCGGTCTGTTGTAGTCAATAGTGTATCAGATGCTACTTCATCACGAAGTTTCTTGATTTCCGGAATCAGCACCCAACGGGCCTCGAATTTGCTCATTTCCTTTCTTATCTGAAGATGAATAGAATGATTAACGATGTCCTACTTCAATATATGGGTTAGCCACTCTTTCCATTCGTCTACTTTTGTGTAACCTAGCCTTATCTTCACACTAACAGGTAATCCCCCTGCTTTTGCCACTTGTATGATGTCGGCAGCGACATCAGAACGCCGGATAAGGCCGCTTGCCTCCCCAGGGCCAGTCAGATTTGATTGCAGCACGTTTGCGGGTAAACACCAGTGTTTTGATGGGTACTGATATTCGATTTTCCGTTTTATAGATTTTTCATCCGATTATATAGCGTGTAACGGCTCTTAACAGGACATATTTTGATTTTTTGTCCAGTGAGACACCACTGTCTTTTTCTCATTTACCTTTATCAAATCTATATTGACATAAATGTACATAGTATAATCAAGGAATTTATGAAATTTCTCATTGACAGCGCTTTCAAATATAAATTATTATATAAGTAACTTCTTGGATATACATTCTATACATGGTCTTAATAGTATGAAATAACAAAAGAAGGGAGGTTGATTTTTTTAATTAACCTAATAAAAAAGGAGGAAAACGCGTGAAAAAGCTTTATTTAATTCCGATTTCTAGTATTTTTATAATTACCTTGCTCTTTGGAGGGGCAAGCGCTAGTGCTGATGATATGACTCTTCAAAAAAATGTGGATAAGTTAATCCAGCTCCAACCCGGTTTATCAAAAGACGAAGTTAAACAAACCATTTCTGATTATGCCTATGATCAAAACACTTCAGAGTTTAATGCTTCCAAAGAAATCCTAACAGAATTAAAAGAGCAATATGCGGCTGATAAGGAGGAGCAAAATCAAATCATCCCTTTTGGTGGAAGTTCTGGAACCAAAAAATTGGTGAAATCAAGACATAAGGGTGATGTTTTCTATACTCCCTCTTCAACACTTGGAATTCAGCATGGACATAATGGTATCTATTCTACTACAAATGAAATTGTAGAATCTATACCTAAAAAGGGTGTAAGAGTCATTAAATATAATGGAAGAAATGTTGAAAAAAATGCTGTAATGCAAGAAGTAAGTGTCTCTCAATCAAAACGTAGTAGTGCAGCGAGTTGGGCAAAATCACGTAAAGGAGATTCTTATTCTTATAATTTTGCAACCAATCGTCTAACAGGACATTACGGAGCTAAAAATTGTGCTAAACTTCTATGGAGCGCCTACAAACTCAAAGCAAGTATTGATATAGATCACAATAAAGGTGCTGGTGTTTATCCTAAAGATATTAAAAACTCAGGTTATACAAAAACTTATAAAACAATAAAATAATATTAATCGAATTTTCCGATTATAAAATCTTTTAAGACATTTGTTAACTAACAGCCTCAATCTTTGGGTTGAGGCTACTTTAGTTGAATAACCTAAGCCTTACCACAATTGTTTGTTTTTTTATTTCACAATTCATCTACATGAAAGAGAGGCTCTCTCATGAAGAAAAGGAATGTTATCCTTTGTTTAAGTATTTTCTTTGCCATTATGGTTTGCATTATTCTCTATTTCTCAATATCTAAACCTACATCTCCTTCTGTAGCCTCAAGAAACTATTCGAAGGGAAATGTATTAAAAAACAAAGTTGCTGCTGTATATTATTCAACAACCATTGATACGCAGCCAGGTAAAGGTTACATTGTTTTTATTGATAAAAAAGGACATACAACTCCCTTAAAAACAAGAGGATTGGAATTAGGTAGAATCGATTACGACGGCCATTCAGTCTTTTATCAGGATGAAACTCATAGTTATTTAGTATCACGAGAGGTAAAAAAAATTGCAAGACATGATTCACAATATACCGGTGATTATGCTGGGCATTTTGGTGGGAATAACCCTACACATTATTTTCTTTTTAATTCTGGTTTTAAAGCTGACGGCTCTTATCAATCAGAGGTGTATTGGTCAAAAAGGAGTAATACAAAAAAAGATAATTTACCTTATTTTGTCGAAACTAGGGGACAAGAAAAAAACGCGCTATATACCATAGCAAGTAAAAAGGAAAATGAATATACTCTTTACCAATCACAATTATCAGATACTGCTAGAACCATTGAAATAATGAGTTGGACTTCCACTCAAAAAGAAAGCTCTCCATTAGGCAATATTTTGTTTAAAAATGATCATGCCTACTACCTTGAAGAAGGTGATCGACAAAGTGGCGGTGAATTTATTAAATTAGTCAATTTAAATTTAAAAAATAAAAAAACAAGTGATTCTTTGGTCACTTCATACATAAGTGATAATAAACACGATGAAGCTATGCCCTTTGATCCACAAAAGTGCACTTTTCTCAATAAAAATGACTTTTATTTTATAGACGGGAACGGGCAAGTGTATAAGACAAACATCTTAACAGGACATACAATAAAGGCGTTTCAAATTGAAAAGAGCGCTCGAAATGGAGACTTTGTCCTTACTGAGTGGAACAAGGATCAATTATATGTTTTCTATCAATATACGACAGGTTCAAAACAATCAGCAATAGATAGCTATGATATAAAATCAGGCAAAAAAATTAAATCAATTAAGGTCAAAGGAACAGATGAAATCATTCGTAAAAATCGAGGCTTGTTTACCTATGATTTCGTCATCTTAAAATGAAATCCTTTATCTCTGCTCAACAAAGAAACTAAGGAGGGATACTATTGCGGTTTATATATTTTCTCACATCACTTATTGGAGCGTTTTTAGTAAGTCTTCTCGTTATCCTTTTGATAACATTCTTGTCATCGGAAAGTCCTGGCCTTGGTGTAGCACTTGCCTATTTTGTACCCGCCTCTTTTTTCTTCATTCTCATCGGAGCTTTGTTTGGGGAAATTTTGCTTAAACTGAAGACATTCAGCACCTGGTGGAGAGGATTTTGGGCATTTACTTTATTAGGAGCCCTATATGGTTGTTTGATTATTGCTCTCGTTTCTACGACATTAGGTAATCCGGTCGAGATCCTTGGATGGCTATGGGTTGTCGCCATGATAATCATTACCTCATCAGTTTTCTATGCTATACGTTCAAAATTGGGCCAGAACACAATCAGCAACACGACTTCACCCCGTCCCAAGTCTTGAGTGACAAATTGGTAATTATTTACATCAGTAGCATAGTTTCTCACAAAAGGATATACCATAAGCTTTTGCGCGGATTATTAGTTTTGCTTATTTATTGTGGATACCGCACCCACCCCTTATGCTGCAATTTCTAGATTTTGTATTTTTCCTTTTATGAAATTTACAGCCTATTATTTAGCGCATGCTGCCTCCTAACAGGACATATTTCTGGTTTTTATCCTGTTGCGGACTCCTGATGATGAGGAAAAAAAACGGAAAAACACCCGGTCCTTATTAAAACATGGAATAAGTATTTAATCCCAAAAGGCACCGTCAGCAACCCAGTTGATCAGAGCGGAAGACGCGAGATTCAGAACACCTATACCAAGTGTGTTCCTCAGCGCCCTCCTTTTAAAACCCGGCTTAATATTCAAGCTCAAATGACGAAAGCCTAAGTTGCACTTATAGGGACTTCCATAGAGCTATACTGACGTTATAAAAAAGCCCGAGAAAGACATCGATTGATATCTCTCCCGGGCTTTTATCCCTCCGTGTTCACCACGATAAACGTCGTGCGTTTTCTCTCGGACCAGTCTGATTTATCATCACGGAACCCTAGAAAACATTATTGCTCATTTTAAGCCATACTTTTCCCCTAGTCAATCCATTTGAGGTCTATCACAAGGATAATTTTATCTTCCCTGTTTTTAGTTGGTGTTTTCCAAATCTGGTTCCTTAACCCCTAGGTTTCTCCCCATTGTTTAAAAAGGTCATGTATAGCTAAACAAATCCTTGTTGCTTATAATAGAAAAAGAAGAATGACGTGATCACTTTCTAAAGAAAGAAGGGGCAATCGACTTGGTACAAAAAGATATGACTAAAAATAAGATAATAGAGGCTTCATGGGAATTACTTCAACAAGAGGGACTAGAGTCATTTTCGATGAGAAAACTATCAAAAAAACTCAATTTAACCGTTTCCTCTATTTATTGGCACTTTGCGAGTAAGGAAGCTATATTTCAGGAATTAATTCATCAAGTTATTGGTGAAATGAACATCTCATTAACTCAAAATACATGGCAAGAACAACTATTAGAATATGGCTATGCCATTTCTGAAGTTCTTCGGAGCAGACCCTATTCTGCACAACTTCTTATGGCCTATCCTCCTAAAGCGCCAAATTATTTAAAGCTTATTGATAATTTATTAAAAGTCATTGAACATCTTGATGCAAGCCATGAATATAAATTCTATACCATAAGCGTTTACCTTAACTATATTATTAATTTTGAAATGGATCTCATGTATTTAAAACTAAATTCTGATAAAGAAGATTTACTATCCGCTGCAGAGCGTTTAAAAACAAGTGCACCTCTTCTTCATCAAATGAAACAGGAGGGAATTTTTAATAAACTAGGTCATCGTAATATGTTCGATTATGGTTTACATGTACTTATTAATGGATTTGAGTCAAATTTGACCTAAAAAAGCTAATTAAGATTGGCTTTTTTATTTACACCTTCCCCGAACAGTGTTAGTATATTTATCGAACAGTGTTCAATAGATAAAAAAAGGTGTGATTATAATGGAAAAAGACCAAGCAACAAACTTTTCTATAGGGAAAATACTTCCTGCTGTTTTAACAATAGCAATCGGAATGCTATTGGTTATGATGGATACAACAATAATGAATGTCGCACTCCCTCATTTACAAAGTGCCTTCAATACAGATATCAATACCGCTCAATGGTCAATAACAGCTTATACATTGGCTCTATCTCTCATTATTCCGATGTCAGGATGGTTAGCGGACCGATTTTCTGCCAAAAAAGCATTTGCGGGGGCCATTATTTTATTTACAATTTCATCAATTCTTTGTGCCCTATCCACTTCTATTTCAGAGCTGATTGTATTCCGAGTGATTCAAGGATTAGCTGGTGGTGTCGTTGGTCCCATTGGTATAGCGATGTCATTTCGATTAATCCCTATGGAAAAACGGGGTTCCATGATGGCGATTCTTGGATTACCAATGTTAGTTGCGCCAACAATTGGTCCGGTATTATCAGGGTGGTTGATTAATATAGCGAGTTGGCACTATGTATTCTTAATTAATATACCGATAGGCATTATTTCTATTATTTTAATTCTCAAATTCATTCCAAATTATAGTCCAAATAAGGAGAGTAAATTAGATAAACTAGGCGCTCTTCTTACACCATTTGTCTTCCCATTCCTGATTTATGGCATTAATCAAGGGGCTGCCCATGGATGGCTAGAAACTAAAACCTTGTTATTTTTAGTAATAGGAGTAGTGGCGCTCATTGCCTTTATTCGTGTAGAGGTAAAGGGCTCTCATCCATTGTTGGAGATAAAAGCATTTAAAATTGGCGAGTTCACAAAAGGACTGTTATTGATGTGGATCAATCAAATAGCTATTTTTGGGGCTATGCTTTTTGTCCCACTTTATTTACAAAATGTAAGAGGAATGTCGGCGTTTGATTCAGGCTTAATGATGGTCCCTCAAGCTATTGCTAGTTTTATTGGAATCACAATTGGAGGACGTGTCTATGATCAATTAGGGACCAAGTTTGCAGTCATTCCCGGTTTCATTTTTTCTGGAATAAGTCTATATCTCTTTTCAACTGTAAATGCACATACACACTATTTATTCATTGCCATTTCTGTTGTGCTTTTAGGCATGGGACAAGGCTTGGTTGGCATGCAAGTCAATAATCATGCACTACAATCTGCTCCCGTTAAGCTGATTAGTCGTCTAACACCTCTATCAAATGTTATGTTACAAGTCGTAAATTCATTATCAATTGCAACATTAACAGCATTTATGACAACATCTGTTCATCATTATGAAATGAAAGAAAACCATAATAGCCCTTCATTACCATCAGTTCTTCATGGTTATCATGTCACATTCTTGTTATTAACTGCACTGATTATGATTGGATTCGTGTTCTCTTTATTCTTAAAAAGAAAAGTAGCTTAAGTCATTGAATCACTATTGGCCGATATGATTCTTTCACATCGGCCATTTTACATAAAACTCCCCTATAGAAGTTAGATTTTTTGGGACTGTGTTCTTCGTTATTATCCGATTGCTCCTTTCACCTTATCATTCACACATGATTCATTAACAACAGAAAGCCGAGGAGTACAATAAGGAGAAAGACATACCGTTCGAATTTTTCGTTGGGAATACGACGATGTAAAAAGACACCTAATAAAGTTGCAATAATAATAGCAGGTAAAGATAAACCAAATAATAAAAATAAATCTTCTGTCCACAATCCTCCAAGCGCTTGGCCCATGACAATCAAAGCTCCTGAAATTAGGAAATGAGCCTGCAAAGTCCCCCGAAAACGGCGAGGTTCCCACCGCCGTAAAGTTCCATATACAACAACGGGCACGCCATGTGTATTATAAGCACTCCCCATGATGCCAGATATAATACCTACTGGCAGTGACCAAAAACTCGCTCTAAGTCTGGATTTCACACTACTTTTTGCATACAAAAGTTTAATAAAAGAATAGGAACCATATGCCATTAAAAAGATTCCAAGTCCGACGGTAATGATCATTGCAGGCACCTTGACAATGAATAAGAGACCTATCGGAATTCCGATTAAAGCTCCGATGACTAAACGAATCAAAGCTGGTCGCTCAATATCACGCCATCCCGAAATAGCAGTAAATAAAGCTACAGTAAGTCCAGCTAAACCAATTAAAGAAATCGAAGTGTGCAAACCTATTGGTAATAATGCAAGTAATGGCATACTCACCACGGCTTCCCCAAAGCCAAAAGTTGCACGTATTAACGCTCCAATAAAGACCGAAGCAATGATGAGTATGATCACAGTTACAGTCATATTTCCCCCTAAACACACTTATTTGATTAACGTATTTTATGAACCCTTCAAATTTAAGTGTTTTATACCTCCTATTATACAATAATATAAGAGGGGTTTACATTAGATTCATCGTCAATTTAAAGGTGTTCAGGGACCTTCACAATGAATTTAAAATTAATTTTAATGGTAATATACATCACCATTAAAAAACGCCCTAATATGAATTTATGGGTGTTTGAAGCTGTGTTGTTTTTTTTAAAAATGAAGCTTCTTACACATGTCTTTGCCTATCTATATAGGCCACTATTCTTCCCACTCAAATTTCAACCATACAGATAAGCATTACAAGCTGGACTGGATTTTTTTCTCTACTATAATATAAATTCTTGCTAATATTCTTCCTTACCTATATCTACTTAATAGCTCTTCTGGAATATGACAATAATCGTTTGGACATCTCGCTAATCTGTCTTGATGTTCTTCTGCACTCCTCACATAGTTGATAAGAGGTAGTACTTCGACAACGATCCGGTCATAATCCCTTCTTTCACTGAGAAACGCCTTCGCCTCTTTTAAGTGCTCAGGATTTTCACTATATACTCCCGTTCTGTATTTCTCACCAACATCCTCTCCTTGTTTATTCAAGCTATAGGGATCAATAATTTCAAATAAATAACCCATTAATTCCCTAATCGTAACAACCGTCGGATCAAACCCTGTTTTTACACATTCTGCATAGCCATCATAATCACCCTCTAGTGTATGACTTGTCCCATTAGCTCTTCCCGCTTCTGTAAATCTCACTCCGGGTAAAGTTTTAATAAAAGCTTGTACTCCCCATAAGCATCCACCGGCAAGATATATTACTTCCATATTGGCGTTGGGCTTGTATATTGTTTCACTGTTATCAATGAATCTGCCCATCCTTGTACCTCTCCATCACAAAAACTTGATTTGTATTTCATGAGTGTATCTTCAACCACTCCCCACATTGTTACTATTTTACCATTATATATAAAAGATTCACCATGGCTCTTTGGTCCACCTAACTTCATTTTCGAGTCATTATTCTTAAAAGTCGGCACATACAGTTTAGAATTGTTACTGTCACTGCACAAGCAGTTCATCATATCAATGGTAGCATGGCCTGTGGCTACAACTACCTTGAAATAAGCATGGATGATTTTATAGTTATATTGATTTAGCTTTACAGCTCATACCAGGATCACTAGAAATTTTATAGGGAGACATTCGCTTCTTTTAGGGTGTATTATCAACTTTCAGTGTACGTTCCATCTTGATAAACTTTATAGCTCCCTACAGTTCCGGAACCGCCATCTTTTCTTAATTCTTTTGAAACAAGTGTCACTGTGTAATATGAACCTTTATCGTCTTTAGATAAGGTGCCACCCATATCATCAAAAACAATATCGTCGTCATGACCTTCCTTTATTTTACTCTTTAAGTATTCGACAGCTTTATCTCCAGAACTAATTTTTTTGGCGTTTATCGTATTAGCCTCTCCATCGTTAGAAGAGCTTGATTTTGACTTCGATGTTTGTGGGTTACTACTTTCTTGGCTTTGGTTGCTGTTTGTTTGACTTGAAGTTGATGTATTGTTAGATGATGATTTCTCTTGTTCCGTTTGGTTGCCTGATGATTGGTCTTCATTTTCTTGATGATCGCTTACTTGTTTGCTAGATTGGTCGTTTCCTTGACTCTCAGCAACACTCGAATTCTCTTGTTCATCTATTACTGACTCTGACTTTTCATGATTGGAGCTTACCTTTTCACTCTTGTCAGAACTAGAGTTTGTAGAATCAGACGAACAACCGCTAACACCTAAAAACAGAACAGCCACCAAAAATAATGTAAGGGACTTCATTGCAAAACTCCTTTCCTATTTCATGATAAGTTTCCATAAACAAGTTGTCAATGGTTACCAATTTTCCAATTCGATATTAAAAAAAATGCCGGATAATAATACAGCCTCAAGATTTGCAAAATAATCTTAGGTGAGATTGAAAGGACCTACTAATTTATATAATAGAGGACAGCTGAAATCCTTATTGGACAAAGGATTGAGGAGAAATTCGGCAAAATAAAAAGACTGGAAAACTATTGGATCCAGCCCTAGGTTTATATCGATTTTACCATTGAAAAGTATTAAATTTATATTGGTTCATCCGCTACTCTTCCTCGATTCCTTACCGGTTGGGTACCTACTATGTGGCAGTAGGTACCAACTTTTTAGCGTGGGTACCGAGAAAGTAACAGAGAGGTAACATATAAGTTAAGCATTTCTATCCCACTAATCTTAGTCCAATAATTGTCACTATGATGCCAAAAATGCAGGCTATACGAAAGGGACTTTTTGACTCCCTATAGAATAATATACCGATGACTGTTGCACCTACTGTCCCTATTCCTGTCCAAACGGCGTAAGCAACGGATAATGAGATTTGTTCTAGGGACATACGTAAAAGGGATAAACTGATGATAAAACCTCCAATGAGAATCACGTAAGATAACCAGCTACTCTTTTCAGATACCTTCTTTAATCCAACAACTCCAACAACCTCAATTAAACCTGCTAGAAATAGATATACCCAACTCATTTATTTCGTGTCCTCCTGTTCTTTCGAGGATATTTTCAAACCGATAATAAATACACCAAGGACTAATACTAATAGAACTTTCAAGAGATTAATTCTTTCTTGGAATATTATAGAATCAACAACTACCATCCCAATTACACCAATTCCAGTAAATACTGCATAGGAAGTTCCAACTCCCAATCTCTTTACGGATTTAATGAGTAGGTCAAAACTAATGATGAGCACAAGAATAAATGGACCTGCCAGCATATCCATTTTTAAAGCAGATGCCCAAATGATTTCTAATAATCCTGCTATAATCAAATAAACCCATGCACTAACTGAACCTCTTTCTCTCTTTTCATCTGATTGCTCTTCGACTACTAACTCCTTTTTGTCTTTTGCGCCATCTTTTTTCCTCCTTGGGAATAGTGTCTCTACTATCTCGACTATAAGATGGATAATTAGAATCGTTTTCCATATAGAACTAAATGTATTAACCATGCCGTTTTGGTAAATATTAACTCCACCGTTTAAAAAGTTATCCTTTATATAATCCTTATAATCCGCACTTCCTAATTCAGAAAGTGGCATGGGCCCAAAAATTTGTACAAAAAGCAGGTGAACACAAACAAATACGATTACATGGTAAAAGAAAATGTCCCATTTTGCACCACTTTGTTTATTCTTTTTTGCCATTGGTTCTGCTCCCTTCGCCAAAATTCTCATACCAATACAGTATTTTTTCTATATAATCCATTGTTTTTTTATCCAAACCGATTACTTTTTCAGAGTGTTCATTGTCTGGTTTTATTGTCTCCCAATACTTATCTATTAACGAATCTTCAATTTCAAGGTGTTCGGATATATATTGCATAATCCTATTTGCAAGTTCTTGTGACTGAATTGATTCGATAGGTTCATTGACCATTTCATGTACGTCCTTTAGTAATTCAATCCACTTTTTTATTTTTTCATCTTCGCTCGTTAAATTAGGTAATTGCTCCTTAATTATTGATTGTTCATCTTTAGTAAAATGCCGTTCAAGAAATTTTCCTTCGTTTCCATTTTGTATAGACTGAATAATTAATAATATATCATCAGCACTAACATCTCCTGTTAAGTTAAGAGAATTCATTATTGCATTCAAACTTTGCTCCAACTGCCCTAATCGTCTTTTCTCTTCCTCAATTTTGTCTAATTCCATTTCAAATACATGTTTCCAACGCTCTTTTTTGGAATTACCTCTATTTCCTTGAACCATTTCTTTAATCTGAGTTAGTCTAAAACCCAATTTTTTTAAAGCTATAATTTGTTGGAGCATGATTAGTTCGTCTTTTGTATAGTAACGATAGCCTATATCAGATATTGTGGAAGGTTTTAATAGCCCAATCTCATCATAATAGTGAAGTGTTCGTATACTAATATTTGTTATTTTCGAAAGTTGACCGACTAAATACATATTGCCACCCCGTATAATTTTGTTACTAAGTAAGAGTTATATTTAGATATTAAACCCTAACGTTAACGTTAGGGCAAGAAAAAAATTAATAAGAACATCAGAAGTTGTAACCCTACCAGGGAATCAGAAGAATAGATGAAAAGGAATTGAAAATTATGCAAAATAAAGATGAAATACTATTTATACAGTGAAGAGGACAAAGACTGAGAAAAGATATTTATATTGAAACCTTATTTGAACAAGGATTAAAGAAGTATTAAACCAAATCCATACTGGACCCATATTGGTCCAGTATGGATTTGTATGATTTTACGATTGAATTAAATAATTATCTGCCAGTTCAGTGGTAGCTATATATAATAGAAAAATAGGAAGATAAGTATAGTGCAATACTACGTCCCTAAGAACATAATGGATCTCTAACATCCCTTTCTCGTTTTTTATTAACTTCTTAATACTAATTTTTGTTCCTCTATAACATAAACACAATCAGCTACTCTTTCCACAAAGGTTTGATCATGCGATACAAAGAGTACAGTTCCTTCATATCCTTTTAAAAATCGTTCCAACGCTTCAATACAGAAAACATCCAAAAAGTTTGTAGGTTCATCCAAAACAAGAATATTGTACCTTCCTAAAAAAAGTTGACACAACACTATGCGAATTGCCTCTCCGCCACTTAAATTACAAACATTCTTTTTTAAATCATTTCCTGTAAAACTCATTGAGTGTAGGACAGAACGAATTTTACTTTCGTCGTAATCACTTCTATCTTTCATAAATTCCAGTACAGTTTCATCCTTTGTAAACTGATAGTCCATTTGTTCATAAATGCCGATAACCGCTTTTGGCGAAATCGTAATCCCATCACCACGCTGTAAAATATGGCGAAGCAACGTTGTTTTGCCTGAACCGTTTTTACCTGTAATAGCAATGGTCTTACCTAACGGGAATTGAAAGCTCGACTTATCGAGAAGTGTTTTCTCCCCCGCCTTTAGCATTAACTGATCCGCCATTATAGGAAATTTATTGTGTAATTGAAGAGCACCAGACTGATGAAATCGAATGACTTCCTCTTCTTTAGGTGCTTCTACTGCTTCAAGTTGTTCCACTCTCTGCTCAATTGCCTTCGCTGCCCTCTGAACCGCCTTCTGACTTGTATCCTTTGATTTCGTCATAAACATTTTATTCGCCTTTGCTTTTGCTTCCTTTTTAGAAATATGTCCATTCGCTTGTGTGATTTTCTCAGCCTTCTTCATTTTTGCTTCTGCAGCTTTCATGAGACGCGATTTCTCTTTGACATACTTATCATGCTGTTCCTGATGCTGCCTTTTCTGAAGCTCCTTTTGTGCAACATATTCCGAATAATTCCCTGTATATTCGGTTACAATTCCACCTTCTACTTCCCAAATCTTCGTCACCAGATTATCCAATAAATACCGGTCGTGACTCACTATTATTAAAGCCCCATAATAGTAAGTCAATTCCTCGATAAAAAATTGTATCCCCTCTGCATCAAGATGGGTGGTTGGCTCATCAATTAATAACCCTTCATGATAGTTGGAAAAAATTTGTGCTAATTTCAATCTTGTTTGCTCTCCGCCGCTAAAGTTTTCGATTTCTGTATCTGGAAGAGACAGTTTCCCTTTTAAATCGTAATCCACCTCTGTTTTTTCAGGTGTTATCAGTTGATCAAAATAGGCAAAATTCATGAAGTGTTTGATGGAGCCTTTTTCTGGTTTAATTTTGCCACCCATAAGTTTTAACAGTGTACTCTTACCCGTTCCATTTTTCCCAACAATACCGATGCGATCAAACTGATATACCGCTAGTCTTGGAATATCTAACACCAATCGATCTAAAAATGAAACTTCAACATTTTCCAATTCAATACATACATTTTCCATTACTATTCGTCTCCTTTCGTCTGCTTATTTACTCCGACCAAAATATCTAAATCTACGGTAATCTCAGAAAAACCTTGATTAATAAATTGATCAATATCATCCTTTTTTGAATTCCAAGCAAGTGGAGACATTTGCACTAAATTCGTTAACTCTGTCTGATTTAATTCCCTGGCGTAGCTAAGATTGAAAATGTTCGCCAGATGGAAATTCTGTTTAAAAAGCGAAACTGTTTCATCATTTTTATAATCCTTCTTATCAGTATCATCGAATAGTGCTTCTCGTAGTTCTTTTAGATAATTTGAACGAGGAACAACCTTAACAATAAGACCATCCGGAACTAGAATCCTTTTGAAATCCTTATAATTGGCAGGAGAAAGGATATTCAAAATAACTTGGCACGATTGATCCGCTAATGGTGAATTTGCTAAATCACCAACAAGCCAAATAGACTTTTTGTAATGACTTGCTGCCTTTCTTATACCTTCCTTTGAAATATCTAAGCCAACTCCTGAGAATGTTTTATTCTTACAGTCATCTAAAATTCTTTGTAAATGGGAACCCTCACCACATCCAGCATCAAGAATTATGATTTCGTCATTAGAAGGATTCATGTTTTCATTAATAACTTCTGAAATCTTCTCATGCAGTAGTACGTAAAGGTTACTTTCAATAATAATTTGATTTCTTGCTTCAAATAAATTTTTGTCATAATGACTATTCGTGGAACGAGTCATCATGTTTACATATCCCTGTTTCGCAAAATCAAATGTATGCTTATTCAAGCAGACAAGGCTTTTTAAATTAGAGACCATTAATGGACTATTACAAAGTGGACAACTTAATACATGAACATATTTACTAACTAATTCTGCACTTTTTTCTTTATTAGTCATGGTTTCCTCTTCCTTTCAAATAAAAAAATCACAAGCATCTGCCTGTGATTACGAGTAAAGGGAAAGAAATCAATCCTTATTTTTTATTTAGAGGCTACTAAGAGCCGTCAACAAATAAACCCGCCTTTGGAAAATTCAAAGAAAGATTAAATAGACAAAAATAAAGAAAGGCAGAACAGTTCGCCTTTCTTTACATCACATATTTCCCCATACATAAACAAGCAATAAGATACCACTCTAAAAGTTAAGTAGGGAACAAATTGCTGAAATATTGGGAATGACTATTTCAAAAATATGAAATGAAGATTATTAAAAAAGGACAGACTAATCCCATTTACTCTGCATACACAAGCAGAGCCTTTGAACGTATTCAATTACTGGTTCAAAGTTGGGAATCGTAGTCTCATAAAATGTGTCATTTTTTAATAATCCTCCTTAAGGTTTAAAACTCAGTATTAATTGTAGACTGTCTTTTAAAGAAAGTCAAAGGGAAAGTTTGATGAATAAAATTGTTAAAGAGGCAGCACCAGATACTGGAGAAACAATGAGCCACCAAATGCCTACTCTTTCATAAATGGAATTTTAGTATATTTTGCTGCTTGGAAGAAACATATAGGGTTCTATCCACCTCTATGTGCCAAAACAATTAACACTTCCAAAATCACCCCTCACCAACCCGCATTCCACCGTTTCGAGTTAAAAAAAGATTTCCGAACGAACCCCCATTTTCGACCTTGTTTGATTCAAAAATGGCCGTTTTTCACCGCTTTTCCCACCGTTTTTTTCACGTTTTTATCGGTTTTAAAATAAAGACCTCCGAAAGTTGGTTAAAGGCAAAATTGAAGAAAGCCAGGCAGGGCAAGGGATCATAGAGAAAAGACCCCAAAATTGGAAAAGGATTTTCACAAAATCGGAGTCTGAATCGGAAATGTTTATTTTTTCGACATTTTTATTCAGCGGGACAATGAACCTGTCCCCATGTCCCGCACGAGCCTGGCGACTGCTTCGACATGGCTTGAGAGGACAGAATGAATGTCATTTGAGTAGTCCGTTCTCGGAAACATATCTACTGCGTTTTTGGGGCTATCGGTAGACGGGAACATATCCAGCGGTTTTTGACCATTTTAAGAAATTTCGGTATGAGAGAACCTATCAATGGAATTCTCAACACCAACCTTTTAGAGATTAAGGGAAGACTCTATAGACTTCTTCATATTATTAACGAGTTCAGTCACCTCAGAATCCATTCCTTTCCACTTATCAATATACCCTCCTAGATAAGCCTTTCTTGCTTTGTCAAGTAAAATGGCATGCTCATAAGGTAATTGAGGTATTGCCCATTCAGCTGCCAGATCTTTTGATCTGATTTCACCAGTAGATGCTGTCACCCACATTCTGGCTAAAGTTAAAATCACATTGCGTTCGTCACCTTTAATGCTAGTTATCAACCCGGGCAACGATTCTTTAATTGCTTTTCGAATATCTGTCATCGGCACAGGCTCAATTACTTCTGTTGCCTTTGGTCCCAAAAGGTTAATACTATTTTTTCTTAGTTGTGCTAAAAGTATTGCTAAATCCGGATCATAAGTCGGCTCAGGAATATCTCCCTTTTCAAACTGCTCTCTTAGCCACTCGCCGTACATAAATTCATATCTGGGAGGAAAATGCCAAGGAATAATATCTTTTTGATTAATGACTGTAACTTCAAGAGGTCTCATATCTTTTGTGTTTCCTATTTTCCCAGATATAAGCATTAGTCTGTCTGTAAGATCTCTTCGAGTTCTTTCAGATAAACTACGATTTATTACAACCAAAATATCTACATCGCTATTAATGCGTAATCCTCCCATAACAGCAGAACCGTACAAATATATACCCACTAATATACTATCGAGTAGCTCCTCTATAATTTTCGATGCTTGAATTGCTTCTTTCGGTATTTCTTTGTTATTCATATTCTCGACTGCGAGCTCCTTTCGCGCAAACTTTCTGGGCATCCCGACACATATCTCGAGACCTTTATGGATGTAATTGGGGATGATTCCTTGGACTTATCCCGTACATTTAAATTAAAACTGGTTTATTTTAGAAGATTTTACTGCTTTCAAAAAATCCTCAGGTGCTTCTGCAAATTGCAGCTTTTCAAAATCTTTTTGCGGCATATGTTCTTTTAGAATGGTTAAACATTCCTCCAAATCATTTTTTCTATATCCGATTATTGGGTCTGTTAAAAAAGCAAATCCAAAATCAGAATACAATTTTATTGCACGAAAGCTGGATGGTTGTGTATGAAGAAATACCGGATAGTCATTCTCTTTAATACTTCTCATAACAATGGAAAGTAAAGCTCTACCAATGCCTGATCCTTCATAGTTTTTCCGGACTTTAAACCAATGTATTGTAGAAATTTTTTCATATGCCTTCCACGCAAAGCACGTCCCTATAGGAGTATCATTTTTATCACAAACAAATAAACACTTCTGAAAAAATAAATCTTCTTTACTTCCGTATACATCATTAAAGTATTCCGTCATAAACCCATTATATTCTTTGGCAGATTTCACATCGTCAAACGGCATCTCTTTCCATATATCCAGTTCATCTCTTCTACATGTTCTAACATGATACTCATCTGACAACTCAGAAATGGCATTGGAATTTAATGCTTTGCACATCATAAAAAGATTTTTTTCAGGAATCCCATTTTCTAAATTCAAACTAGCTCGTTCCATGATTTTCTGTATTATGGACGTTTTGGCGTCCGCATAGTGTTGAACATGCCTCCATTTATTCTTTGCCAAGTTTCGCTTAACTTGTGCATATTTGTCTCGATCAGCATCATTAGTCCGCAACCAATCTCGAAAACGTAACATTCTATCAATCTCTGATGTGCCCGAACTGAACACATGCAGATTGATGTCGGTATCGGGTCCTTTGAACAGGCGGTGTTCGAACCACTCGGGTTCCCGAATCCGCAATATATAGCCAGCTGATTCCAATGCCGGAACATAGGATAGCTCGTCGGCAGAGTCCTTCACAACCAGCAGCATATCAATTATTGGTTTGGCACAAAGCCCCGGTACCGAGGTCGAGCCTACATGTTCAATCTGCAAGGCTTTGTTGCCGAGTACTGAACGAATCCGGTTCGCTTCCTGTTCAAACAAATCAGACCAACTCGGATCGTATTCGACAAGAGTAATCGGTGCATTGTGCGGCTTAAGTTCAGCAACCATGTTTTTTTGCAGCTCTTCATCACTCCTTGGTGTGGAGTTATTTTCAGATAGCATCATATCGCACTCCTTTGCTGTTTATGTTGCGGGTGTTTCAATTTTATCTTTTCTCTTTTTTGTTGGCCGATACAATCAGCATCATGGGACGGCGCATTTCATCCTGCATCCCCGGAATATCCATCATGTTTTCCGGCGGCTGCGGCTCCACAATATGATTTATTATAAAACCATTTGAAAGCAGTGTATTTAGATATGTGGTCAGTGTTCTATGATATTTTGTAACCTTTTCTCCCAAAAACACAGCTGTCCGTTTGCCCTCATAATAATAATTATCCACCGGAAAATGCAGTATTTCTCCTTTTTCGTTATAATGCCAGTCTTGTGTTCCATAGGCAGTAAAAACAGGATGTTCAACCGTAAAAACTAGCTTACCACCAGACTTCAGTATTCTATATATCTTTTTTACTAAAATCTCATAATCTGCTACATAGTGAAACGCAAGTGAACTTAATATTACATCAAAACTCTCCTCTGGGAATTCCACATCTTCTATAGCACAGCATTTATATTCAACCTGTGGAAAATGTGTTTTTTCTTTGGCTACCTCGAGCATTTTATGAGAAATATCAACACCTACAACAGAAGACGCTCCGTGTTCCATCGCATAAATACAGTGCCATCCATAGCCGCATCCTAAATCAAGCACACGCTTATCTTTAAAATCCGGCAGCAGCTTTCTCAATGTTTCCCATTCTCCTGCACCGGCTAGTCCCTGCTGTGAGCGACTCATTTGACTGTATTTTTGAAAAAATATATTATCATCATATTTGTTTTCTTTCATCTGAATTCCCCCTCGTTTAAAAAGTTATTTATCTCCGTTGCAATTTTTTTCACTTCTTTATAAAGCTTCTCGGTCATATCGTAGCATTCAAAAAGTGAAAGACCGAGTACTTCAAAAATATGATTTACCCTTTCGGCATATTTTTTAGGTTTATATTCAAAAGTTTCAAGCAGTTTTATAGCTTTCTTTTCGTTAATGCAATAAGCATTATTGCATGCAAATAGTACTTGATTTAAGCATGAAATAATACGAAAAACATGGCCTGCAATATAATATTTATCCTCTGCTCCCGCATTTGCTTTTACAAACATTAAAGAGAAACCTGCCTCAAACATAAAAAATTCAGTTAATCCTTTCTGCAAAGCGGTTGGATAACGTTCTGCTTGCTTTTTAAACTCATAAAAGTTTTCATCATTAGCATATAGTATTTTGCTAATCGCTAATTCTCCTCGATACATAGCACTTATATATCCATAGGGATGCCCCGTCTGATAATTAGCAGTAGCAATTCCTTGCTCCGTATCTTTGATTATTTGTACCACCCGTTTAATATCACGTAAAATTAAGTCCACATGATATCCGTTTATGACTAACCATCCGCCGCCATTAATCCAATCACCCCATGCTCCGGGAGGTACAATAAGGTTGCTTCTATTCTCATCATCCAACTCTGTAGCAAGTTGATTAATTACTGTAATGTCAAATAACTCTGAATTGTAATAGATTCCGAAATCTATATCAGAATCCTCTGTATGGGTGCCTCTTGCACGAGAACCCCCTAATACGATGCCTTCTATATAAGGCAAAGAGGATAATTTTTCTGTCACTGATTGAATAATATTATCTATCATACTGAATCACTCCTTTCAATATCAAAAGCTATATCTCATGTTGAGAAACACCTTTTTTGCCATATGTTCCTTATGCTTTACGTATATTTATATGGAAAGGGGGCCTTCAGAATTCATCTTGAAGGCCTTATTTTCCCTGATTAGTGATCTAAACTACTTAGCGCTTAGATAAAATCCATAATCTTTTTCACTGCCCTACTTACGATCTGTCAAATAAGAAAAGTAAAATAATTATCGGACTAAGTTTAATTTCTTATCTTTGATTTCATAAATCACATTAGCCACATTATCAAGTAGCCGATTGTCATGGGTGATAAATACTATAGTTCCGGCATACTCCTTCATTAGTATTTCCAAAGCCTCTAAGCTTGGTATGTCAAGGAAGTTGCTCGGTTCATCCATTAGTAAGATGTTATATCTACCCATAAGCATTTTAGCTAGCAATAATTTAATAATTTCTCCGCCGCTTAAAACAGATAAGCTTTTTCCAATATCATTCTGTTTCACCCCCATGGATGCTAGCACTGAACGAATTTCCGATACATTGTAATCACAATCCTCCTGCATAAACTCTAGGACATTCTGATTACTGTTGTACTTGTAACCATTTTGTGCAAAGTAACCTATTTTTGCCTTAGGTGAAATAGAAATTCCATCTTCATGGTTTAAGATCATTTGGATTAAAGTTGTTTTTCCGGTTCCATTACTACCAGTTAATGCCACTTTTGCTCCAAGCGGAATTTGAAAAGATACATTTTCAAACAATACCTTATCTCCAAATATTTTATTAATTTCCGTACCAGCAATAGGATATGGATTGTGGAGCTCCAATGCTTTACTTTGCCTGAAACGAATCCTACGAATGTCTTCTGGGGCTTCTACTTTTCCTAAGGCCGCAATCCTATGTTCTAGGGACTTAGCGGCATTATGCATCTTTTTTTCCTTACTTCCCATTGATTTTTGATGAGCTAAACGCCCTCCGCCTTCAGTACTTTTTTTCTTTGAAGCACCTTTTGCCTTTTTTTCTATTTTACGGGCCTGCTTTCGCTTTTCCTCCGCAGCCCTTTCCAATCGGGCACGTTCCGCAATAAATTGTTCGTATTCTGCAGACTGGCTCTTGCGTTCTTCCTCTTTTTGGCGAAGATAATCAGAATAGTTTCCCCAATACTCAGTGATTTTGCCATCTTTCAGTTCCCATATTTTATCTACTACCTCATCAAGAAAATAGCGGTCATGGCTAATAACTAACAGTGCACCTGTAAAATATTTTAGCTGTCCAATTAGAAAATCAATTCCTTCACGGTCTAAATGGCTCGTAGGTTCATCCGCTAAAATACCATGAACCTGTGCCGATAAGGCCTGTGCTATTTTAAGTCTTGTTTCTTCACCACCGCTCATGGTCTGTATATCTAATTGCTCAACACCGAGCTTGCCCACAAGTGCAAAATCTTTCTCCTCCTGCAAAGTTACTTCGTCCAACTGAGGGATATAGGCAAGTTCACCCAGACGATTCATTTTACATCCTGGGGGAGTTAATTCTCCTAAAAGTACCTTGAGTAACGTGCTTTTTCCTGCACCATTTGCTCCTACTAAACCAATACGGTCATAATCATACACTTCTAATTCATCTATATCTAAACAAGTGCGTCCTTTAAATTCCACACGAATGTCTTTTGCTTTTAATATCAATTCCATAACATTTTCCTCCTGTCTATAATCGCATGTTTTCATTTGCTTGTACGCAGGGAAAACCCTGCGATTTTAGCAGGAAAAATTACATGAAAATTAAATACATAAAAATGGCCCTCCTATGAATTTTGTTTTAAATCTAATTTTCTAATCTCAGTTATCATTGGGCAAACTATTGCAATGCAAATAATTAAAATACCTGATAGTAAAAACCAATGATTTACACCGATTCTATCAGCAATGAATCCAGAAAGAATTAACCCAATTGGCATAGCAAGTGACATGATACTTCCGGTCAAAGAAAATACACGTCCTAAATATTCAGGCTTAATTTTCTCCTGAAAAAGAGCTGTTTGCACACCGCTATAGAATGGCACCGAAAGCCCCATTATTGCACAGCAGACTACAAATATGAAAAATCCACTTTGAGGAAGTAATCCTGAAATGGTTAAGCTTATCCCCATCATAAAAATTGATGCCGTTATTAATAAGATTCGCTTTTGGTAATTCCCAAATAACCCTAATAATAGACCCCCTATCAACATACCAGAGGCATAAGCAATCTCCGTAATAGAAATATGCATCGGTGTACCATTAAAATATTCCATAGTGATTAAAGGATATAATGCATTTATGGGCATATAAACAAACATATATAATGTTCCAACGAGTAATAAAGCAAATAATCCTTTATTTTGCCGTAGTACAGCCATTCCTTCTTTCATTTCTCTTATGAAATTTGGTTTCAAGCTTTGCACTTGATCGCCTAGCTTAGGAATACGTACAATTGCTACCGTAATAGACGCAATCATAGCACCCAATACATCGATGGCAATAATAGCATTTAATTCCCAAACAGAATATAACAATGCTGCAACCGCCGGACTAACAATATAGCTTATAGACTGCAAAGACTGACTATAGCCTGCACATTTCGTAAGCTGCTCTTCTGGTACTAAAAGTGGCGTAACCGCATTGAGAGCCGGGGTATGAAAAGCTGTTCCAATGCTACGGATAAACAATACTACCATAACCATCCAGATAGGTAACTCCATATACAATGCAACAATAGCTAGCACGGCCCCAGCTGCTGCGATAATTAAATCAGCACCAATCATTATCTTCTTCCTATCATGACGATCCACTAATACACCAATGGCTGGTCCAAAGACCGCATAGGGTAAAAAACCAACTAGTGAAGCCATAGACAAGACCATCGCAGATCCTGTTTTCTCTGTAAGGTAAAAAATGATCGCCATTTGCAGGATAGCACTAGTGATTAATGATACTGCCTGCCCTGCCCATATTGTATAAAACTTAAGTTTCCAATTGTTGTATTTTTCCATTTATATTATCTCCTGCATATTATTTTGCTCGAATTTCTATTTTGAATAGCATTCTAGGCAATAAAAAATGCAGGCCTAAATCCACAATGTGGCTTTTGGTCTGCATACATACAATTTGGAAACATTCATATTAAAGACATAGTTAAATAAAGGTATAGTTAAATAACTTATATCTCACCGTAACTAATGAATGCTCAATATCGTATAAATAAGCACAACAAAAAAGCCTATCATCGAGGATAGATTCTGCTTTTTTTATTGCCAACTTATCTTAAACGTATTGAGGCTGTCATAGTTTCGGTTCCTCCTGAATTCTTATTTGTATCAGCGTATATTTTATCACAATAAGGTTCTATATTCAACACAAAAAATATAAAGGAAGGAAATACCGCCAAAGGCGATAGTTTCCTTAATTGCGGTCGACTCAATAATCTATATCATTTCTTCTTCAAACTTCACACCTGACTTAAACTCCACCTCAATCCTGTCATCGCGGATCGTAACTTTTTCAATAAGCCGCCTTACCAACTGCTCATCATACTCCTCTAACTCGTGAGACTGTTCATTCAAGAAAGCAGTAAGCTCAGCGATTCTCTGCCTTTTTCCTTCACGTTCTGCGTTTTCAACAAGCACATTTTGCTTCTGCTCCCGAAGGCGGTATATCTCATCAGCCACATCTTCATAGTCATTCTTGGACTTCGCCTGTTTAAGTAGTTTCAACTGTAATTCTTCCAATTTGCTATCAATGTCATCAGTGGCATTATCATTTTCTTCATTAAATACAGTAGCTATATTTTTCTGTAGCACCTTGAGGAATGGGTCTTTGTTAGCCAAAAGTTCGTTAATAGCCTTAACTACTGCTGTCTGCAATGTTTCCTCATTTATGGTAGGGGCAGTGCATTCAGAATCCTTCTCCTCCAGACGGCTGACGCATCTCCAAACAATAGACTTGTATCCTCGGTTATTCCAATGTACCCGTCGGTAAATATCTCCACAGTTTCCGCAGTAAACAATACTTGATAAAGCATACTTGCTGCTATAGACTCGCTTTTTACCGCCTTTGCCCCCACGAAGATTTGCTCTTCGAACCATCTCTTCTTGAACTTGCATAAAAAGCTCACGTGGGATGATAGGCTCGTGGCTGTTTTCTACATAATACTGAGGAACGATGCCGTTATTCTTGACCCGCTTTTTAGAAAGGAAATCAACCGTATATGTTTTTTGTAGAAGGGCATCACCGATGTATTTTTCATTCTGCAGTATCTTTTTCAGTGTTTCTGGTCTCCATTTGGCTTTGCCTGCCGCTGTTAGAATACCGTCTGCTTCTAGTCCTCTTGCTATCTGTAAAAGGCTGGCTCCCTCTAGGTACTCCCTGTAAATCCGTTTAACAACCTCAGCACCCTCTGGGTCAATCACTAATTGCTTGTTTTCATCCTTGGTGTATCCAAGGAAACGCTTGTGATTGACCTGGACTTCACCTTGCTGATATCGATACTGAATTCCCAGCTTAACGTTCTGACTTAAGGATTGACTTTCCTGTTGGGCAAGGGATGCCATGATGGTCAGCAATACTTCACCCTTAGAATCCATGGTGTTGATATTCTCTTTCTCGAAGAATACCGCTATGTTTTTATCCTTTAACTGACGGATGTATTTAAGGCAATCCAACGTGTTTCTGGCAAATCGGCTGATGGATTTTGTGATAATCATGTCAATTTTTCCTGCCATACATTCTTCAATCATGCGGTTGAACTCTTCACGCTTCTTGGTATTTGTACCTGTGATGCCGTCATCTGCAAAAATACCTGCCAGTTCCCATTCCTTGTTCTTCTTAATATATTTTGTATAATGCTCGACCTGAATTTCATAACTTGAAGCCTGCTCTTCACTATCCGTTGAAACACGACAGTAAGCAGCCACTCGTATTTTGGGTTTGCTTTCACTATTTTTATTATTTCCAACCCGTTTAATTGCCGGAATCACTGTTACATTCCTACTTACCGCCACTTGTTACACCTCACTTTCTATCAGACTGTAAGCATATTCCGCCTGCTTGTATGGATCTTCATATTTTTGCACCAGAGGTTTTACTTTGAACTTTACAGGGTAATCCCTTACCGGTTCATCTTTAGGCTCCCATATCCTTCCGAGCTTTTCTGCTCGTTTTCGTTTTTCTACTCTGGCTTTTTCAAAGGTCTCTTCATCAATAATTGGAGGGTAGAATTCATCGCCCAAGTAATGCTTGTTCTGCAACATCTTACTTGCTGTGGCATGGTAGCAGTCTATCCCAGCTTTTTTAGTAGCACCCTTCAAAGAAAGTCCTGCCAAGTATCCTGAAAATAATTCTTTTACTTGTTCTGCTGCTATTTCATCTACAACAGCCTTTCCATCTTCAATTCTATATCCATAGGGTGTGTGACCCATCTAATTCACCAACCTTTCCTTCAATGCGATTCCACATTTTAATTCAAATCCCACTTCCTCTCGTGAAAAGACCATAATCTTTTCTACGTAATTTTCAAACAGCTCATCCTCATAGGCTGTAAGCATTTGGGACTTAGTTGCAAACTTAAGCAGACGGTCAACCTCTTCAACTTTTGTAAAATTCCCATTGACGGAACGAGTAAGTTGATCCTTTTCGACAAGAAGCCTTTCTCTTTCTGCTTCCAGTGAATTCTTTTCTTTATTAAACAGAGCAGGTTCCAGATATCCTTTGGCCATTAAACCCGTCAGCATCTGACTCTGCTCCATGTTGTTTTCAATTTTAGTTTCCAACTCTTCAATTCTACGAAAACCCGCTACATTATTCTGGTTACGTAACCCATTCAAAAGTGGTCTTAATATGAACTTCTGACCGTAAATGAGTTTATTCATCATCGTAACAAATGCAGTCTTTATATCTTCATCTCGAATGAACTGCATAGAACATTCCGTTATATTGCTTATATGCTTACTGCAGCACCAAGCAATGTATTTTCTTGGACCAGATGAATGAACCCGTCTTTTAAAAGTACTGCCACATTCCGAGCAGATAATTTTGCTAGAGAAAGCATATCGGTTTAGATATTTGCTGTTGCGCTTTTCGATGCTTTTTTCCTTTGCTCTCTGTTTGAGAACGGCATCTACAGCTTCAAAATCTTCATGGTTGATAATTGCCTCATGATGGTTTTCTACTAGATACATATCTTTCTCACCATAATTGGTGTGCCTATTATAATGGCTGTCCGTATAAGTCTTTTGCAAAATAACATCACCAGTATATTTTTCATTAGTCAGAATCCCTCTAATCGTAGTAGCTGTCCAACGACCACCTCTTTTTGATGGGATACCCTTTTGATTAAGATCATTTGCAACTTTCTGTGTGCCTTTGCCCAATAATACCTCTGCAAAAATATACTTCACAACTTCAGCCTGCTTGAGGTTTACTATCATCTGACCGTCAATGTTTTGATACCCATATGGTGGGTAGGAAATTTTAAAGGTCCCGTTTTGAAATCGTCTTTGAATTGCCCATTTAGTATTTTCAGAAATGGAAATTGACTCACTTTCTGCAAGCCCACTTAAAATGGAGAGCATCAATTCACTTTCCATTGAACCTGTATTGATGTTTTCCTTCTCAAAATAGATATGAACCCCAAGGTCGATCAGTTTTCGAACCATCTCCAAGCAGTCTGTAGTATTTCTCGCAAATCGGCTGATGGACTTTGTAATGATTAAGTCAATTCTCCCAGTTTCACAGTCTGATAACATCCTAAGCAGGTCAGAGCGGTTTTCCTTTTTCGTACCGCTGATTCCCTCATCATAATATAGGCCTGCATATACCCATTCTGGATTCGCCTTTATGTAGGTCTCATAATGGGCCTTTTGTGCTTGCAAGCTGACTAGCTGTTCATTACTATCTGTTGAAACTCGGCAGTAGGCAACTACTCGTGTTTTTGGCTTAATAAAAGAGTTGGCTAGATTTCCTTCTATTTTCGTTATCTTTTTCATCCTCTCACCTCCTTCTTGGTAGGTCTCATATTACCTCTGAAACCCTTATATATCAACGATTTCAGGGCATTATCTCTGCTAAAAAAGGGGAGAAAGTTTGGCGATTTAGTGCGTCTATCTTGTGGAATTCTATTTCAGTTATTAAGCCTTTTCCGAGCATCTTTCTCAGCATCTTTTCTGCCTGGATATAATCAAACTCACGCTGTAGCTGTTCCTGTGATACTTTCTTTAATTCAACGCTTTTGTCTATAATCTCATCTGAAATCTTTGTAATTTTTTTATCCTCGTGCTGATTCACTAGGAATCACCTCCTACCTAATAGCCGTGGGAACAGGTCGAAGTTGAGGATTTGTAAGAATTAATTTGAATCAGAGCATAAAAAAAGAGCCTGCAAGGGAAGAACCCCCACAGGCTAGATAAATTAATTGTTTAATAATTTATTTGAGAGACTTTGTGAAAATCAAGAAACACCGTTTTAAACTCGCCCTTTTGATTAATCATACTTAATAAATGCATCCGTAAAGCCTGCCTTTTTAGCTTTGGTAAGCTGTGCCTCAGCATTTGCTTTGTCAGAATAAGCACCAATCTGCACACGGTAATATTTCTTCTTCACTGGTTCTGCTGGTTTATTTTCTATGATTAGTAATTTTTTCACATCCGCTCGAAAGGTGTCCATACTTTTCCCATGCTTAGGAAACCAGTGCATCACATCTGCATGATTACTAGCAATGCCTAGTTTATAACCTTCACTGTGACAGATAATGTCCTTCTCGCTAAAACCATAAAGTTTGCAAAGATATACACAAAGCTCCACAGCTTCCTTATAAACAGCAGAAAAATACGAGGCATCGGTCAAACCGTCCTCGCAAGTTTCAAATCCAATATGAGTATCATTGGCAGTTCCACCGGCATGCCAACCTCGGTGATTCCAAGGCAATGTTTGATACGTGGCAATCGAACCATCTGCTAATTTACCAATAAAGGCATGAACACATACTTGACGGCCTCCAGGTTTGTCTTGATTCCAATGGTTGTTATACTGGTTCTTTCCCAGTAAGCCATCGTCTGGGCCAACGTAGCGCTTCAACCACGGGTTGTTTGCACCAGTCGAGTGAACCATGATACCCTTCGGTGTTATTGTTTTACCTGCTTCGAAGCAGGCATTGTTCGTAAGTAATAGCTTGCGTAACTTCATTAAAATCACCTCTAATCAAATATGTTAAGTCAATCATATTCCATCACTAGGCTTAGGCGGTTCCTTATCACGTCCATGTAGTTGCTGTAGAACCGATTTTAGGTTTTCTGGGATAGGCAGTCCAATATGTCCAGCATTCTCCAAAATGGATACTCCTTCATTACTTAGGTAGAAAAAGATTACTGCTGTTCGTAAAATGCCACTATTTTCTCCAATACTAACCAAAATTTGTGTATCGATAATATGAGCGATGCCTACCATTATAAAGATGAGCACCTTTTTGAAAATTCCCTTGGCACCAATTTCGCTACACAGTTTTTTATTCGCAATTGCACAAAGGACACCTGTCAGATAATCGATGACCACGAAGGCTACCAGTGCATAGAGAAATCCATCATAACCGCCGAGAAACCATCCGAAAAACCCACCGGCAGCGGCAAAAGTCAGCTGTATCCAATTCCAAATCTCTTTCATTAAAAACACCTCCGTTTCGAGTATTTGTATATAGAAAAGCGCCCCTGCAAATGACAAGAGCGCTGAATTTTATCTTTATATTATTTGAATTAGGTCATGAATTTGTTGCATCACATCCGCCTTTGGTCGTCCTGTACCAATAGGTAGCCATGTGACTGGTGGTATATCGAAGGCCTGCGAAGAATCAAAACCATTAACCATTATAATAATCGAATCAATAGCCTTGCGTATTTCAACGATATGAAATGGCCAATTCTTAACAGTGGTCTTTCCTGCGATGATATCCTCTTTCCAAGTTGCAACGGATAGATTGTAATAGCTACGCACCCTGTTTACAGCAGTTCGAAGCGTCTGAATATGCACTGCCTTTACATGTGTCACATTAGCGGTGATGATTTCAAAAGGTAATGCTAAAATCGTGAAGGTACGAACAACTTCTGTGCTTGCTGATTCGATATCACTGTCAAGACAACGGAAGGTAACCGTATGATTACCTGCAGAAAGCGGTTCAGCTTGGTAAATTGTCTTGACCCCATTACCAAGATAGCCGCTTACAGAAAACCGCTCAGGATTGTCTACGCTGTTTTGCCATGAACCAGAGTCAATCCTTACCTCCACTATTTGTGTTTGTCCATCCGGTTCAATTCCTGTTGTGATCATAAAACGTGGTGTAGCATTATAAGTAAAATTGCCAGACATTGGACAGTCCACTATCGGTGCTACAGGCGGGCTGTTTTTCTTTACCGCGTTACTAACAACATAGGCAGACACTGCATCAAGTGCATCTGTGACGCTGATTCGATAACGAGTATACCTTCCGGCTACCTGTGAGGCATTTACCTGGAGGGTGCCTGATGTAGCATTTGAAACAATAGTCGTCAGTGCTTCATATGCGGACCAATTTAATCCATCTATCGATGTAACCTGTTGTATGACATATTGCTTAATGGCACTGGTTCCAGGTACCGTTCCACTCCATGAAAGGTTTATTGTGTTAGCTTCATAGATAGGAGGGTTTGCGGTAAAAGAAGTCGGCGGTATCGGCAGTATATTTTTACGAACGGTATTGCTGGATATAACCCAGTCTGAGTAAAAACCCTCTCCAGCTGTTCCACGGGTTCTTATTCGGAACCGACGATAATAACCACGTGTAGAAGGTGGGCTGACATTTAAAATACTGCTTGTTGCAGAAGTATTGACTATAGCCAATGCCAACCAGGCACCCCAATTGCTGTTATCGGTCGAATCACTGTACTGTATTTCGTAGGAAGTGATGGCATTGCCCGCACCGCCGGATGCTCCGCTCCACGAGAGAGTAACATTTCCTTCAGATAATGTTGCGCTTACCGTACAGGCGGTCGGTGCTGCACAAGCTGTGACGTTGCAGTAGATGCTGTTGCTGATTTTCTCTATTGAGTAAACATCCAACGTGTCAATTGTCCAAATACCAAATTGTGTATATGTTCCAGGGGTCCTCGATACAGTCGGATGATAACTACCACCGCTGGCCGCCAATGTCAACATGGTCAACACATTCCACGCACCCCAAGTGCTATTATCCGTGGATGTCCGACTGGCAATTTGATATCCCTTAATTGGACTGGTACCGCTTGACGCTCCGCTCCAATTAAGTGTAATAGTCTCATCGCGATATGCTGCGGGGGAGGCAACAGCAGTCGTCGCTGGCTTTGGTACAGTATTTCTGCGGACACTGCTTGTGGATACTTTCCAGCTGGAATAATAACTAGCTCCTGCTGTTCCACGTGTCCGTACCCGAAATCTTCGGTAATTACCTCGCGTAGAGGGCGGTTCTACTGATACACTACCACTTGATGCTGTAGTAGTTACCGTGGTCAGAGCGATCCATGCTCCCCATGTGACATTATCGGCAGAGTCACTATATTGAATTTCGTAACTGGAAATCGTATTATTGATGCCTCCAGAAGCCCCACTCCAAGAAAGGGTCACATTGCCTTCCGCAAGTAGTGGAGAAACCGTACAAGATGTTGGCGCTCCACAAGCTGTAGTAAGCAACGGAGCGCTTAATACCGTGTAGCTCGAATTGGTAATTACCCCAGAGGATAGTGGCAAACGTCCGTCAGAAACCACTTTGAATGTGACTGGCTGGGTTGCATTACTTGTAGTAGAAGTACAGGTCACCGAAACATACCTGAGTCTTGGTGTAGTCCCGTCCCAGTTATCACCGTCCGCTGCTTTAATGCGTACCTGTGAGGATGATCCATTTACAGTTATGGTGCAAAGCAGTGCATAACCACTATGGATGAAAGAACCTGATGAACCCAATGCAGCGGATATGGTGAAGTTGTATCTCATCTGGGTATTATTAGGTCGGCTTTTAGTATAAGTAATCGTGTAATAAACGGCCGGGCTAGAACCCGCCTGCAGAGTTATTCCGTTAATATCCGCCACTTACATTCACCTCCTATTCATAAACCGCCGAAACTAACGAGTTTACCAACCCACAAAGACTAGTATTCAAGCGGGTATCTATAATGTTATTTGCTGAAATCGATGTAGCAGCCGAAGGTACTAGAACATCAGCAATGCCGAGTTCATAAACATCGCTTGTTCTTGTCAACTCTGGAGCGATGGGTGTTGCTGTGGGAGTACCAGTAACAATGGCAAGCTGAATACTTCTCGTAATTTGACTTAAACGAACCACAACCCGGTCTATGCGAGGATTGCTCCCGTCTGCTGTAGGAAGGGGCATGTTTAAATTGTCCGTATTTTCATATCTATAGCCATTAATCCATGCACTGCCCGCTGCAATGCTCACTGCCAATCCAATCCCAGGAGACACCAGGAGGTTTGTTGGTGTCGCATAAAATACACCATTTGAGACAAGGTTTCCAAAATATGCAGCGAAGTCCTTTGCATCATAGACTCTATCTCCATCGGATGAGTTAAAAAATCCGCTTTTCTCCATAAATCATTTCCTCCTTTTAAACGGTTTTTGTATACTCTATAACTACATAGCCTGTATATGCTGTTCTATCATTGCCTGGTTCGACTACAATTTCGGTTGTATTCACGTAGAGACCGATTTGCGATTCGAAGTTGTTGTACCGTGCAAGTGGCAACGGCAAGAAAACTGTCCCATTTGTCACAAAGCCGGTTAAGCTAATAACAGTGCTGAGGTTTGCTATACCGTGAGGTACATGCTTTGGTGTTGTATCCGTAAGCGAACCGAGATTTATCTCTTTACGATAAATTGTCTTGCCGTCAATCCATAGTCTCCCAGTGTTTTGTTCTGTAGTTGAGTAGTCACTAAAGGAGGACACCATTTTGGCAGCTGTAATTGTACGGTCTGCCATTTTTAAACTAGTGACTGCCCCATCTGCAATCCTTGCAGTAGTTAAAGGTTCGTTATTGATATTAAGCCAGTTAGCTTGACCAGAAGGGTTGTTAAATACGAAAACGGAAATCACATAGAATGTCATGGTATTACGGGAAATAAAGAAACCCATTGCCCGCTGATACCCATTTCCCGTGTTGTCCCCGTTATGCTTTACCAAAAAGACATGTCCGTCATCACTTGGCTGGTCACTAAACTTATTACCGCTCCATGGGGTGAAATAAAAAGCATCTCCAGGGTTCATATGGTGCAACGCATATTGACCAATCGATATAGTACCTTCGCCAACATTAATTTCGAGTGCAGGTAGTTTCCCATATAGATTGTTGATAGTAGATGCTAGATTGTCTCCTTGAATCTCTGAATCTACCTCCGTCAAGTCGCCTAAGGTTTCCTCAACTGTTACTAGCGTATCCTCCACTGCTCCTAAAGCCTGTGCAATTTCAGATATGCCAGTTGGAGCCGATATTGCTGTTTTCACCTCGCTCAAGTCGGAGTGTAATTTTTGGGCTATTGTCAATTCAGCTTTTCCGAATACTACACTGATACTCTGGCCATCTGCGTCATAAGTTTCTTCAACTTCGGTGATGCGTGTCGTCATGGATACACCCCATGCTTTGGAAATAACTTTGACGGTCTGCCCAAGATCGAAGTCTATCTTATATGACAAATTACCGTGTGGATTGACAGATGTATCAAATGAATAGCGTATGGCTTGCTCACTCAGCTTACTTTGACCTCGAAAGATTAGTGTATCAATGTAATCTAAACCAAAGTCTTCTGCCCGTAAGTCCTTAGCATCCACAAAAATTTCGTGCCTTGTCTCACCAGAGCCACTTGTAATTGCAACAAAAGTTCTGTCTGGACCTTCTCCTTCACCACCAACAAGGGCGGTGTTGGCATAATCTCCAGCACTTATTGTATAAATCTGTTCTGTAAGGTTTTCATATTCCTTAGAAAATACAGCTTGTGATTCCGTTCCCATATATAACGCTACGGTAAAAACCCCTGTAGTAGGAGTGAACACAGTCTTAATGCCAACATCCGATGCAACACATAGTTCCGTCACAGCATCCATCAAATTTCGATACGATACCTGTGTGCTGATAGGAACATTAAAGTTTGGAGCAGAAAAGGATATGTTCGCAATCTTCCTTGCTACATCAGAAGGATTGATAAGATTATTATTTATCAACTGCTCCACACAGACAGATATGTCACCAGACAGTTTCTCCGTTTGCCAAACAATGCGGCGGGAGAGGAAGGAAGTTGCAAAACGACCACTTGCAGTAATAATTTCATGCTCGGTTTGAGAAAGTTCCAGATGCTCAATGATCCCGGCTTCCTCATCATCATTTTTCCAGATGATATTCCCTTCCTTTAAGAGTTCTGTATTCTCTGGAGTTGCTATCGCCTTTAACTCAAATGAGCCACACTGGGAATAGCGTCTCGTCCAGCGTAAGTACTCAAAGGATTCAACAATGCCTGCAAGCTCCCGGTTTGAATTGTAGATATACAGTTCCATTTTCACACCCCCAGAAACTGCGGACGAAAGTAAATACTAACCTCTAACAATTCCATATTGACAGAAGCATCGTATCTCAGTGTATTAAGGCCTGCCGCCAGTTGAAAGAACACCGAATTGGTATCCAACAGTGAAAAAGCATTTGTAACCGTTGAACCATCAACTTGGATCACACGCTTACCAGCGAAATGGGTATATACACGAAGTTCATCCCCAGCGCTCATTGTAGTGAGAAGTCGGATATATTCTCCCGTGTCTATGTTTAATAGTTCAGGGTTCGACACAGTACCTAAGGCCCTAAACACTATCTCGCATCCACAAGATACATCCCCTATATTTTCCACCGTAATGATTTGGCTAGGTTGACGCATTCCGAACTCCATCCCAGTCATTGGAATTTCCAATTCAAACTCAAATAGCGGTATCCATGATGCCAGTTCCTCTCGCACCTCATTTAATGTCTCAAAGAAAGGGGATGGGCAGAGCAGACTGACAAAGAAGTTTGGTATTCGTTGCCGATTAGAAACACTAAAACCTGCTTCCTCTACCACACAGGAAATCTGTCTCTCACGGTATTGAAGGGTTCCTAGTAGCTTTGGGCTGAATATTTGAAGGAAGTGTTGTCTCCTTTTATAAGCTTCATCGGGAGTATCAGCAACAACCGTACCTTCAATCGTTATGTTTCGCATATCTAGTGTGGAGGAAATATAAAAAGCGCCATCTTGGTCTGGCGCCTTGAAAGTGTTAACAGTTTGACGGATGTTGCCAGTACCATCTATCTTCGTAAGAAAGTACGGTCGGCTTTGCTTTAGCGTAATACTCTCTCCATCTCTATTGGTATATGTTAGTTCCATTGCCGTACCTCCTTTACAATTCAAGTGCCAGTTTACGGGATAGGTTCTTAAACTCCCGTGCTAGTTCTTTTTCTGATAGAGCCTTAGGTGTCACTACAGAAATGTTTTGAGTGATACTTGCACCAGTGGCATTGCCTTGCCCAGATACACCTCTGTAATTAAAGTCAAAGCTGGTTGGCACTGCATTTTGCATATCCCTTGAAACTGCTGTCATTGCATCCTCAAAACCTACACCGATACCTTCACCCATGTTGCGGCCAATTCCAGCAAATAGGGTTGAAGGAGAGCGGATACCGAAGAAGTCTTTAATCCTTGAAACAACATTTCCGAAAAATCCAGATATTTTACTCCATAGCCATGCCCCTGCGTCTGAAATACCTTGCCATAGACCTTTAATCAGATTGCCACCCACTTGAGCCATTTGACCGATATAGCCAGTAAAGGCTTTGATCAGTCCAGAGATAATCTGCGGTACTGCTTTAACAATCTCCACGATTATCCTTGGTAGGTTTGCAATCAATGCCACAAACAGTTGTACACCCGCTAAGATAATCTTATCGATGTTACCAATAACGGCATTGACCAGCGAGCTAACAATCTTGGGAATAGCACCTACAACAGTAGTAATAATCTGCGGCAATGCCTGAATGAGTGAAACTAGAAGCCGGATACCTGCATCAATAATCAAAGGAATCGAGCCAATAACAGCATTGATGATACTGTCGATAATTTGCGGAATTGCTTCCACAACTGCTGTAATAATGGTAGGCAAAGCTGTAACCAGTGAGGACAATAATTGAATACCCGCTTCAATAATCTGCGGAATAGATTTAATGATAAAATCCACTATTGCTTTGATGATGACAGGCAATGCAGAAGTAAGCTGGGGTATGGCATCTACCAATCCCTGTGCTAATCCTAAAATCAACTGCAAAGCGGCATCCAAAATGAGTGGTAGGTTATCCATCAATCCTTGGACAATCTGCATAACTGCAGAAACTGCCGCAGGGATGAGTTGTGGTAACGCTATGCCGATTCCCTCCACAAGTGCTGTTACTAATTCAATTGCTGCATTTATTAGCAGTGGAAGGTTATCAATTAATGCACCGACAATCGTCATTAGAGCACTTACTGCAGCTGGGATAAGTTCCGGTAAAAGATTTAACATTGTTTCCAGTACTTGCGTGAATATATTTGTAACTAATTCAAGAAGCATTGGTAGCAATTCTGCAACCGCCGCTAATATTGCGCCTGTCGCTGTTGGCAAGGCGGCTACGATATTTTCTAAAACCGGTACAATATTAGTGACAACCGCCTCGAAAGCATCAACAAGATTCTCAGTCAGATTCGTCATATCAGCATTGGCATTACCGAGTCCAGCTGTAAATGAACCAAGTGCGGCCTGTAGTAACCCAATAGAACCGGAGATTGTCTCGGTTGATTCTTTTGCAAAGTTACCTGCATACTGCTCTGTGTTCTCAAAGAACATTTGCATTGCTACTTCGGCTTTTTCCGCTTGTGTTGCAGTATTCCAAGTGAAATCCAGACCCTTTGCGAGAGCATAGGCTTCGATGTTTGTAGCGTTCATCGCAACACCTAAGTTATCCATCATATCAAAGTTACCCTTTGCCGCCCCAGTGACTGCCTCCAATGCCGAGGACATATCAATACCCATAACAGATGCCATGTCTGCCGCACGTTGCATGGCCTTTTCAGTTAGCTCAAGACTTCTCTGTTGCTGTATACCAGAACCTTGGAATAACGCGCCCATTTTGTTGGCAGTTGCAAGGTACTCACTTTGGGAAACACCTAGATTTTTATAGGCTTCCTCACCAGTTTTCTGAATCGATGCAGCATATGCTCCAAAAACCGCCTCCGATCCACCTAGGTTTTGTTCTAATTCTCCGAACTGAGTAACTACCTCTTTACCTAACTTAATAGCCGCGGCTCCAGCGGCAACGGCAACCGCACCCATCGCCACACCAATGCCCTTGAGTACACCGCCAAGCTTTTCAAACCTGCCACCAGCATCCTCTGCACTTTTACCTGAATCCTCTAACTCTTCACCGAGATTATCCGCTTCAATTGTAGACTCCTCAAGTTCACGTTCCATAAGGTTCAGTTCTGCCTGAGCCCTATTTAATTGTATCTGCCAGTTTTGGGTGCGGCGGTCATTTTCACCGAAAGAGGAGGAGGCATTATCAAGGGCAGCCTTAAGGGTAGAAATCTTTTCTTTCTGTGCGTCAATTTCTTTATTTAAAACGGCATTTCGAGCCGTGATCGATTGAATGGATTTATCGTTTTTATCAAATTGACTGGTTACAAGGGCCATTTCACTACCTAGTACCTTAAATGATTGATTGATTTCGGAGAGTGCCTTCTTAAATTCTCGCTCACCCTCGACACCTATTTTTAATCCAAAATTATCCGCCATACCTTCACCTCCTCCTATATGCCTAGTGGGATAATATCGTCAATGGTCTGAGTTTTCTTTGGCTTTTCAATGCCATGCCACTGCTTATGGCAAGCCCATAAATCAAAAAACAGTCCAATTGGCAGAAGCCAGAATTCCTCTGCCTCCATGCCCATCTGGACTGTTCCATAATAAAGAAGCCGGGTAAAGACCTCAGCGTCCGTTACCCGACTTCCACGTTTTTTGGAGTTTCCTCCTCACTTTCCACATTTCTCTTTGTACCTTTGAACATTGCCTCGGTAATTGCAGTTTTATATGCCGCTAAGTCAAGCGGTGAAGTAAGAAGCTCCACTTCTTCCTCTGTAAGCAATTCTTCTGGTGCGTTCTTATTCTTAAGATTACGAATCAAAATGGACTGGTTTGCAAGCAGCGTGATTAGCCAAACAATCTCGTCCAGTGCCATCTCGAAGTTTTCTGATTTCATCAGTTTTTCTCCAAGGTTTTCAAGACCACCGTAACGACCGGCAATGGCCTTTGTTGCACGTGTAGTTAAAACCAGTTCATACTCTTTGTCACCTATGTTGATTGAGGCACTTCTATCATTATCCATGATTTCCCCTCCTATGGTTCAGGTGTATATACAGGTTCATAGACTTCAGTGAACCAGCCTGTTATGGTGGTCGATGAAACACCAGGATCACCTTCTGTAACTTCCGCTTTCCATGGGTGCTTGCCCAATCCATCCAGCTTATTCCTACGCATAACGGTTCCTTCGATGGTGGGTGTAGAAAAGGTAATGGAATCAGCCTTTGTCTGTAAGTTGGTAGCTGGTAGTCCAAACTTAACGCGATACAGCCAAAAATAGCGGTATGTTCCGTTAGCCCTTTGCGCACGAAACCCCACTGCAACTGGTGTACCCACATTTTCACTGGCTGAGATTAATACTCCGTTGTCATCTGTAGAAGCACCAGTTAAATCCGCTGCAACTGTCGGACCAATGTCGTCAACACCGAGAGTGAGAGTACCACTGTTAAAGTCTTTCACAACCTCAGCCGCACCATCGTCAGCATACAGAATTGCTTCCACCAGTTCTACCGAGAGTTCAGCAGTGATGGCTTTTGCAAGTACGGAAGGTTGGGCATAAGTTTCCTCACCGTTAGTGTCCTCGGTTATTTTTGAATAGTACAGTCTATCAAGACCGATCGTTGCCATGTGTTATTCCTCCAATCTATAGTTTTTTGCCACATCGATGGCATAATGATGATATCCAGTATCATCCTCGTGTCCGATGTATCTCCGTTCGGTCACAGTAAAATCCGCATTTATTAAAGAAGTGGTGAGCTGTCTTTTCCTCTTTAAGTAGTTACTTTTTGAGAACAATGATATCCTCGCTTCCTGCACATCAAAGCCTGGACGGTTATCCGCATGAACTTCAAAAATATCCGAAAGAGGGAGAATCACGACATACTCATCTGGTGCCAAACCTGAAAAAACCCCGGTTTCCACGGGGAGCGGTATAGTGGAAACAAGGGTATTCAATTCCTCTAAAATATTCATATCTTCTTGATCTCCTCCTCCAGCTTGGCGACCATTGCGTTGATGCAAGGTTTCCTAGATGCATTCCTCGCAGGCTTTAGGAAGGGTTTTGCAGGCTGACCATGTTTGCCATATTCGATAATGCTGGCAAGTTTAGCATTGCTCTCGCCGTCAGATCGTGGCTCGGCAAAGCCGACTTTTACATTGAAGTTTCCGTTTCTATCTTGCTTTGCTCCAGAAAGACCCAGTGAAGATAGCAACTCACCAGTGCTTTTGGATGGATATTTCGTGCCCTTGCCAACCACCTTACTTAGATTTCCTTTGACTTTATCAAGCACCACTTCACCGCCAACTTCCAAAACCTTAGGAAGAATCACATCGGTCTGGTCAGCTAATCGAGATACCTTTAAAAGGAATTCTTCTGGCATCTTTATATTCGCTTTTGCCATATCCATCACCTCACAGTTGGTTCTAGCTTTTCGGCTAAAACCTCGACATACATACCTCGATTTCTTACATCCTCAACACTTAAAATTTGATATCTGCCATCATCGCAGACGATAACCATTTCATTGGTCACCTTAAGTCCGAAGATTTTTCTAAACCTGAATAGGGAAGTTGCAGATGAAAATGATGCCATATTCGTCCATCGCTCACTGCCATGCCGATCTTCCTTGTAAGCAAGTACACTTGCGAGTATGTTGTCATCTTTTGTGGCGAAGCCTTCCTTATCCTTTGTGGGTATCGTGCAAATGATATCGATGAAGGTGTTCATCTTCCCAAAGCTCACACTAAACACCCCACTCTCGATCAAGTCGTAAAAGCAAGTTCACTGTATTCCATACTTGTTGTCCCGCCTGTACGCTATCAGCAAAGAAACCTGCCGTCGAGCCATCTCTACTTTCATAGAAATGACTCGACAACATGATCACTGCTTGTTCTGTTGTTGGAGGCATAGCATGTGTTTCATAATAGTTTTCAGGAACGTGCTGATAGCTTTGTGCATAGGAGACTGCAGCAGTGATAAATCCAATAAGGAGGGCATCATCCTGATCATGTGCTAAAATTAAGTTCGCTTTAACTTTAGGCAAGAGATTATCTGCCACTGCCATACCACCAACCTCCTTTACATTCCACCTTAGTCAGCCTCCATAAGCCCCGCTGCTTTTAGTTTGGCAAGCAGGGCATTGAAGTCCGTAACTAGACCAGCAACATCGGTGGCGGTGCTGTCTGCCTGGTTTTCAGCAACAGGAAGCCCCATAACCGAGGCCCCTTCTTTAATTTCTAAAACACCTCCGATGACAGTTTTTTCTCCGCCTTGTTCGGTATAATTCTTCGTGTTATAACTCATAAAGCACCTCCGTTAGGCTTTCTGTTGGAGTACCTTAACGGCCTCCGGTAAGATAAGCTTTCCATCAACTCGCTGAGTCGCAATAAATCCTACTTGACCTGTAACAGCATAGAGTTCATTTAATCGTTTGAATACGCGTCCTTGACGGTCTGCCACCCAGTAATAACTAAAATCACCGAATACCATAGTCTTTGCACCTGCTTCAATAGTAGGTACATATGATGAGGTGTACAGCGGGCGGTTAAGAATCGTATCAGGTGTCCCCGCTTGGACAGAAGGTTGCCATAAGTACTGTCCGTTTCCGTCCTTTAATTTACGGATAGCTTTTATAGTGGCGTCATTCATTACGAATACTGCCTTATTTCGATACGGTGCTTTTAAGCTGTAGAATAAATCTAATACCTCATCCAAAGTGATGGCAGTGGCACTTGCCGCAGTAACCCCAACTTGACCACCACCAGTAGCATTCAGAATTCCTGTTGGCTTTCCTGTACCGTCACCTATGAAGAAGGCTTCCTCCTCCTTGTTACCAATGCGACGGGCGAATTCTCTTGTGATGTAGCTTTCGAGATTAAACACGGAATCATTTAGCAGTTCCTCAGAGACTTTGATCATCGTTGCTAGTTTATAAGCACCAATCGATACTTGACCGAAGCTGTCATCACTCTCTGGAATAGCTCCTTCTTCATCGATCCAACTTGCAGTGCCTTTGCTTGCAACAACAGGAATCTTACGGTCACCAGAAGATGTAGTGATTACATTAGCCAATCTACGGAAAATATTTTCTTCCTCTAGAGCTTCTACTAGAGTACGTTCAAACTCATCTGGCACAAGGAATCCGCCTTCAGAATCAGTGCCAATCTTTAGAGCGTTTCTTACTTCATAGCTAACATTGTCACGCATTGCATTCCAGAAAGCTCTTTTGTATTCAGCACTTGCACGACCGGTCTTTTCCTCTCCAGTTCTAGTAGGTTCATTGGTAATTGGGTTACTGGTTGCTTTCGACAGTTCCAAATCGATAGATGCTTGGCGTTCCAAACGTTCAATTTCCTTACCAAGAGCCACCACATCGGCTTCCATTTTTTCATAGGTTGTCGTGTCCTCGGCGGATAACAGTCCATCACCACCACGTTTGGAATCAAGGAATGCCTTTGCTGCGTCCCATGCTTTAGCGCGTTTCTCGCGCAATTCAAGAATTTTACTCATTGTTATTTCCTCCTTAAATTTAGTGCGAAATTAAAGAAAGCCGCTTATCCAGCGACTCAATGGGTGTACCTGTTTTCTGTTTTGGTTGTTTTGGCAGTTTGCTGATAAGCGAGTTAGTAACCGCCATCCTGCTAAAGATAAGACTATCCGTCAAATCCGGTGTTTCACTTTCCATGAACATGATCTTGTCTGCAAAACCAAGTTCAATGGCTTTATTTGCATTCATCCATGATTCTGCATCCATCAGATGAGAGAGTTTTGTTCGAGAAAGGCCCGTCTTTAACTCATAGGCATTAATAATACTTTCCTTGACCTCATCTAATAGAGCCTTTGCTCGCAGCATTTCCTCACTGTCACCGATAGCAATCGTTGATGGGTTATGGATCATCAGCATGGAAACAGGGGACATATATACATCTCCACCAGCCATTGCAATAACGGATGCCGCACTTGCCGCAAGCCCATCAATCTTTACATTGACTTTTCCGGTATACTCCATCAGCATGTTATAAATCTGGGCTGCTGCGAACACATCACCACCAGGGGAATTAATCCACACCGTAATATCGCCGGTGCCTGCCAGCAATTCATCTTTAAAAATCTTAGGTGTGACCTCATCGCCCCACCACGTTTCTTCGGATATCACTCCGTTTAAATAGAGGGTACGTTCTTCATCAGAATCTCGCACCCAGTTCCAAAACTTCCTCATTTACTGACCTCCTTCGGTTTTGGCAAACGCACCTGCGTCAGCCAGTTTTGTCATATTTCCGTTAACCAGATATAAATCGCCGCCTTCCTCAGCCGGTATTCTGTTCATGTCCTCCAGTTCACGGATATCGTTGGCTGACATCCAGCCATTTTGACGACCTGTAGCGTAGCCATTCATACGACTTTGGTAATCACCACGAAGCAGACCGTCCAAATTGAACTTGATAAACAGTGAAGTTTTCTCAGAAGGCAAAATAAGCGATTGCTGAAGACTTTGTTCCCATCGCACCACCCACGGATCGAGGGTGTATTTTACAAACTCTAAAGACTGCTGCTCAATATTGGAGAAACTAGACTTCTCAAGATCACCCACCATATGGGGTGGCACTCGGAAAATCCTCGCAATCTCATTAATTTGGAATTTCCGTGTTTCAAGAAATTGTGCCTGTTCCGGTGGGATACCAATGGCTTGAAACTTCATGCCTTCCTCCAACACAGCAATTTTGTGAGCATTGCCTGTGCCTTGATAGGCACTATTCCAACTTTCCTTGACCCTCTGTATATCTTTGATTACACCTGGGTGCTCCAGCACACCTCCGGGATTTGCACCATTGGCAAAGAATGCCGCACCGTACTCTTCAGTAGCAAGTGACATACCGATTGCATTTTTAGCCATGGCAATAGGGCTATAACCAATGAGTCCATCAAAACCTAAGCCAGGAATGTGAAGAACTTCATCTTTACGGAGTGTGACATAGCCGCCTTTTGGGTTTAGGCCACTTTCATCCGTATCACGGTAATAGGTATAGACCAGCTCACCATTTGTTGCTCGACTAACCTCCATCTTGTTGGGGAGTAGGGGATAAAGCGCCACTGCCTGCCCACGACCGTTTCTGACCACCTGTGCATAGGCATTTCCCCAAAGCAAAAGATGACTCATCAGTGTTTCTCGAAACACAAATGAAGTCATCTCTGGATTTGGTTCATCATGAAGAAGGTAATACAACGGGTGAAAAGGAATCTTTTCTTTACCTCCATCAGAACGATATCTATATACATGGAGTGGCAGTCCTGCAATCGCTTCAGCTAGTATCCTTACGCAGGCATACACTGCTGTTGCTTGCATTGCAGTACGCTCGTTCACTGTTTTGCCAGATGACGTACCACCAAACAGGAAGGAAAATGCACTACCCACACGGTTTTGCGGTTTGTCCCTTGACCGAAACAGTCCTTTTATTAGATTCATAGGCGTCACCTCCGAATATAAACATTGTTGTTAACCATTAAGGTTTAAAAGACAATCAAACCTCTCTCGTTATACACTGAATCTCCGCTATTACCTGAGCCACAACGGATAGCACGATCAAGTGCCATGATGGTCGCTACCGCACCATCTATCTTTTCTGTACTTTTTTCCTTATCCGGTTTCACGTTACCTGCCGGATCAGTTTTTATAAAGATGTTGTCCATCATCCAACGAAGCACTGGATGCCCACCGTGGGCTATTCTTTCTTCTAATGTCAATTTCATTAGTTCTTTGGTTGGCGGTGACATATCTTTAAAGCCTTGACCGAATGGAACAACAGTAAAGCCTGCTCCTTCAAGGTTCTGAACCATTTGAACTGCTCCCCAACGGTCAAATGCAATTTCTCGAATGTTATACTTTTCGCCAAGTTCTTCAATAAACCGCTCAATGTAGCCGTAATGCACTACATTGCCTTCTGTGGTTAGAATATATCCCTGTTTCTCCCAAAGATCGTATTGTACATGGTCTCTTCGAACTCGGAGGTCAATGTTGTCCTCTGGCATCCAAAAATACGGAAGAACAATGTATTTATCTGTTTCATCCTCCGGTGGGAAAACTAGTACAAAGGCTGTAATATCTGTTGTAGAAGATAAGTCAAGACCTCCATAACACACCCGTCCTTCGAGACTTTCTGGTATAACTGGAAATGCACAGGCATCCCACTTTGCCATTGGCATCCATCGGACAGATTGTTTAACCCACTGATTTAAGCGTAATTGCCGGAAGCTGTTCTCCTCAGCTGGGTTCTGCTTTGCACTTTCACAAGCAGCTCTTACCTTGTCAATTCCCACTGTAATTCCCAAGCTTGGATTTGCCTTTTTCCACACTTTTGGGTCTGTCCAATCATCCTCTTCTTTAGCACCGTAGATTACAGGGTAAAACGTAGGATCGTATTTTCTGCCCTCAATAATATCAACCGCTTTCTGGTGTGTTTCGTAGCAGATACTCTGGGTATCCGTCCCCGCAGTGGTGATAAGAAAATATAGCGGTTGGGTCCTCGCATCCCCAGATCCTTTCGTCATAACGTCAAATAGTTTCCTATTTGGCTGAGTATGAAGTTCATCAAAAACAACACCATGTATATTGAAGCCGTGTTTGGAGTAGGCTTCAGCCGACAATACCTGATAGAAGCTGTTGGTCGGCAGGTACACCAATCGCTTAGTTGAAGCCAGCAACTTTACACGTTTATTTAGTGCCGGACACATCCGCACCATATCGGCTGCTACTTCAAATACAATTGATGCCTGCTGGCGGTCGGCAGCACAACCGTACACCTCCGCCCGTTCCTCCCCATCACCGCAAGTGAGGAGAAGTGCAATTGCTGCGGCAAGCTCACTTTTTCCCATCTTTTTAGGTATTTCTACATAAGCAGTGTTAAACTGCCGATATCCATCTGGCTTTAAAATTCCGAATAGGTCACGGATGATTTGCTCCTGCCAATCGATAAGTTCAAAAGGCTTACCTGCCCATAAACCTTTCGTATGGGAGAGTGCTTCGATAAAAGCCACAGCGTAATCAGCAGCATCCTTATCGTAATATGACCCATCAGCTATAAAGGCGGTCGGCTTATATTTCTTCAGTTTCCGCATAAACACCGCCCCTTTTATGAAAAAGGACAAAAGAAAAGAGCCTCAATCCTATAGATAGAAGCCCTTCTCCTTATCCTGTTTAATTTTATTTACTTATTTCCATCCACTTCCCCTGTCATTATGAAATGAGCATATTCCGCTTTATGGTCTATTAAATAGACTACCAATTCATAAAACCCTCGTTCATTTGCTTCATACTGGACTCGGTTCACATCAAACATATTTGTGACTCCACTTTCACGGATGGAAAGGATTTGTTCCTTAATTATCTCATTCATTGATTGCCTCCTCCGATTCAGCTGAATCGGTTGTCGCTTTGCGCAGGATATCCACATCGAAGCCCGCACTCTTATAGCCTTCTAATATGGTACTGTAATAATGACAGCTCGGTTGTCCAAGCGGTCTTCCGTCATTCATAATGTAGACCATCGCATTAACGGTTTTGCCGTTCAATTTCACTTTTACGGTTTCCTTGCGATAAAGGAAAGGCCATCCTTCGTAGCGGTCAAGTGCCGCTTCATCAGCCGGTGTGATTTCCCACACCAAAACTGGTACATTGTCCTCCTTAAAAGGCTCAATGGTCGCCACAGCGCCCGCGTGTGCCCCTCTAAATAACAAGCGGTGGTTATTGATTTGGCTTGTTCCTACCACCTTCGCTGTGGGGCATCTGTTGGCCATTTGCTCCAGGTTAAGGTTGGAGCCATAGGCAAGATATAATTTACTATTCATTGTCATCCTCCTTCTTAGCTTTGGGGGTTAAGGGCAGCTCAGGCCGCCCGAAACCGCCATGCAGCTGAACCCGAAAGTGCTGCGGTTAAATGTTCTCTGCAGTTTGCAAATTCGTCGCCAATAAAACCAATTCGGTTTAGGTAGGTTCTCATGGCGAATTTCTCGTTCTCCACTTGAGGTTTCTTTGCCGATGCACACTTTTGTGTTAAGGCTTGGTGGTTAATGGCGAGAGCTAGAACGATGTAGCTTCTTATCTTCCCAGCATGAAGCTCGCTGTTAAACCCTCGAAGTTCAACTGTATGGTTTCCAGTAAAAAAGCTGTGAAGGTTGAGGAAATGGTAGCGGCTATTGTGATAGTGGGCGCTTCTACTCTCACTGTAGCCTTCGTACCAAATGTCCTCTATTTCTCTCAAAGTTTTAGGCTTCCTGCGGTTCATTTTCTCAACCAAAATGCTGTCCATCTTTTTGCAGTAGTTCATTCTCTGCGGTGCAATTTGAAGTGCTTTGTAAAATAAGTCGTTTTTGCTTGCAATGATATTTACAAAGTTTCGGATACTTCTTGGTGTATGCTTAGCACCGTCTAGATGAATGTGAATGCCACAAGATGTATTTGTAAAGGCTCCGGCTTTGCGAAGCTTTCTCACCAGCTCCTGTAATGTTTCAATGTCCTCTTGATAGGTAAGGATGGGGCTGACTAACTCGACGCTGTAATCTCTGCCAGCGGCGACCTTCCTTCCACCTTCTTTTCTTTGACAGTGGATGCTCCCGTCACTCATAAACTTCCAAACCCGTCCGTCTGGTGCTGTTACCTTTTTCGTATCGTAATAGGTCCCGCCTTCAGCATAAGTGCCTTGTAGAAATTCAGTAACAACCTTTGCTGCTCTTTCCCTTGTGATTCCTGTGAACTCGATTTCGATTCCAAATTTTGCGTTTAACATTTCTCTCGCTCCTTCTAAAGTGTGTGTGTCCTTTCGGCATGTACATATATCACTCTAAAAGGCTTTTATAGCAAGACAATTTCGCAATATAAATCTACATATTTGCTGCCATATTTGGCTCAAAATGTGTATGGTTACTCTTCGATTTTCTTGCATAAATCCTCACCAAAGGCCACTCCAAGGGAACCACCGGAATCCCAACTGACGTGAATCGTTCCGATGTCATCAACACTAGTAACCGTACCTTTAGCTCCGGGTTGAAGTTTTGTATATGGGTCGTTCATTCTAAGTAGCATGACACGGGTTCCTGGAGTGTAATAGCTTCTAAGTTGCTTTAACATTTCTGGGTGAATGATATTCATTGTTCACTCACCTCCTGCTTGGCTGCCCCGCTTTTGAAAGCAGAGCTACCTGATAGCTTAGAGAGGAGAATCTTTCGTTCCGTTTTATATTCTGGGCCGATGAAGCCAAGCCTGAGAAGGAAGCAACGGAAAGCGTACTTTTCATTCTCTACTGATTTCTCGGTGGAGTTGACGCGGGTCTGTTTTTTCGCCATTTCGCAAAGTGCTGTTATAAAATGGGTGTATGCCTTAACTTCTTCTGCTGAGCACTCACCTTGAAACCAAGGGAAGGCGACAAATTCTTCAGTTACATTGATTGGAATGGAGTCCGTATCAAGTGCTGTCTTTATAAGAGCTTCTTTACTCTCTACCAATCCTTTTAAGTTCTCAAGGGCCATGTCAGTAAAATCTGCCCGTGGCATTTGAATTACCAGATTGATAGCTTCTTCAGTTTCAGTAGCTTCTGTTTTCTGAAATGGTGTCTCAAATTCTTCTGAAATTGACTTGAAGTCGTGAAGTCTCAGTAGGTCACCAACCAGTTCAGAATTATCTGGCCCACTGAGTACTCCGTTTTTGTCAATATTGTAGTCAGCCACCTCATATGCAAATGTAGGTGCACCGAGGTATTTAACAGGAACATTCAGTTCTTGGCTGATCGCGTTAACCAGTGCTTTTCTTTTTGGTCCTGTAACATTATAGTTAATCTTCATTTTCATACCGCCTTTCTATTTTCGGTACGTACATGTATCACTCTAAAAGCTGTTATTATCAAGTCATTTAGAGCATCTTTCTGTAGAAAATACTGTTCTATTAATCGGCGGTATTTTGTGTAGATAAATCAACATTTGGCAGGTCACCATATCTAAATTTCGAACCATCTCTTAAAAGAAACACACCATCCGAGTTTCCGACTTGCTCAATATACCTTTCCACAATGACATCACAGTACTTTTCATCCAGTTCAATGGTGTAGCAAATTCTATCTGTCTGCTCACAAGCAATCAGTGTACTTCCTGAACCACCAAAGGGATCAAGCACGATGCAGTTACTAAGACTCGAATTCATAATGGGATATGCCACAAGTGCCACTGGTTTCATGGTTGGATGGTCGCCATTTTTCTTTGGTTTCTCAAACTCCCAGATGGTGGTCTGCTTGCGGTCTGAATACCAAAGATGCTTGCCTTTCTTTTTCCATCCAAAGAGTACCGGTTCATGTTGCCACTGATAAGGGGAACGACCGAGAACAAGGGATTGCTTCTTCCAAATACAAGTGCCGGAAAGATAAAATCCTGCATCGGAGAATGCTCTTCTAAAATTGAGTCCTTCCGTATCGGCATGAAATACATAAATAGAAGCGTCCTTTGCCATCGCTGCTTCAGTATTTTGAAATGCTGCAAGCAGGAAATCATAGAACGCTTCATTACCCATATTGTCATTTTTTATTTTTCCAGCAGAACCTTCATAGTTGACGTTATATGGAGGGTCCGTAACTACCAGATTGGCAGCTTTCCCATCCATCAAGACATCAAAGGTGTCTTTCCTCGTACTATCTCCGCAGACAAGTCGATGCTGTCCAAGTATCCAAACATCCCCTAAATGCGAAACAGCGGGCTTTTTCAGCTCGCTATCTACATCGAAATCATCTTCTTTTATATTATCCTTAAGGGAATCCTTAAAAAGATCATCCAATTCTCCTGGGTCAAAACCTGTTAGAGATACATCAAAGACAGAAGCATTTAGGTCTGTGATAAGTAGCGCCAATTTATCTTTATCCCAATCACCACTTATTTTATTTAGTGCAATGTTCAGAGCCTTTTCTTTTTGCTCATCCATTTCAACTACTACACATTCTATTTCATCCATGCCCATACTCAGCAGGACTTTCAAGCGTTGGTGACCTCCGATAACTCTGCCTGTGGTTTTATTCCATATAACGGGTTCTACATACCCAAACTCCTCAAGGGAACGTTTAAGTTTCTCGTACTCTGGATCACCCGGTTTTAAATCCTTCCTTGGGTTATAGTCAGCGGGGATGAGTTGTTTTGTTTTAATCTTTTCAATCAACATACTTTTCCACCGCCTTTCTAAACTCACTGTATTTATTTACATCCTCCCATGGGAACAGACAACTATTAAAGTGACCATAAACCGCTGTATCAGAATAAATCACATTTCTTAGACGCAGCTTTTCAATGATGGCCGCAGGTCTTAAGTTGAAAGTCTCCTGAGCAGCAAGAGTTAATATTTCATCAGAAATAGTGCCAGTGCCAAGGGTATTTACAGTAAAGGCTACAGGATTTGCCTTACCAATGGCATAGGAAATACTCACTTCACATTTCTTAGCATAACCGCACCAAACGATATGTTTGGCAATATACCGAGCCATGTAAGCACCGCTTCGGTCAACTTTGGTTGGGTTTTTACCACAAAAAGCACCACCTCCATGAGATGCAAGCCCTCCATAGGTGTCGACCATGATTTTTCTTCCAGTCAAACCCGTATCGGCAGCGGGACCACCAAGAACAAACTGCCCCGACGGATTGATAAGAAGTTCGGTTTCATCATCAAAAGGGAAGTCCTCAAAGCACTGCCATAAGACATTGTTAAGGATATCCGCCTTAAGTTCGTCCTGTGTTTTATTCTTATCATGCTGTACCGAAATCACAATCGTCTTTATTCTTACTGGAGTGTCATCTTCATACTCCACTGTTACCTGTGCTTTACCATCAGGAAGAATCCCTTTTATCAGTTTTCCTTTGCGACAATCATCCAGTCTCTTTACGATTCTGTGGGAAAGCACAAGAGGTAGGGGAAGCATTTCTCTTGTTTCCTTTGTAGCATAACCATACATAGTTCCCTGGTCTCCAGCACCGATGGAACCGTACTGTTCGTTTATCCCATTTCGTGCTTCTAGTGCGATGTTCACACCAGCCGCAATATCTACACTTTGATTATGTACATATACATAAATCAAAAATTTTAGAGGGTTGTATCCAATCTCTTTTAGGACATTTCTAACAATGTATCGGATGTCGATTTTCCCGCTGCAGGAGATCTCGCCCGCCACGATAATTTTTCCTTTAGTCGCTATAACCTCGCAAGCCACCCTTGATGCCCTATCTTTACGTAGGCAAGCTTCCAAAATGCTATCTGCTATGATGTCGCATAGTTTGTCAGGATGCCCGGCGCATACACTTTCTGCTGTTAAGTATCTTTTACTCATTACATCATATCTCCTTATCTTTATTTTCCTCTGCGGGCAGATAGCAGTCGTTCCATCACGTCGTCCTGTGGGTTTAAACCAGAATACTCTGTAGCACAATTCTCTCGAACGATTTGATATATCTCCATCCATAGCCTGTTTGTCTGGCTCATAAAGTTCTGACTCATCGCTACATAAGGACTTTGAATAGCATTGCCGGTGGTTGGGTGTTTGGCTAGAAAGCCAAACTCGGTTACTGCTTCCTCACACTGTATCCATCTTGCCGCACTCATGGCATATCGCTCTAGAAGCTGTGGAAGTACCAAATGGGCACAGCCACGTTCCTCAAGCCATTTCCATGTAATTTCATAGATTTCACTCGCTACTAGGGTTTTTCCATCCTTTTGCACTGCGGAGAGCATGGCCATTGGCTTTGGCATTTCTTGCCCCTTCAGGTCAGCGGTATTTTGGAACTCCACGACTTCAAGCTTTCTCTTACCAGGGTTTCCCTCTGCAATTTTGTCAGCAAGTGGTTTCTTCTTTTGACCGGAGCCTATACGGGCACCGCCACGATTTGTTCCATCTTTGGCCATTCACTCACCTCTTTTCGTCAATGGGCCTATTACCCTGTTTGAAACCGCGAATTTTCACGCGTTGCCCGCCCGTTACACAAATGAAAAGCTGTGGAGATTTGACTCCCCCTATCGGGTTCCCCAACGGTCTCCATCTCTTGCCGTGATTGCAGAGTGGCAAGGAGTACAAAGAGCCATCAGATTACTTCTATCGTGAGTCCCTCCTCTTGCAAGAGGGAGAATATGATGCACTTCGGTTGCTGGGGTCAGCTTTCCTTGTCGTTTACATTCCTCACAAAGAGGATGAGCTGCAATGTAACGGTCACGTATCCTTTTCCAAGCACGACCATAACGCTTACGGGTTGATGGGTCACGATCATACTTTTCATACCGTGCAGCTTCCTTCTTACTATGCTCTTCACAAAAGCGCTTGTCGGTTAGTTCTGGGCAACCAGGGTAAGAGCACGGTCGCTTAGGTTTCTTTGGCATACTGCACCTCCTTTTGCCCATAGAAAAAGCCCTCGCAGGAGTGGTTCTCCCGTGAAGGCTTCTGTTTATTAATATTCCATACTACCATTATATAACTTTCACTACAGACAAACAGTGTCATCGTATGCCAAACTGTGCCAAAGTGTGCCAACCTTTTGCGAGCATTCAGATTACTGCGTACAAAAACCACCAATAGATATTTTCAAAAATATCCAAAGTTATTGACATGTTTATTGTAATTGTTATAATAACAATGTCCAATATCTTTGACATAGGTGATACTGTTGAAAAATAAAATTAAAGCAATACGGAACAAATTGGGGATAACACAAGAGCAACTTGCTAAGAAGTGTGGAGTTGTTAGACAAACAATAAATTGTATAGAGAATGATAAATATGATCCCACACTGGAACTGGCTTTCAAATTATCAAAAACGTTAAAAGTAAAGGTAGATGAATTGTTTATTTATGAATAAATTTCATTCAAATTATATAATAACAATGAAAGATATTGTAAGGGAAGGTAATGATATCTTACATCGACCAACACTGGAAGTGATGGTACCTCCCCCTGAGGAAGATAAGGAAACATTAACTAGTATGATGAATTTCTTAAAAAATAGTCAAGACCCCATTCTATCCAAAAAATATAAATTACGTGGAGGAGTTGGATTATCCGCGAATCAGATTGGCTTGAATAAGCGAATGTTTGTAGCGTATTTCACTGACGAGATGGGGAAAGAACATGAATATACCCTTATTAATCCAAAAATTATTAGCCATTCCGTTTCTATGATTTACTTACCACCAAGTGAAGGGTGCCTATCTGTTGATCGAGATATAAATGGGTTCGTACCAAGATATGAGAGAATTAAAGTGAAAGGGTTTAATTTAGAAGGAGAAGAAATAATATTAAAACTCAATGGCTATTCCTCTATTGTTATTCAACATGAAATAGATCACCTAAATGGAATTATGTTTTATGAGCGTATCAATAAAGAAAATCCTTTCAAACTACCAGAAAACTGTAAAAGTTTATACTGAGATCATGCATTAGGTCGGTATTCAAAGTGGGTAAGCAATGAGTTGTTGTTTTGACAGCTCATTTTAATTTAATAATCATTAAAAAGGAGAAACTAATTATTTAAATCACTGTAATTTTCATACAATGACTAAGGTAATGGTGAAGAGGGCCTTTTAACCCTCTTCCTGCACTATTTTCCGGTTACTCCTTTTTATTTTGGAACCTTTAAATGTTGCAAAGCGGATGAGTGGAGTCTGTGTACGGTTCTCATAGAAACATTAAGGTTGACACAGATTTCTTCCCAGTTAAGAAAGTTAATGTATCGGTAGCGAAGAAGTAGCTTCTCATCCACGTTTTCCATCTGGTTAATCGCTTCACGGATATCTGATTTCAGCTTTACTAATCGTTCAACTTCTTGCTGTATTTGTTGCTCCAAATCTATTATTCTAATCACATATTTTTCAAAGGGTGGGTCAGTACTCTTGGTTCGACTGACTTTTTCCTCAAGAATGGGGGATGAAATACTTCTTGATAGATTTCTTAAGTTTTGCAACTCTTCAAGGTCGGAATTAATCAATTCATTCAGGCGATAAGCCTGCTTTAAGAATTCCTTAGCTGTCATCATCGCACCACCTCCTCTTGTAGCTGTTGAATTAACATGTCAGGGTTTAGGGAGGTGAGAACATTGAACAATCCAGAATGAAAGAAGCGCTCAACCTCACGTTTTGTATATAAAGCAGAATCATTGCGAGGGTGTTTTGCTAATCTTTTCAGTGCAAAACGATAATCCTTGACTGCCTGTAGAATAATGGCATTTGCCAGTTTTTCAAAAGCGTCCATCATACAACTTCCCTCGCTTTCCCAAGATTTGCTTTGACTGCATTGATAAGATCGGATTGTGTCTTTTCCTTTCGTTTCAAGGCTCTCATCACATCTTCATCAATCGTGCCTTTAGTAATAATGTGGTGGATTACCACGGTCTCATTTTGTCCTTGTCTCCAAAGTCTCGCATTGATTTGCTGATAGAGTTCCAGACTCCAAGTAAGTCCAAACCAGATAAGCGTTGAACCTCCACTTTGTAAATTCAAACCGTGTCCAGCCGATGCTGGATGGATAACTGCCACAGAAATATCACCATTATTCCAATCCATGATGTCTTTGGAAGTTTTAATTTCTTTGACATTGTATTTTGCTTTAATACGCTTTAAATCGTGATTATACCAATAGGCAATAAGCACAGGTTTGCCGTTTGCACCTTCAATTAGATCCTCAATAGCATCTAGCTTGCGGTCGTGAATAATATGAGGATTTTTATCATCATCGTAGATTGCACCATTTGCCATTTGCAGGAGTTTCCCTGAAAGGACGGCTGCGTTCATGGCATCAATCTCCTTATCAGCAAATTCAAGAACCATCTCTTCACGAAAGTGATCATATACTGATTGTTCTTTGTCATTTAGATACACAGGCACTTCATTGATCATGCATTCTGGCATTTTCAGAAAATCCACTGATTTCATGGAAATGGTGATATCCGAAATGAGCCGATATATGGCATCTTCAGCACCTGGCAATGGTTTATATGAAAATACAATCTGCTGATTACGTTTATCCGGTGTAAAGAAGGAATTGCGGTAGTGAGTGATGTACCTGCCGAGTCTTTTACCCATGTCAAGGATACGAAACTCTGCCCACAAATCCATTAACCCATTACTGGAAGGTGTACCCGTAAGACCCACAATTCGTTTTGCCCTCGGCCTTACTTTTAGTAAACTTTTAAATCTTTTTGCACCATAGGACTTAAAGGATGATAGTTCATCAATGACCATCATATCGAAATTAAAAGGGATACCACTTTTGTTTACCAACCAATCAACATTTTCTCTGTTTATAAGATAGACACTTGCAGGTTTCCTAAGAGCCGCCAATCGCTCCTGTTCTGTGCCGATGGCTACCGAAAACTCTAGCCCTTTTAAATGCTCCCACTTATTTATCTCAGCTGGCCAAGTATCCCTAGCTACTCGAAGTGGGGCAATGACCAGAACCTTTCCAATTTCAAAACGATCAAGACACAGGTCGAATATAGCAGTTAGAGTAATGACGCTTTTGCCAAGACCCATTTCTAAAAACACCGCAGCAATGGGATGCTCTAGAATGAAGTTCGTTGCATAGGTCTGATATTTATGAGGATTGTATTTCACCGAGTATCCCTCCAATCTGCTTAACATCATCAATGACATAGCAGGCAAAGCCTAACTTCTGTAATTGCTTTATTCTTCTAATCTGTAACAGTCGAGGTTTCTTCCCGGGAGCCTTTAATTCCACAAATGCCATCTTCCCATGTGGTAAAAGCACCAGGCGATCTGGCATCCCATCTAAACCTGGGCTAACAAACTTCGCAGCAATGCCTCCCATCTTTTTTACCTCAGTCACCAGTTTCTTTTCGATATATTTTTCAAGCATAAATACCTCCCATGTAAAAAGGCTCGGAACAAGAAAACAACTTTGACCCAATTTTCCTATACGCGCGTGTATGCGTGTATGCACAGGCTACTATTACTTCTTTTTATTATTTATAAATAAATAGGTTACTTCTTGTTCCACTTGTTCCGAACCGTTGATTTTCCTTTTCATTACTAACTTTAGGGAAATAACAAGTATGGGAACAAGGTAAGATACAACTTAGCGTTGTTCCTCGACTCGGGAATAAGCTCGTTGCTTTCCGTAGACAGGAAACGTTACAACACCATTCTTGTTCCCAGTGTACTTGTTCCACTCACTGATCTTTCTCATAATGGCACCGATGGCATAGGAATCTGAAGGCTTTAGCAATGATGCCTCTTTACCGAAACACTCACACCAAATTTCCATATTACAAACAAGGGTCCTTTTTACTGTTCCAACACGGGTGCCGCCGCCAAATTCGCTACCGCCAAGGAAATTTCTACGCTCGTACAAAGACATCGTGTCCCAATCATCCGGCAAGAGCGTATCTAGATAGGTACGAACCAGTCCTTCTCGTTCATCTGTTTCCATCGCATCTGCCTGTTCACTCGTCGCCATGGATACATCATCACCTTCAAGGTAGAGTTTTTCGCCCTTCTCATAAAGCACTAGTGCTTCTGCCCAAATCTGCTGTACTTCCTCTTTGGTCATCTGCCAAGCTTTCTTTTTACCGTTACCGTTAATGCGGACTGGCCAAAATCTGCGGTTGCCCGTGATATCTCGAAGAAATCCACTTTCTGCATTCGTTGAACCTACAATTACACACTGACGGGGATGGCTTTCGACGTTGACCCCATAACTGGCACGGTATTTATCATCCGCCCTTGAAATAAAGGACTTCACAATCTCCACATCCGTCTTACGCATTCCAGCAAGCTCACCGAGTTCCAACAACCAATATCCTTGAAGTTTTTCAGCACCTGATTTATCTTTCATGTCCGTAATGGTCAAACTGTCTGAAAACCAATCTCCGGCAAGCTTAGCAAAGAAGGTTGACTTACCGATGCCTTGAGGACCATTTAAGATAAGAACACTATCAAACTTTGTGCCTGGTCTATAAATACGGGCTACCGCCGCAACCATCGTTTTGCGAATAATTGCCTTTGTGTAGGAATTATCTGTTGCACCGAAATAATCAATGAGTAGATTTTCTACTCGGCTAATACCATCCCATTTTGGCAGGGAGTCTAGGTACTCCTTAACAGGATGGTAGGCTCGTTCTGATGCTACCGCTACCACAGCATCCTTGGTCTTGGTAGGAGAATAGACCCCGTATTTGCTGCTTAAGTACACCTTAAGAAGTGCGTTATCCGAATCATTCCAACCCGCCTTAATCTGGTCCCAAGGCAGACCACCTTTGGCATCAATACCATCACGATGGCAGTTGAAAGCGATATGCTGTAAATCTTCATCATGCCGAATAATCAGAACGATGTTATCCAGTGTGTCTTTTATCCGACCTTGCTTATCTAGTTCCAAACCTGTCTGCCAATCCTCAGCACTAAACTCCTCTTCAGCCTGAGCCTGCCTTTCCTTTGCGAACTCAGCTTTTACCGCTTCATCTTTTATAGAAAACTCGCACATTGCCACAAAAGACGGCATCCTACCAGGAGCCGTAGTCGTGGAAGCTCTATCATCTAAAGAGCCGAATTTATGAATACGAACAAGGTCAAAAGCATTAAGGAGCAGGCCGCTTGCTGGGTCGGTGGCATGGTGGCTGTATGCAAATTTATCATCATAGATAATCACACCCGCACTACTGTCAGCTGGAATATAGTCATAGCGCCCTTCCATAGCAGATGGTGCATAAACGGAACCTAAGAATTTCTCAATTGCTTCATGAACGGAGTAAGCACGACAGAAAGTTCCTACCACACCTTCTTTTAAAAGCGGATCGGCTTGTTCTTTAAGACTACGATTAATAACCTCAGACTGCCTACTTGATACGGGCCAAGTTGATGTATCGTGCCAGTTTTCATATTTTGAAAGATAAATATTCGGGTCAAGTAATGCTCCATCCTGTTCTTCATAGACAAATTCACCATTAGAGGAAGTGGATGGCCAATACATAAGGCGATGCGCCTCATAGGTTGTATCATCGAAAAGGTCAATACCAAATTCTTTTGCCACCATACGTCCAACAGCTGCATATTCTTCTTCGCTGATCTCACGAGCAAGGGGAACGATAAGTCTAAGTCTCGGATTTTCTGGTGTGTGCTTATGAGTGGAGTAAACACAACATTTGTAGTCGAAAAGCATACTGATTTGCTCCCAAATATCTGGTCTACCGTAATCCATATCAAGGGTAAGCAAAGAACGGCATAAAACATTGCCCTTCTTTCGCCTTCCTTCTTTTAAATGTCCTCCGACAAAGCCGCCCACGTCTTTGATATCATCTTGCTGGCCTTTTTTAAGTTTCCGATATTCTTCTACCGTTTCAGTGGTACGTTGGGTTGTCTTTACACGGGAGCAAAAATTCTCCCAGGAGATATCTTTGTTTTTCCATTTCCTATCCATCCGGCTATTGCCCACTGCAATTTTCATAAGCTTTCAACCTCCTCATGCCCTGGACTAAAATACCTGACCGTTTGTCTGCGTTTCTTGGCTACTTCAATTTCCCTCGCCATACCGCTTGAGATGGTATTGCCCAGCACCCACACCTCTGAGCATTTACCCATAAGCACGATGTCCATAAATATGGCAAGCTCTCGTTCCTCTGGGTTTTCATCATCCATAAACTGCGGAAACATAAGATGGGGAGCAATCGGAATACAGTTTTGGTCTAAGGCAAACCTGCAAAAACTGCGAGCCTTTTTAATGTTTCCTTCTACATCACCGGAATAGGGAGAACAGATATATACAAGCGGCTTAAAGGCAGATTTTTTCTCTGCCTTTTCCTTTCTCATTATGTTGGTTAGTGCTTCATGGGGAGTTGGGTCATGGTACCCTTCATGGTTAAATTTGTTGATTCCCATTACACACCCTCCATTTCTATCTGCGGCAAAATACCATCTGCCTTCAACAGTTCGTAAATGAAGAGTCTGCCTTTTTGAGTCCAATATGTATGGACTTTTGTATGCTGTTGCCCGTTACTGCCAAGGTAGCTATGAGTCTTAGTGCTGGTGTAACCTTTTTCCGCATACTTCTGATATAAAAGCCAAATGCCGCCTTGTTTAAATTGGATGCCCTTTTTATTAAGATAGCGGTTCATCCAAATAGCTGACTTACCGTAATCTTTGGCGATTGCTGATGTGGAAATGAGGTCTTTACAATTTAAAACCACATCGTAATAAGACACTTTCGGTTTCATTTCTGCAATTTGCTGATTCTGAACAGCAACCGTACCTTCAAGCACTTTATTTTGATTCCTTACTTGAGTTAATTGTTGATTAGCAAACTGTAATGCCCTTGCCATGATTGCCTCTGGGGAATTCCATCTTCTTTCAATTTCAAGAAAGTATTGGCGGCACTCTTTCCCTTTTGGAGTACGCTGTATCATGCATAGCTCTTTTGCCATGTCAATTGTTAACTGATGGTCTATGCTTGGTCTGCCTCCAGTACTTTCGCTCAAAAATGAGCTAAAGTCTGACCCTTCCTCAAATCCGTACTCACACATTCTTGGAAACCAATCTTTATAAGCGGTCTTTACTTCCAAGGCTTCATGTAGATCACGACCGAGTACTGTTGGTCGTTGACTTTCATAATTGATTTTTACTAATTCTTCCATACGAATTACCTCCTGCAATATAGTCAGAGGAAAGTTCCTCTACCTAATAGCCACAGGAGGTAATGATTGTTGAGGATTTTAAAAAAATTAATTAGGCATTCTGATTATCGTGTGGAATTTGTGTATTAATATAGATTTATAGATTGATTCAGCAGTTTTTCACTTCAACAAACGGGCTATTTATCAGAAGAAGTTATAAAATAAATAAAACCCCCCAATCTAAGGAAGATTGAGAGGTTAGTTGGCATTTCACTTTATAATTATTTTTTTACAGCATGGATGTAATGAATTGTTTCGAATGCAGACAAATAATCTGAACGATCACCAAAGAATTGATTATTAATAGTAGCAGGTGATAAATGTTCATAAATAAGTAAACCTGAGTTTTCTAACATTTTCTCTATTTCATCAAAAGTAAAACATGATTTCATTGGCTCACCGCCAGTTGAAGCCAATTTAACCATATTTTGAACTCTATTAGACATTCCTTTTTCTTCAAAAAGTTTGTCATCTGCATAATCAAAAACGATAGAACTTCCTGATGGTACTTTGGTAAATAATGTATTTATCAAAGTGGAATTTTCCTCTTTTGTTAAATAATAAGATACACCTAAAAGACTAAAGAAAGTTTTTTTGTTAAGCATAAAGCCTTCTTCGACAAGATTTTGAATAGTAAATTCTTTGGTGAAATCCATTGAAACAAAATGAAGATTATCTGGAATTTGATAATTGGCATTTGCTAATCTTATCTTTTTAAAGTCTTGAGTGGCTGGATAATCAACTTCAAATATTTCTAAGCTGTTATTTAGTTCGCTATGTCGGAAACAAAAGGTATCTAACCCAGCTCCTAGAATGACATACTGTTTCACACCTAGTAACATTTCATGAAATAATACATTTTCGCAATAGGCAGCACGTGCTAAAGTAATTGGAGAAAGTTGTACTTGCGTAATCCATTTTAATATTTCATCCGGCTGATCCTGAAACTTCATTGCAATTTCTTTATTAAAGAATGAAATTCCTTTAATCATGTTTTCACGAATATCTGAAAATTCCTTTTGAGTAATTAGATCCTTTGCAATAAAATCATCAAAAATTTTGGGTGTATCATATTGACTATGGTATGCTCGACCGAAGGCTGATATTAAGGAAGTTAAACTTGATTCATTCTTCTTCATAAATTAATCCTCCCATTTAACAAAATAAGATTCCCCTGGCCAGGAGAATCTTATTATACACAAATTTAATTTAACTGTAAATTATAGCACAAATAAATTTATTTGTCAATAAAAGCGATTTGTTTTTTTAATAATAAATCTACTTGTAGAGGTGGTCTTATTTGCAGTCTTAATAAACTGCGTTAAATAAGCAAACCAAATATAGTGCTATCCTGTTTTCGTTATTTAAAAGTTGAAGGTCTTTTTAATCTTTTTCCACAAGATAATCCGAATACCCAATTTATTTAATCTTTTTGATAAAACAGACACTCATAACCATCAGCACTAAGTAACAGGCCATTTGCCCAGGTTGGTGTCCTAGCCATCTGCTCGCAGATAGCAGGAAGTGACATCTCCATATCCGCCTCGATGATAATTTCATCGTGTACATGAGCCACAATGGAACAATTCTTTAATGTCTGCATGGCATGACACAAAATGTCACGACTGATAGCCTGAACAATATTCTCTACAAATTTGGGTCCATAGCTTTCGATTCTTTCCCATTTCTTCGTCCCTCCGACCCCTTCGTAAGTAACCGACTCTCCACCGAACATATTCTCCCCCATACGAGGTTTCACATAGGCAAGCCGTCTACCAGAAGGGAGGACAATAAAGAGCATTCCACTTTGATAGATAAATTTAATGCCGTGTGTCTCTGTGGGAGACTTTTGCTTAACACAAGTTTTTACTGCACGGTCAACATCCCACCAGAGTTTTGTGATATTGGGATTGGACTGTCTCCAAGCTGTTACAAGAGGCTGAAGTTCCTCTTCTTCAATTCCCATCTCCAAAGCCCCCATTGATTTTAATGCTCCAACAGACCCACCATAACCTAGGGCAAGTTCGGCAATTTTCCCTTTCTGACGAAGGTGGCCGTTCACACCATGCTTTTCAACAGGTACATTAAACATCTGAGATGCACTGGCACAGTAGATGTCACCGCCCTTTTGGAATACATCTAATCTCCATTTTTCACCTGCAAGCCAAGCAATGACGCGAGCCTCAATCGCTGAAAAATCTGCCACAATGAACTTCATACCTTCTCGTGGTATAAAAGCAGTACGGATAAGTTCCGACAGTACCTCTGGGTTTGAATCATAGAGTAAAGTAAGAGCATCAAAGTTTCCGCTTCGAACTAAAGCACGAGCCTGTTCCAAATCGGGCATATGGTTTTGGGGAAGATTTTGTAGCTGAATCAGCCTGCCAGAGAATCTGCCGGTTCTGTTGGCTCCGTAAAACTGGAACATTCCTCTTGCACGACCGTCACTACATACCGCATTCTCCATTGCTGTGTATTTTTTCACCGATGATTTTGCAAGCTGCTGTCGAAGTTCCAAAACAGTGCCTAGTGGTTCAGGTGCTGTCTTTAACATCTCAGCAACCGCTTTTTTACCAAGTGTATCTGTTTCTAGCCCATTGTCAGCAAGCCAGTCTTTCATTTGTTGTACAGAGTTTGGATTCTCTAAATTGGTTATTTCTTGCATTGTAGCCATTAGCTTTTCACGGGAATGTTCATCCATCACAACAGCCTGTTTTACGAAAGCCATGTCAATGGCAATGCCACGATCATTGATTTCCTGGTCGAGATGATATTCCTTCCAGATATTTTCCGGCACCAGAAACTTGGATAACCTTTGTTGTATTGACATCTCGGCTTCCACATCACGAAGGTTATATACTTTAAACCGCTCCCATTTATCAATGTCGTGTTCTGGCAAATTACGAACTCGACCACTATTAGATTTTGTAGGGGAGCAAGGTGAACAGAAATATTTAATAAGGTCCTTACCCTCAGTTAGCTTTTGTTTCTCCAAACCTAGAACCGCCCCGACTCCCTCCAAAGAAAGAGGTAATCCCATATATGCCGACCATATCATGGAACATTTCCAGGATGCGGGGTCAAGATATTCAGTAAGGTTAAGTCATTTTGATAGACACACACGCTCAAACATTGCATTGAAAGCCCACTTTGTAACGGAATCATCCATAAGTCCGTTTATAATTTCATCTGGGATTTCCTCCCCGCAGGCAAGGTCAACCACCTGTACTTCGCCACCGTCCACCGAATAGCCAAATAGTAGAATTTCAAAATCATCACTCTCGGCATAACGGTAAACTCCAGACTTTTGAAGATTGGCACTACTAAATGTTTCAATATCAATTGAAATAGAATTCATGTATTACACCCTTTCCAATGCAAACGAGGTGACAGAAGAACAACTTCCACCACCCCGTTTGTATTCGTACTTTAGCTGTTATGCTAGGAAATCATCATCTTCAATTGTGGTGAAATCATCAGCCGCTGTGGTTCTGCTGCCTAAAGGCTCTCCATCTCTAATCTTCTGGATGTTACCAAGTCCGCAGGCCACCCCCTTGTTCCCGTTAGAATTGAAAGCATAAAAATTAAGTGACACTCTTGCATAGCAACCACTGTATACCTCATTGCGATCCAGAATAGGCTTGACTGCTTTATCTACTATTTGGGGTGGAGTCTTGCTGTTGGCATTTACAAAATAATGCCCTTTATAAGCCTCATCATCACGTTCTACATCACCATCACGAAGTGGCAGTTTGATAGCCACCTTATTCGGCTTTTTACCACCAAACTTTGCAATGCCCTCTTCAATGGCTGCATCTACTGCTGCATTGATAGCATTGATAGTTTCCTTATCTGTTTTGGGAATCAATACAGATACGCTGTACTTTTCCGCTCCGCCATTGATGGATACGGGTTCCCAGCCGTGAAAATAGCTAAGACGTGTGTTGACGCTTGTAACAACCTTCGTTCTGTTTTGATTATTCATATTCCTATTCCTCCGTTATCTCGTTAAATTCGTTTTTTACGTTTGATATATTCATAGCTGGCCGCTTATCCGAAAGTGGAACCAGCGTTGGCTTACCTGGTGGTTTATGTATGAGACCACCGAGGATTTCTTGAAATTTCGACTTACCCATCAGCTTCTGCATTTCCGTAAGGGTAATGAGACTCTGACGGTAAATATCTTTATAGCCGTTTGCCTTGGCTGCTTCAGCCACAGCCTCTTCGTCCTTATATTTACGGATAGACCTACCCTCAACTACCTTAAAACCGTGCCACTCTTTCCCGTGATTAACGGCGGCATCCGTAGCATAAGAAATGATTTCATTTGCCCACTTTGTAAGGTCGGACAATTTAGAGAGAACTTCCTCAATTTCAGAATCTGTAAGCAGGGGTGGCAGTTTAAATTCCATCTGTGCTAATTTCAGCTTTTCTTCTGCTCTTGCACGGCATTTAACAGCCGCTCGGCAGAATGTACACCATTCACCTGGAAGGTAGTCACCTTCGCCTTCATAGGCCTTTTTCGCCTTTGGCTTCAGCTCGTTTTCTGCCCAGTCTTTTAATTCCTTTACCGGGATTGTCCATGTACTGACATTTTCCCTGCGGGGTTGGAAGATGGTCATGGAAACCTCCTCGATATCATACAGGCTATCGTAGATTTCCAAAGCACCAAGGGCATACAATTTCATCTGCGGATTATCCACCGCATCTACTAACACACCCATGCCATACTTAAAATCGATAATATGAAGCTTTTTATCGCCAATGATGATGCAGTCACCAGTTCCGAACCCCTGTGGTACATAGCAGGAAAAATCAAGACGTTGTTCAATAAGTATTAACGGGTCCGTACAGCTTTGTTTTGCCAGTTCAAACTGCTCCATTACAAATTCCACATAAGCATCGCTGTGTTCTTCCATCTCATCGTTGTTATAAGTTGAAACAGGACGCTTACTTCTCATGTGAAGTGCTTTTTTAAGTTTATGTTCACAAAGAGCATGGGCGGCGGTGCCTTCAGCAGCTGCATTGGATTCGTTATTTTCAAATTCTAGTTCCAATCTTGCAGATGGAAGGCAATTCAGCCACCTATGGGACCCCGATGCGGAAAGTACTGCGTGATCACTCATTCCCTAGTACCTCCGCATCTTTCAACATATCTGCATAATGTTTCGGGTCAACTTCGCTTAATTTAGAGCCACCGTATTTTTGGATGATTTCTCTCACTTGGGCAGTAAGACCGGCTTGACTCTTTTCAGCGAGTTTTGCTCTTACTTCCTCTAGAGTGATCTCCTTTTTCTTTGGCGCAGGTTCTTTTACAGGTGAAGTCGGCTCTTTTGCTTCGACAGGTTCATTGCCCGCCATTGCATCGGCAACCGCTTGTATGCTGTCTGCCAAAGAGCGCATATCTGAAACCACATCAAGAAGTAGTTTGATTTTGCTCATGGTTTAATCCTCCCTCCTTAATCTCACTAATGGCGAGTTCCTGTACGGTGTCACCCGGAACAAGGATAGTCAGTTTCTGCTTATCACCAAGTAAGAAACGGAGGAAACGCTCCCTTATGGTGACATTACGACAGGAAACAATCCCGCCAGATTGTGGAGTTTTTGAAACACTGATTTTTAAGTTGTGTTTCATGTTCTTCACCTCTTTCCGAGAGCGTTTATTTGCTGCCCTCTATCTATTAGCCGTGGCAAGAGGGAAAAGTTGAGGATTCTGGAAAAACTTTTTTGAAATTCTTCTTGGCTGTATCTAAACGGTGTGAAATAGCACTTTTACTTACACCCACACTTTTTGCATAGTCGGTCATTGACATGCCATCAAGATATACAGCAATAAAAGGTTCTGAATGTTTCGGCTTAAGAATGGTACGAATAATCTCACAGCAATACTCATATTCTTCTTTTTTCTCACGAGTCTCTTCATGTGTGTTATCAGAGAAATAGTCCATATGATCGGTTTCATCTACAGCTTGGTCATCTTTACGGAATGGCTTCTTTGGCATCCCTCTGTTTCTATCAAACTTGTGCCAGTTATTGTAGTCGGGCTTGTTAAAACGCTCGTCCATAATCTCCTGTGGTGAACGACGAGTTACCGTTTCCTTATCTTCGGCACAGGATAGCCTGTCCTCGTAATCTGCATCAATCATTAAAGTAAAGTCCTCGTCTGGTACCTCCAAATAGGTAGGTTTGTTGTCGTACATAATTCTAATTTTCATTTTGCATCCTTTCCGCCGGACTGCATTGGCGGCAAAGGATACAAAAATAGGTCTGTGCCTCGAAGTACACAGACCCTTTGTCCTGAAAATGAGCGCAACAAGGTAAGGTACTTCTATTGCAACGCATAACAATCCTTAACGGACTGAAACGTAACAATATGTATCCTTTGCCCTTATTGCAAATCAGGCATTTGATATTTTTATAGCTGGTAAGCGAACGAGTTTTTCTTTTTTGCTAAAAGTAAGCTTGTCTTACCATCTATTTAAATTTTATTAATTTGGACATCTGAAATCCTCAGCTGACACTCTGCTGATACTCCGCTGATACTCCGCAAATCTTTTTCATTTTCACCACGACAAAAAACTAAGCATTCGTAAAGAAATGCTTAGTATTTTTAGATTATTGATTGAAACACGCTTAGTAAATTGCTATAATAGTAAATACGCATTAATAAAAACCATCCAATAGTGCTTGGAGGGCGTTAAAAATGGCATTTAGTTATAATAAACTATGGAAACTTTTAATTGATAAAAAGATGTTGAAAAAGGATTTAATGGAAAAAACAAATTTAACTTCAACAACGTTAGCAAAAATGGGGAAAGATTTACCGGTAAGCATGGATGTGTTAGGAAGAATATGTAAAGCTCTTGAAGTTAACATAGGCGATATCGTTGACTACATCGATGATGATACTCCGAAGAAATAAAACTATTGAAGGAGGCGCAATGTATGAAAAAGTTATGCTTTGGTACTTTTGCAACAATTTTAAAGAGATGCAAGGCTAAAAGAATTTCACAAAAACGATTGTGTGGTACCATGCTGCTTTCTATTGCGCCTACCTATGATATTAGTGGAGAAGATGGTACCGTTTCAGATTTAATACTGGGTAAAAAAAATTTATCACCTATAGTAACTGATACCGCTCCTAGTGCAGATCCTCATGCTATCTCAGATTACTTTAAGCAAAACATTCTCCAGATGTTGGATAGTAATAAGAGAAGCCTTATCGCTTTAGCCCTAAAAGACATTATTGCATCTGATGACTCTATCGAGCGTGATACAGTTGTTGAAATAGTAAACCGCATGACAAAGGATGATATCATAAAGCGTAATGCCTTTGTATTGGAGGAATTCCTAGCAGGAATCCTACTTTATACGGTGCTTTACGTCGAAAATCGAAATTGTGAAAGTAGTGTTAGTGAGATAACAAATGAGTACATACAATCCTTTGAAGATAAAAAATTAGACATAAGCTTTATTACTACATATAGTAATTTGTCTCCAGAGACTGCTTACGAAATTGCAATCGACGCCCACTCGCTCGTGTTGCTTGCAGAAACAGGTGGCAAATGCCAAAAGTGCGGAAGAGTTTTAGGTATAAAAAAAGAAGGCAACGACATTAACTACGCTAAGGTCGTTCGCCTTTCAGAAACTGATGAAGTGGTTCTATGTGTTGAGTGTGAGCGTGAAATGCAGAGTGCCTCAAAAGAAGAGAAATTGGCTTTGCTTTCGGACAAGCGTGACTTGGAAAATCTTATGATAGCAAGAGATGCTACTTCACGATATACAATAGAGAAACAAATTGAACAAGTCCTTCGGGAAGTAGAATTAATGGATGCTACTGATGATACACAACTAAAAATTGAACCTGTTAAGGTTGAGAATAAAATCACCGAAAAACGGTTGAAAGATCGAGTGCTGTTTGATGTTCGGCAGTTATATGAGGGAGTCAATGATTCATTATATCGGCTTGCAGGCGAGAACAGTTTAAACGTTGATAAATTTGCTAGAAACGTTAGACGGATGTATGAAGATGCAAGTGAATCACGTATATCGCAAAGCGAAATTTACTATCTGCTTGTTGAAACATTGTTTGAAAAGACAGGCCGCAAATATAGAGGAGCGTGTGAGATTATAATCTCCTACTTCGTACAAAGGTGTGAGGTGTTCGATGAGATTACCAAATAAAGTAATTCCCTATACTAATAGCGTTATTGCTCTTTTCCCAGATATATTAGAAGCACTGTCGCAGCAGGACATGTCCCCTAAAGAATTGTTTGAAATAACAACTTTTCGTAAAAAGGACATGGCTGATTTCCTGAGTGCTTTAAATTGCTTGTTTGCATTAGGTAAAATTGAATTAATTGAGGAAGGGAGGGTGCTTCGCTATGTTAAAGGAAATTCAGTGTGATAAATTTGCACCGGATCATCGAGTTATCCGGTTTAATTCAGGCCTAAATACAGTTTTAGGTAGCGCAGGCGGTAGCAACGCAATCGGAAAATCAACATTTCTATGGATTATAGATTATGTATTCGGCGGTGAAAGCTATTACTCCCTAACTGATGATATAAAAAAGGAAATAGGTTCGCATATCATCTATTTCACTTTCGAGTTTGATGAACAGCCATACTATTTCTATAGAAGTACGGATGATCCTAAAAATGTATATCGAAGCGATGAAGAGGGCCGATTCATTACAAAATTATCGCTAGAAGATTTTCGGAAATTTCTGTTTCAGGAATATAAAATTGAGCTTCCTGCCCTTACATTTTCAGAAATAACCGAGCGTTTTTTCCGTATCTATGGTCGTGAAAATACACTTGAAAAGTATCCGTTGCTGGTAAAACCACGTGAGCAGGATGAAAAAGCTGTAGATTTTCTATTAAAGCTATTTGGGCATTACAGAATTCTTGCTTCTATAAAAAGTATGGAGGAAGAACTCGGAATTAAATCATCACAACTTAAGTCACGTCAGCGCCAGAAAGTGGATATAGAGAAAATTGAAAGTAACCAAAAAACAATAGAGTCGTTGAGGAATAGACTTCAAAAGCTAATGAAAAATAGTGAAGAAGCTCAATTAGCATTGTTCGGATTTGACACTCAAACGTTTGAACGAATTTCAGCAATCCAAAAAGAGTTGAATATCTTTGTTCGCAAGCGTAATCGCCTCCAATCACAGCTAAATGCTATAAAGAACAATATTGCTGATAACAAAGTCGACACCGCAAGTGAATTTGATTCCTTGGTACATTTTTTCCCAAACACTAATTTAAAGGCTTTTGAAGAGATTGAATATTTTCATAAAAAAATCAGAGAAATTCTAAGTGAAGAAATGGATGAGGAAATCGAGCGATTACAACCACTAATCGGTGAATATGACAAAGAGATTACGCGCCTTAATCGAAAAATTGAAGAATCTGGTCTTGCAAAAGAGATGTCTGAGAGGGTACTATCCCAGTGTGTTAATGTGTCTAAAAGCATCGATAAACTTGAAGAAGAAACAGCTGAGTTAATTCATCAAAAGGAACTTCAAGAAACACGAGCTGAATCGGAACAAATACTTGAACAACTGTTGTTGCAACAAACAGAAAAGTTGGAGGAAATACAAGATGACATAAATCTGCGCATGGAAATAATAAATGGCGTAGTAACTGAGAGAGAGGAGACCGCTCCTCTTTTGTATATTACTCCCCAAAAGGGAATCATCTTTGAAACACCTAGCAATACAAGTGAGGGAACAGCATACAAAAGCCTTGTTGTGTACGATTTAAGCATACTTGAATTACGGCCTATCCCTGCACTTATCCATGATTCAAATATTTTAAAGCGTATCGAGGATGTTCATCTGGAACGCATATTGGAGCGTTATCAGGCTAGTAGACGTCAGGTTTTTATTGCATTTGATAAAGCTGACTCTACAACTACAAAGGCTCATAAAATTTTAGAATCGACAGCAATCTTACGCTTATCGGACGGAAATGAATTATTTGGTCGTTCGTGGAGTAAATACGAATCGAATGATTATTAACATAGGAGGATCAAAAGAAATGGCTGCAATTGATGATTTATTGCGCCAAATTCCGGACACTTCCTTGCGTAGCCGCTTGGAAGAGGAATTTGCCCGCATTTCAAAAAATAAAAAATTTGGACTTGTATTTGAGGAACATATCCCTGAATGCACTCCACTTTATGAGGTTTCTATCAAACGTGGCTCTACTGTTGCACAAAAAACAGGCCATATTAATAATGTATATACGGTGCTGAAATTAGATGGAGATACTGCCCTTTGTCGTAACAAAGCAACTGGTAATACTGAGAACATACCAATCACGGAGCTAGTTTCAGTTGCTCAATTTGGCGAGCCAATTTTCCCCACCCTCCAGCCTATTGATTCAGTTAAAAATGCACCTGATAGTAACTTATGGCATACAATCATTGAAGCAGACAATTATCATGCCCTTCAGTTACTGGAATATCTCTACCCTAAGAAGGTTGATTGTATTTATATTGACCCCCCATACAACACCGGTGCGCGGGATTGGAAATACAATAATAACTATGTTGATTCTAGTGACAACTGGCGACACAGTAAGTGGCTCTCAATGATGCAAAAGCGATTAAAGATTGCAAAAAGAATACTTGCTGATGATGGTGTTTTGATTACTACAATAGATGATAATGAATATGCGCATCTATGGGTTCTTCTTCATGAGATTTTTCCAAACCTAACTCATACTTGCGTAACCATTCAGCATAATCCCGGTGGAACTCAGGGTAAAAAATTCTCTGTAACTCACGAATATGCAATATTTTCATATTCAGCTGATAGTATTATTTACCGTAAACAGCATACTGGTGGCGATGTCTATAATCTAAGACGTTGGGGAAGTACCTCAGGTCGTTATGAAGGCGCAACATGTTTCTATCCCGTAATTTTAGACTCGAATTATAACATTATCGGTTTCGGTGATTTACTTGATAAGGAATTACATCCATCAGCACAAGTAGAACACAATGACGATGGTACCATTTATGTCTGGCCTATTGATAAAAATGGCATAGAAAAGAAATGGAGATATGGACGAGATACTGTAGAAACTGTTAGGGATCGAATGTATGTTGAAAGGCGAGGAGACCGAATAGAAGTAATTCTTCGTAGGGAAAGTGAACCACCTAAAACTGTCTGGACAGATCCGTTATGTAATGCAGAAGCCCACGGTACTGATATGATCAAGGCCATACTTGGTGGTGGCTTCTCATATCCCAAATCACTCTATGCAGTCCGCGAAGCGCTAACATTCGCAGTTTCGGGTAAGAAAGACGCATTGATTGTTGACTTCTTTGCAGGAAGTGGTACCACATTACACGCAGTAAATTTACTTAATGCTGAGGACAACGGAAACCGCCGCTGCATTTTAGTAACTAATAACGAAGTCTCAGATGATGAATCAAAAACCTTGAAAAAAAATGGCTATAAGCCCGGTGATATTGAATGGGAAAAACATGGAATATGTCGTGCTATAACTTGGCCTAGAACAAAGTATAGTATCCTTGGAAGACGTGATGATAGCTCTGTCTTAACGGGTGAGTACTTTACTACTCAGACTGTATCTGATGAAGTAGACCGTTCATTCTATCAGTTAAGTTTTGTCGATAACCCTACAGAATTAACAGCAGCTGCAAAAAAGCAAATTGTTTCTTTACTTCGAAATAAGGAAGGAAAGTCACAATTGCCGCAATCATTAGTAACCAAAGACTGTAAATTCATTGTTTCAAATAAACATACAGCATCAATTCTTTTTGATGTAAATGCAGTTGATGAGTGGTTATCTGCCATTGAAGAACAGGATCAAATATCAGACTTTTATATAGCCTCAAAATCGACTGCCATATTCAAGTCAATTAAGACACGTGTTTCAGAATTGCTAGGCCCCATTATTGTAACATCACAAGTTAAACGTCCAATGAGCGATGGTTTTCCTGCAAATGCTGAATACTTCAAGCTAGAATTCTTGGATAAAAATCTTGTTTCATTGGGCCAACAGTTCCACGAAATACTACCATTACTTTGGCTCAAATCTGGAGCTATTGGAAAGCGACCAGAAGTAAATTACAATGAAGAACCAGAGATGTTAATTCTTCCGCAAAATGGCTTTGCTATTTTAGTCGATGAAACACGGTTCGCAGAATTTGCCGAAAAGCTTTCTGAAGAGAACGGTATCCAAATGGTCTATTTTGTAACTAACTCCGAGGAAGCATTCCGGGAAATGGCTGCCGGAGTAAAAGTAAATAACACATATCAATTATATCGAGATTATATCGATAACTTTGTGTTAGGAAGCAGGAGGGATTCATAAATGAGAGATATATTATTTCCTTTTCAGGAAACAGCCCTTGGTGAACTGCATTCTGCAATTAAGGATGCTCATGCAGTATGGCGTGAAAATAAGCCTCAGATAATCTCGTTTTCCGCACCAACTGGTTCGGGAAAAACTATTATTATGACGACTCTTTTTGAAGAAATACTCTATGGTAATGAGGACAACATTGGAGATCCAGATTCAGTATTTGTTTGGCTTTCCGATTCACCAGAACTTAACGAGCAAACACGCTTAAAAATTGAAAGCAAATCAGATAAAATCCCTGTTAGGGACTTGGTAACTATTGATTCAAACTTTAGTGCTGAGTATTTCGAAGGTGGTCACGTTTATTTTCTAAATACACAAAAACTCGGTTCTGATAAGCTACTGACTTCATCATCTGATAAGCGGCAGTATTCCATATGGGAAACCCTTACTAATACTGCTAAACGGATTCCTAAAAAGTTTTATGTGGTGATAGATGAAGCACATAGGGGAACTTATACATCTGTGCAAGCAGAAAATAAGGCGCAATCTATCATGCAAAAATTCATTAAGGGTAGTGAAGATGACGGTCTTTGCGTCATGCCTTTAATTATAGGTGTGACTGCAACTCCTCAGAGATTTGATAACTTAATTGCCGGAACGACTTCAACGGTTCAAAAAGTCATCGTCCCTCCTGAGCAGGTTCGTGAGTCAGGTCTTTTGAAAGATAGAATTATTATTCACTATCCAGATATTCAATTTAATGCTGATATGACCATGTTTAAAGGGGCAATTGATAATTGGCGCAAAAAATGCACTCATTGGAAGACTTACTGTGAGCGCGAAGATGAAAAAATGATAAACCCTATTCTTGTTATTCAAGTTGATGATGGGAATGATCGTATAGCAACCCAAACCGATTTGGGGGCTTGCATCGATTTACTAGAAGAATCGCTGGGACGCAAATTACAGCCTGGAGAAGCAGTACATACTTTTAATGACCATGGCACACTTAAAGTACGTGATGTTGAAATTCAGCAAATTGAAGCATCCCGAATTCAAGAAGAAGAAAATGTGCTGATTGTGTTTTTCAAAATGAATCTTTCCACAGGTTGGGACTGCCCGCGAGCTGAAACGATGATGTCATTCCGCAGTGCCCAAGACTATACTTATATTGCTCAGTTGCTAGGACGTATGATACGTACACCTTTGGCAAGACGGATTTCTTCTGATGCTGAGCTTAATAGTGTCAGCCTATTTCTTCCATACTTTGATGAAGAAACAGTGAAGAATGTAGTTAATGCCCTGCGTGACAGTGAGGCTGCTATGCCTACCGAAACAGGCACTAGTAAAGAGCTTGTTACACTTGGACGAAACCTTGCCTATTCCGATGTATTTGAGGCAATGGATAACCTCATAACTTATCGGATAGATTCATCTCGAAAGCAGGCACCACTTAAATTATTAATACAGCTTTCACGTGCACTGACGATGGATGGTATTGACTTAGGGGCGCAGAAAACTGTTAAAAATGCTGTTTTATCAAAAATGGATGGTGAGATTTCACGGATAAAAGAAAGTGGAGACTTTGACACTCGAGGGGCTTCAATTACTGGTTTTGCTCTCGGTACACTGATATTTGAATACGGAGACAATGCCTACTCCTTTGATGAAGAAACACAGACAATGACCATGTCCGATTTTGATATTTCCCGACATTTTGAGCAAGCTGGAAGGTTGTTGGGAGAGGGTTTACACAAGGAATATTGGATTCGTCATAGTACCCGAGACCATATTGATGTAAAAAAAGAAATCATCATTCTTACACATGATACTGATGCAATGGAAAGGATTAATGACTATGCTGAAGAAGAATTCATAACACTGTACGAAAACAACAAGCGATCCATTGCTAGACTTAGCGAGGCACGAAAGAATGTCTATGAAAGATTAACTAATGCTTCTGTACAACCGATATCTGTACCATGGATATTACCAGATTCTATTGATTTTTCTAAACCAGATAATAGCAGTAAATTTGAGCAGCATCTTTATTGTTTAGAGGACGGCACATTTGAAACATCACTGAATCCATGGGAAAGCGGAGTTATTACAGAAGAGCTTAACAATGGTGCTGTATGCTGGTTACGTAATCTTGACCGCAAAAAGTGGTCACTAGAAATCCCTTACGAAGTCAGCGGTGTCACCACTCCTATGTTCCCGGATTTAGTTATTGTTAGATCTGATGCACAAGGTTATGTTTTTGATATTTTAGAACCACACGATCCTAGCCGAAAAGACAATTATCCTAAGGCAGTGGGTTTAGCAAAATTCGCAGAGAAGCATTGGGATATATTTGGCAGGATTCAGCTCATTCGACTTAAAAAAGGTGTAGATGGTCGTGAACATTTCTATCGACTAGATATGGGAAAAACAACGATTAGGAATAAAGTTCGTGGCATAACATCAAACGAGGAACTGGATAGAATTTTCGATACAGATGCTGTACGAGAAGATTAAATAATACATCTATACTGTCTCCTCAACCCCAATAAAAAATCTAATCTATCAACTCGACCCTATCGTTTTCAGGGTAGTTGATATGTTTCCTCAAAGAATAAAAATGAGGGTTTCCCGACTTTAACATCCTCGGCAAAGTAGCCGTGAGCAAAGTTCAATGTCAGGAAACCCTTTATTTATCAGTGCTTTGAATAGCCTTATTTCTCCACCCGTGACATCAAGGCAACACACTCCACATGCGTGGTCTGTGGAAACATGTCAACCGGCTGGACGGCTTCGGTTTTGAAGCCGCCGTCTTCTAGGATGCGGAGGTCGCGTGCGAGTGTTGCTGGGTTGCAGGAGACGTAGACCATGCGTTTTGGCTTCATGTCGATAATCGTATCGAGCAGAGCCTGGTCGCAACCTTTGCGTGGGGGATCAACGACGATAACGTCGGGTTTGATCCCTTTTTCGGCCCAGGCTGGAATGACGTCTTCTGATTTACCGACTTCGAAAGTGACGTTACTTAATTTGTTTAACGCTGCGTTTGCTTTGGCGTCTTCAATGGCCTCTGGAACAATTTCGACGCCATAGACGTGGCCGGCTTTCTGGGCTAGGAAAAGCGAGATCGTACCGATGCCACAATAGGCGTCGATGACGGTTTCTTCCCCGGTGAGACCAGCGTATTCAAGTGCTTTATCATATAACACCTTGGTTTGCTCTGGGTTGACCTGATAAAAGGAGCGTGCAGAAATCGCAAATTTCACATCTCCAATTTGATCATAGATGACTTCTCGCCCCCAAAGAATGCGCGTTTCCTCACCAAAAATCGTATTGGTGCGTCTAGTATTGATATTTTGAGCAATCGATTTAATCTGTGGGAACTTTTTTGGGAGCTCCTGAATAAACCTTTTTCTAAACGGGAGATCCTGGCCGCGCGTCACGAGAATCACCATAAGCTCTCCACTTACTCTTCCGACTCGCACGACGATATGCCGAAGGGTGCCCCGATGTCTTTCCTCATCATAAGGTTCAATCCCACAGTCCTTAGCGATCCGCTTCACCTCTTGGATAACCTCATCGTTTGTGGAATCTTGGATGAGACAATGGTCCATCTCGATAATATGGTGGCTGCGTTTTTGATAAAAGCCCGCAATGAGCTCGCCATTTCTGCTCGCTACAGGGACCTGCGCTTTATTGCGATAATTCCAAGGCTCGTCCATCCCTAAAACCGACAAGACATCAATATGATCAAGTCCACCAATTCGGGATAAAGCCTCACGGACTTGCTTTTGCTTGAAATCAAGCTGACCTTTATAGCTGAGATGTTGAATTTGACAGCCACCACAGCGCCCAAAAATTTCACAAGGAGGATCGACTCGCTCCGGGCTTTGTTTTAAGATTTCAAGCTTCTTTCCAAATCCGTAGGCCTTCTTTAGCTTGATGACTTTGACTTCCGCCGTTTCACCTGGCAAGACATCCGGAACAAAAAGGGTATAGCCCTTGACCTTACCTACGCCCGAACCATCATGAGATAGATCAGTAAAGGTCACTTCAACAGTTTCATTTTTCTGTACGGGTGGTGCATCAGTCATCATTCTCACTCACTTTTGCAATCTAAATAGGGCGAAAGACAGACCTCGGTCTGTCCTCCCCCTTGATTATGCTCTTCCTTCGACTTTTTCAGTCGTTTCTTCATTCCAACGATCAGCGGTTTCTTTTGGCACAATGAGTTGGAGATGGTGAGGGAGACTATCGAAGGTCCCGGGTAACATCCCACCATATTCCCCATCTAAATTTAATTGCATTTTCTCTTCAGTCTCTACCTTGACGTGGGCTGCTTTAGTATATAACACCTTAGGATCGTTAATGTGTTCACCCTTTAAGGCAAGCCGTGCCAAGCGAATGAATTCCGCTAGGTTCGTCTTTTTCAAAACCAAAAGATCAAACATCCCATCATTATAAGACGCATTTGGAGCAATTTTTTCAAATCCTGCGACGGAATTAGTGTTGGTCACAAAGAACAACATAATCTCATCTTCTAAAAGTTTGCCGTCATATTCGATGCGAACATGGGTTGGGCGAATAGAGGGAAGCATTTCAATTCCCTTCATGTAATAAGCGAGCTGACCGAGCATTGTTTTGAGCTTACTCGGTACCTCATAGGTTAACTCTGTCAGCGTACCGCCACCCGCAATATTAATAAAATATTGGTGATTCACTTTGCCAATATCTAGAGGAACCTCGTGCCCTTCACAAAGGATATCACAAGCCTTCTCAATATCCTTAGGCATGTTGATTGCCCGGGCAAAATCGTTTGTGGTTCCCATTGGGATAATCGCAAACTTTGGCCGATTCGGTTGTTCAGCCAGGCCATTGATGACCTCATTAATTGTTCCATCTCCGCCAGCTGCAATTACGAGATCAAAGCCTCGCTGTACTGCAGCCCGAGCACTTGTTGTTGCATCTCCCACACCAGTCGTTGCGTGACAAGACGTTTCATATCCGGCACCTTCAAGGCGTTCAAGAATATAAGGTAAATTGCGTTTCATAAGCTCTCGACCTGATGTTGGATTATAGATTAATCTTGCTCGTTTCATTTTAATCACCTTCATGTGAGATTGAAAACTAAGAATGCTATCTAAGTCTTCACCGTCCATAAAAAGGCAGCTCCCTTAAATTGGGAAAGCTGCTCGTCCACTCAACATATTATAATTGAAATACGATTAAAAAGAAAGTTTCATGATAGGCCATACCCTATTACTATGCAAAAACCTAAAAAGTGATACAAAGATTTAACCCCATGAAAGTGCTGCCCCTTCATAAATTGCCCGTTTGGCATCCAGCTCTCCTGCGTGTTTGGCACCTCCGATAGTCGTGACCGAGATCCCTTTATCTTCTAAAGATGCTGTACTTAAAACAGTGGATTCCTGTCCAGCAGCAATAATAACGGTATCCGCCTCCACTAAAGTCGTGAGCTCCTCACCATCTTCCCCAATATGATCAATGACCACACCTTCAGGCTGAATGGATTGGTAACTTAAATGTGTCAGAAATTGAACATTATGTTGCCGCAGATACTGTACCAATGCCCATCTTGTTGTTTTCCCCAGCCCTGCTCCCATCTTGCCGTTCCGACGTAAGAGCGTGATTTTCCGTGACCCTTCTTCCAATAAAAAGTGGGCAAGATCACAGGCAATGCCGCCAGCCCCAATGACTGCTACTTTTGGTCCTACACGCTCTGGATGGTGAAAGGCGTCTGTATACAGCAGGACATTCTCGCGATCGGTCCCATTAATGTCTGGTATACGCGGACGCACACCCGTGGCCAATACAACTTCCTCAAAGCCTCCCTCGATTAAAGCTGCTTCACTTACCTCCTCATTTAAAACCACTTTGACCCTAAAGCGATGGAGCTCTGTTGTATAATAACGGAGTGTTTCATTAAATTCCTCTTTACCCGGGACACGACGGGCATAATTGAGCTGCCCGCCAATTTCCTTACCAGCCTCAAACAAAGTCACATGATGACCTTGTTCTCCAAGCGATCGTGCTGCTTCTAAGCCCGCAGCGCCGCCTCCTACCACTGCAATTTTTCTTGGCTGTTCTGTTTCTGTCAATGTTAGGAGATGCTCCCGGCCTGTTCGAGGATTGACCAAACAACTGACTGGCTTGCCTTCAAAAGCATGATCGAGACAGGCCTGATTACAGGCAACACAAGTATTAATATAATCAAATGCACCCTTTGCAGCCTTTTGCAAAATTTCAGGATCCGCCAGGAAAGGACGAGCCATCGAGATCAAATCGCAACGCCCTTGCTTAAGATAAGCGTTAGCCTCCTTCGGATCATTAATACGATTGCTTCCGATCACTGGGATACGTAAGTGTTGCTTTAAGTTTTCAGCAATATAAAGAAAACCTGCGCGCGGCACCATCTGGGAAATCGTCGGTACCTGAGATTCATGCCAGCCAATCCCAATATTTAAGGCATCAGCCCCTAACACTTCAAGCGCTTGCGCAAATTGAATGGTCTCTGCTTCCGTTGTGCTCCCTGGAATAAGGTCTGTCCCAGACATACGGAAGATCACAGGACTACCAGGACCTACGGCTTTTCTTACCGCTTCTAGTACTGAAAGCGGAAATCGCATCCGCTTTTCAAAGTTTCCTCCCCAGTCATCGTCACGCTTATTGGTTACTGGTGACAAGAATTGATTCAGCAAATAGCCTTCAGACCCCATAATTTCTATAGCGTCAAAACCCAACTCAACTGCCTTTTTCGCCGCAATAGCATAGCTCTCGATTAAGGAACGAATCTCATGATCCTCGAGGGCTCTAGGCGGATAATGATGGATAGGAGATTGGATCGCTGAAGGGGCAACAGAGTTTTTTGAATAAGCATACCTGCCCGCATGAAAAAGCTGGGCTGCAATTCGCCCTCCAACCACATGAACCTCAGTGGTCATTTTCCTCATGATGTCACAATCTTCCTCGCGGTAAAAACCAAGGAACTTGTCTCCCCCTTCACCTTCAGGAGAAACAGCAATGCCTCCGGTAATGATGAGCCCAGGCCCACCAGTCTTTGCTCTGATTTTATAAAAAGTCGTCAGCGCCTTGCCCGTTTTATCAAGACCCTCTAAACCAGTGTGCATAGACCCCATAATGACACGATTCCTCAAAGTTAGTCCAGCCAATTGAAAAGGCGCTAATAGATAGTCCAAGCCGTTCATTCAGCATTCTCCTTTTCTTACCGTTATCTCATCTTCTATATTAAAACCTTCTTATGATGCACTATTAGTCTATGTTTTGGTTTCGCTAATCTATGATAAAAATCCTGCCTGACTATGATTTTAAAAGAATGATAGGGGTTTTGAATAATTCTTCCAAAGCTTTTAACCTAAAATAGAATGGGAACCTTTCCGCTGCTTTCTAGTAATAGCTTCCTACTCTTTTTCTGTTTGAACTTTACTCATCTTCGGACTCCCAGCGACTTCATGAGCGAATTACTGTCCAAACTTTATTCGACTTCGGACTTTCATCGGCTTCATGAGCGAACTACTGTCCGAACTTTATCCATCTTCGGACTCTAATGGGCTTCCTAAGCGAATGACTGTCCGAACTTTGTCCATCTTCGGACTCTCACGGGCTTCCTAAGCCAACTACTGTCCGAACTTTATCCATCTTCGGACTCTCATGGGCTTCCTAAGCGAATGACTGTCCGAACTTTGTCCATCTTCGGACTCTCACACGCTTACTAAGCCAACTACTGTCCGAACTTTGTCCATCTTCGGACTCTCACACGCTTACTAAGCCAACTACTGTCCGAACTTTATCCACCTTCGGACTCTCACGGGCTTCTTGACCAAATTACTGTCTGAACTTTTTATACCTTCTTCCCTGTTAAATAAAAAACGCCTCACAGCACGGGGCTGTGAGGCATCTTTTAACTCAAGTTATTATCTTTTGGCCATTTCTTCTAATAAAATCTTGTTCACCATTGGTGGGTTGGCTTGTCCTTTGGTGAGTTTCATGACCTGACCGACGAGGAAGCCGAGGGCGCGATCTTTTCCGTTTTTATAATCGATGATCGATTGCTCGTTAGCATCGAGAAGTGGAATGATCACATCTTTTAGAGCGCCTTCGTCTGAAATTTGGACGAGACCTTTTTCTTTGACGATTTTCTCTGGATCGCCGCCGTTGGTCATAAGCTCCTTGAATACTTTTTTAGCAATCTTCGAGGAGATGGTGCCTTTTTCGATCAACTCAATAAGCTTGGCAAGCGCTTCGGGTGTGAGTGGTACCTCGTTGATCTCTTTATATTCTTTGTTAAGCTGAGCGGAAACTTCTCCCATTAACCAGTTAGAGGCTTGCTTCGCATCGCCGCCAGCGGCAATGGTCCCTTCGAAAAAGTCAGCCATTGATTTGGTTTGGGTTAAGACCGCTGCATCATAAGCAGGAATCCCAAACTCGCTCACATAACGTTCTTTACGGGCATCTGGAAGTTCTGGAATTTCAGCGCGCACGCGTTCCTTCCATGCCTCATCAATGTGTAATTTCACAAGGTCAGGCTCTGGGAAATAGCGATAGTCATCCGAGCCTTCTTTAACACGCATAAGAATCGTTTCCTTGGTGGCTTCATCAAAGCGACGGGTTTCTTGTTCGATGATACCGCCAGAAAGGAGCACACGCTCTTGACGCTGTTGTTCAAATTCAAGCCCCTTTTGAACAAAGCTAAAAGAGTTCAAGTTTTTGAGTTCAGTTTTCGTCCCGAATTTCTCCTGACCATATGGGCGAAGGGAAAGGTTAGCATCACAGCGCAGAGAGCCTTCTTCCATCTTACAGTCGGACACCCCTGTATATTGCATAATGGCTTTTAATTTTTCAAGGTAAGCATAGGCTTCCTCAGGTGTGCGGATATCAGGTTCTGACACGATCTCCACAAGTGGTGTACCGACACGGTTAAAATCAACGAGTGAGCCATCATTAACGTGTGTTAATTTTCCAGCGTCTTCCTCTAGGTGCAAGCGAGTAATACCGATTCTCTTCTTCTTGCCATCGACTTCAATCTCAATATAGCCATTCTCGCCAATCGGTTTATCGAATTGTGAGATTTGATAGGCTTTCGGATTATCAGGGTAAAAGTAGTTTTTGCGATCAAATTTCGTATCGGTGGCAATCTCACAGTTCAATGCCATCGCAGCCCGCATCGCAAAGTCAACCGCTTGTTCATTTAATACCGGTAAAACGCCGGGATGACCGAGGCAGATGGGACATGTATGTGTATTTGGTGGGGCACCAAATTCTGTAGAGCACCCACAAAAGATTTTTGAATTCGTTTTGAGCTCAACATGGACTTCAAGGCCAATAATTGTTTCGAGATTCATTTAAGCATTCACCCCTTCTAATGCCGGTGTTAATTTGAGGTTAGCCGCTTGTTCATAAGCATGGGCGGTGCGATAAATCGTCGCTTCGTCAAAAGGCTTCCCAATAATTTGTAGCCCTACAGGAAGACCGTTCGCTAAACCACAAGGTACGCTAATCGCAGGGACACCCGCAAGATTGACCGGAATGGTTAGAATATCATTTGCGTACATGGTTAATGGATCATCAATCTTTTCACCGATTTTAAAGGCAGTCGTTGGGGTTGTGGGTCCAATGACAACATCGTAGTTTTCAAAAACTTTTTCAAAGTCACGCTTAATCAGCGTCCGCACCTTTTGCGCCTTTTTGTAATAAGCATCATAGTATCCAGAACTGAGAGCAAAGGTTCCGAGCATGATTCGACGCTTCACCTCTTCACCAAAGCCTTCACTACGTGTCTTTTTGTACATATCAATCAAATTATCAGCTGCCGCACGTACACCATAGCGCACGCCATCAAAACGCGCGAGGTTGGCTGAAGCTTCAGAGGACGCAATGATATAGTAAGCAGCAACCGCATATTTAGAATGAGGTAGTGATACTTCTTCGACAACCGCACCTAGGGATTCTAACTGAGCAATGGCTTTTTTAACCGTCGTTTTGACTTCTTCACTGACACCTTCACCAAAATATTCCTTTGGTACAGCAACACGAAGACCTTTGACCTCGCCGGTTAGAGCTTTAGTGAAGTCAGGAACATCGACATTGGCTGACGTTGAATCATAGACATCCACTCCAGAAATCGCCTGCAGGAGATGGGCGTTGTCTTCAACATTGCGTGTGAATGGTCCAATTTGATCAAGTGATGAGGCAAAAGCGATTAAACCAAATCGGGACACCCGTCCATATGTCGGCTTCATGCCAACAACACCACAAAAAGCGGCGGGTTGACGAATAGAGCCCCCGGTATCGGAACCTAATGAATAGGGAACCATGCCGGCAGAAACCGCTGCTGCGGAACCCCCACTTGATCCTCCTGGTACTCGGGTAAGATCCCATGGATTCAATGTTTTAAAGTAGCTGGAATTCTCATTCGAGGATCCCATCGCAAACTCGTCCATATTCAGTTTACCAATGACGATCCCGTTTTGAGCATTGATTTTCTCAACAACCGTGGCATTATGAAGCGGTTCAAAATTAGCAAGAATTTGGCTTGCGGCTGTTGTCTTAAGATTTTTCGTGACAATATTATCTTTCACACCAATAGGCAGTCCAAATAAAGCGGCATCAGCATTGCCGCGTTCAGCATCTAACGCCTTGGCCTTCTCAAGAGCTGCTTCTTTATTAAGGGTTAAAAAGGCATGAATGCTCGCATCTGTCTTTTGAATATTTTTATAGGATTCCTCGACCAATTCCGTTACGGAGAGGTCTTTTTTATGTAAACGATCGTGTATAGATTTATACCCTTCATCAAATAGAGCCAAATCATTACCCTCCTTATAATCACTATATTACTTATTCGCCTAGAACTTTTGGTACCTTGACCTGACCCTCTTGTTCTGCAGGTGCATTCTTTAAAGCCTCTTCGCGTGCCAACGAGTCATGTACTTTATCCTCACGTAAAACATTTGCGATATCAAGCACATGAGTAGTTTCTTCAACACCCTCTGTATCGAGCTCATTAAGTTGTTCCGCGAAACCGATAATATCGCCAAGATCCTTCGCAAAAGCCTCAACCTCTTCTTCTGTAAAAGTCAGGCGAGCAAGATGGGCAACGTGTTTGACTTGTTCTTTTGAAATATCTGCCATTCTATCACCTCCATAAAATATGATTTTAATAATGAATCCAAAGAACAACATTGGGGGAACCACAAACAAAAATGACGTTAATAGGAACATCACAAACAGGATCTACACGTCAAACGCCGAACGGGCCTACGTCTGTAGGCCCAAGGTAAAGAGTGTGGTGACCCAACTGTACCTGAGACGACATGAGGACTGAAGGAACCAAACCAGCCTAGTCATTCACAATTTATTCTTTGACGATCTCAAACAGCTTTTAATAGTTTGATGATACCAAATTCCGCTAGAAATAAGCAACTCTATCACAGCGAAGCCTCTATTAAAAATAAGGGAAAGTGGCAGTCTTTGTTCAGGGACTATACCCCTTTTTTCACGATCTTGTGAATATTATCCATGACCTCTGCAATGGGAGGATGGAAGACCCAATCGATCGTACTCTCTTTTGAGAATGCCACAGGCTCTTCCTTAGTTGCGAGCTTTTCTAAAGCCTTCAAAGCAGGGGCTTTAGAAAAGCGCTGATTCACCAAAGACGATTTAGAGCTCTTTAGTTTTTGAACATCCTTTTTCTTAGTATCAAAGTCCACTGCCCAATGGATCACTGCGGCAACAACATGCTTACAGCAAATAACATCATCAGGACAGGAGCAAATAAAGAGCGCTTTATCTAAGTGAGGAAGACCGGCTTTGTTCACTCCTTCAAAAAAGGCAGACACATTGTATTTCTTGCTTCCCTTGACACTTGCTGTAAAGCCAAAGATTTTGTCCTGAAAGTCCGTGACCGCCCGATTCCGATACAACTCTAACCCCCGATGGGTTCTCCGCGTGTCCACCCGTGAAAAGAAGCGATCGAGCCACTGTTTGAGGGCTTTATTCGTCGTTATCTCTTCAAGTGTATGGATCATTGGACCACCTGCTTTCTCAGTTGAACAAGATCAAGAATTTCCTGGTCGGTCATCTCAGTGACCCACCCTTCCCCATTGCCCAGAATCTGTCCTGCCAGACCTTTCTTCTTTTCAATCAATTCATCAATTCTTTTCTCCAGTGTCCCCTCAGAGATCAATTTATAGACGTGAACATCTCGTCTTTGCCCAATTCGATAGGTCCGGTCTGTTGCCTGTTCCTCTACCGCTGGATTCCACCAGCGATCATAGTGGATAACATGATTGGCACTGGTAAGGTTCAAGCCAAACCCACCTGCTTTGAGGGATAAAATAAAGACCCCTTTTCCTTTATTCTCCTGGAATTGTTGAATCATTTTCTCCCTTTTTTGAACGGGAACACTCCCATGTAAAAACTCAACTGGAACGTCTGGATATTTTTGTTGTAAAGCCTGCATAAGGATCTTTCCCATTTTTACATATTGAGTGAAAACAAGTACGCTTTGTTCAGCCTCCATAATGGCATCCATTAACTCGAAAAAGCTGATTAATTTTCCTGAATTCATCCTTTGCTCATCATAAATCGATACTAACCCTGGATGATCACAAATTTGCTTGAGCCTTGTTAAGGTTGATAAAATCAGACCTTTCCGCTGAATTCCTGTCGCTTTGGCCATTTTAGCTGACAAATCCTCGACGACATTTTGATACATAGAAGCCTGCGTTTCTGTGAGATGACAAAACACTTTTTCTTCACTTTTCTCCGGTAAATCCTTAATAATTCGTTTATCTGTCTTCTCCCGCCGGAGCAAGAAGGGTTGAATGAATCGTTTTAAGAGCGCCGACTTCTCTTTATCGCCATGCTTTTCAATAGGATTAATAAACTCCCGTCTAAAGCTTGCCAAGGACCCTAAGTAGCCAGGATTTAAAAAGTCCATGATAGACCAGAGCTCCTCTAAGCGGTTTTCAATCGGTGTCCCCGTTAATGCCAGACGATGGCGTGCCCGATAGGACCTGAGTGCTTGACTCTTCTTGGCTGAAGGATTCTTAATGGCTTGGGCCTCGTCGAGGATTAGTGCGGACCACATTTGTTCATCCAATAGGGCTTTATCATTGACAATAAGCGTGTAGCTAGTAACCACCACATCAAATGAAGCCACCTGTTTTTTAAACGCTTTGTCAGAAAGGCGGTCCTGTCCGTGATGGGTGTATATGGAAAGCGAGGGTGCAAAGGCCCTAATTTCCCTAACCCAGTTTCCAATCACCGAAGTCGGACAAACGATAAGGGCAGGCTCGTCAGGGTGATCTTGGGTATGCTTAAGCAAATACGTTATCGTTTGAATGGTTTTCCCAAGCCCCATATCATCTGCCAAACAGCCCCCAACGCCACTTTCCTTTAATTGCGACAGCCAACTATACCCTCTTTTTTGATAAGGACGTAGATTGCCTTGAAGCTTAGTGGGGACATGCTTATTCTTATCTGGCTTATGAATGATCGAACTCAAATAATGCTCCAGCTTAGTATCCATCCGAATATCGATAGGATGAGAGAGATTATCTTTCTGCGCCAAAGAAAAACGCATCGCATCGGAAAAACTCCCTCTCTTGCTAAGCTTAGCTCCTGACTCGCGCAAATTCGTGTAAAGAGCATTCAATTGATCAAGGGGGAGCTCAATCCACTCATCACCACTTTTATGAAAGCGTCGCTGTTCCCTGACGAGTTGTTCAAATTGCTCCGTCGTCAGGCCAAGCTTCCCTATGGAAATACGCCAATCAAAATCCACTAATGAATCCAACGTAAACACGGAATGGCTGGATGAGACATCGAGATCAACCTGAACATTTTGTCTCCGGGCATCACGGACCTTCATCCAATCAGGAAAGAGCATCTGGATATTTTTCGATTTGAACTCTTCACGATGATTATACAGATCAAGGACGTCATCCGTTGATATCATACCGTTCGTATTGTATTCCAAGACCTTCAATCGCTTATTAAACTGAGTAAGCGCAGTCAGGCGATCATTCACCCATTCAATCAGCCCATTTTCCCTGCGATCAAATAAATCATCTAACGAAAAAAATCCAATATGATTTTTGGTGCCCTTATAGGCTTGAATGACAAGTTCGACATACCAATCGGCCCCAGGTAAAAAGGGATCCGTACGCTCTTGAGGCTCAAAATGCATGTCGATCTGCAGGGGCTCTAACCATTCATCGAGATACGCCTTTTTAAAGGCAGTCATTTCCTTTTCTGTCTCACTCTCATAGCTCGTTTGCACAAACGCTCGGATGCTCTTTTGAAAATCTTCATAGGTCGCCATCTCATAAGGATCATCGATTTTTTTATAGTAAGGTAGCGGCTCTTGAATGAGGTGGTAAAACCATTCCGCTGACAATTTCTTATAGAAATCATGCTCTGGCCATTTCAGCACTTCCGCTTGATAGGCCTTCTTTAACTTTTGCCGTACGACACGATCGACCCAACTATCCACCACCGCGTAAAACCAGCGTTTAAGCGGAAGCGGCGCCACCACCTTTGGAGATAGCGCTTCTTCTGGAATTCGATGAAGCCATCTTGACAACATCCCTGAATCTTTTAACAAGTTTTTCCTCAGCACCCATTGTCCCGAAACATAAAGGATGTCTTCACTTTTCACTAGTGTCAGCATTGGGTAGAAGTGACCATTTTCCAATAATACAGTGATGCCATTGACTATTTCGGAAAAAAAACGCCATGATTCACTTGGAAGAATCCATGGAGGAAGGGTATTGACATAGCGATCGCTTTTAAACAGTTCAAAGGCGGCTTCCATTGTGAGAAAAATACCGTCACTTTTAACATCCTGTTCCTTTTCAAGTTCCAATTTTCCTGAGATCGCTTTATGCTTCTCTAAGAATTCTCTCCAAATCAAGCTGGCACTTAGTTGATTTTTTAGAGATTTATTTAGCGTACGGGCAAGCATCCCATTAGTATGAGTGAGCCACAGAAAAAAGGCGGTCTTATTCCCCTTATCCGCCACAAACGCAATGTTCAATTGTTGATCCATGACTAACACCCCTAAAAATGACTTGACCTGTTCAAAAAGCCCCATGCACCAAGCTACTAAAAACATGCAGAGAGCCTCATTTCAAATACTTAAAGGATACCAAGTGGTGCATCATATCCTTCCATATAAAAACGTCTAACTATCATCATTCATATTCCCGTTTTAAGACCTTCCCATAAATATAACATATTTTTCATTAAAAATCTTTTAGTCGTTGGAGGTGGCTTTTCTGCTTACTTGGTCTAGTGCTTGTAAGAAGCTCCCCGCGTGGCCAAATACAATTCTAGGCACATCAATACACAAAAAAACCCATTCGTCCTCCTATATAATGCGCGCTGCCCTTCAAAGGATCATACAGCGTATCTACTAGGTTTTAGCGTTTGCGACAATCTTATTTTGGTTCGACTGCCCATCTCTGTCAGCCTCTCCATTTACTTGTCCGTTTATCTATCCAATATATTTGATAAATTAATGTCATTTTCCTGCCTTCAGAAGACAGTTTTTGGTGATTTATGGTTATTGGACGTGGTGCCATAGGGTTTTTCGTGCGTGGCGGGCTTCTTTTGCACGGTGCTGGATCCTTTTCATTGGGCACTGGCCTCTTTTTGCTCGCTTCCCACCCTCTTTCGCGCGCCTTTTGTGCGAAGCGGCTTCTTTTCGTTCGTGGCGGGCTTCGTTTTGCACGGTGCTGGATCCTTTTCATTGGGCACTGGCCTCTTTTTGCTCGCTTCCCTCCTCCTTTTGCGTGCCTTTTGTGCGAAGCGGCTTCTTTTCCTGCATGGTGGTCTTCGTTTTGTTCATTGGATATTGTTATTATGTGGTTTTGAACTTTGGGCCTTTATATACATAAAACCTGCCTCCAACGGGAGACAGGTTTTGGACCTTATTTAATGACTGCCTTGATAGACGTGAACGAAAGGTGTATCCATGTCGGCATCTTTTACAATAATGGATTCTGGTTGATTAGTCATATTGCTAATATAGACTTCAACTGGGGTATTGCGGTCAAATGGAAATTTAGTTTGCAATAGACTTGAAACATAATTTGTAAAGGACATTATTTCCGTTTCATCATAAAATGGAACATGAATATTGATCGTCAATCTTTGTATTTTGTCTGCCTTTATGAAGGCATTACCGATGACTCCAATGTTATTAGAGAAATAGCCTTTTACTGATTTCTGGAATGTATCAAACTTATCACTGTAATCTGGATATTTGCTGGCAGCTTGGTCAGAAGGTAATAATACATTATCTTCATTGGTCGCCTTCCAATGATCAATGGTTGTTTTACCTGCCCCGACTTCACCTACAGAATAAAAGTGTCCTGGTGAATCATAGCCTGGAGATGATTCTAAATAGAGACCGATAAACACAGGGACATTTTCTAACCCTTTGATCTGTCGAATCCGTTGGAGCACTTTATTCGCATAGGCCTTCCCTTTTTCCATTTGATCTTTAGCATTAAGCGTGACATCGACGGGATAGGTTTTTCCCGTCTCACTATAGTAGATACTTTGGTTGTAGACGGAATTCATCGAAATGGCAAGTGAAATCCCGCCTAATTTATATTGATTCTTGCCTTTTTTAGTCAGATAATCCTGTTCTAGAACATAACTCAACTCTTTCGGCGAGTCTTCAGCCATTTTACCTATGTCGCTTCCACTACCAAAAGCAGGATTTAATCCTTTGAGATTTTCCCCAGGATATTTCACCTTTTTCCCTTTTGGCTTTCTTGAAATCATTTCGTTAATAACATCGGAAGAAATATATTGACCACTTTGAAAATAATATTTATCAGGATCGTAAGTCCCTTTAGAAAGTCGCATGAGTCCTGTTTCAATCTCATCTATATCCGTTCGGTTATTCACACCATACGTAATGTATCCACGCGTGGAGCTATCCTTACTGGAATGAATGGTCCGATAGTCCTTTCCATTCTCCTGTGGAATCACTGTAACCTGTTCCTTACTCCCTTTTGGAGTATCAGTAACAATTTGCTTATTATCATCTTTTGACCAGGGCATCGTACACGCTGTTGTGACTAAGAGCAACATAACCATAATCAGCCCTAAACCCAGTGCCTTTCGTTTCAAAACGTTCAACTCCTCATGAATTTAAAGCGGCAAGAAAACGAGCCTCGTCCCAAATTTCTAGCTGTAATTGTTCGGCCTTTTCTAATTTTGAACCCGCCTCTTCACCGGCTATAACAATATCTGTTTTCTTGCTGACACTAGAAGTTACCTTGCCCCCAAGGCTTTCAATTCTCTCTTTTGCTTCAGGACGTGACAATTGTTCCATTTTACCTGTTAACACCACTGTTTTACCGGCAAACGGTGAATCCGCGACGTCTTCAGCATTGATGATCGGCCCTTTATATTCCATGTTGACCCCATAGGATTTAAGCTCATCAATAAGCTCTAAAAAATCAGGGTTCTGGAAAAAAGTGAGAATGGAGTCAGCCATTTTTTCACCAATTTCATCCACTGCAAGCAATTCTTCCTTCGACGCTGTCTTTAAAGCATCCATCGTCAGAAACGCCTCAGCAAGCGTTCGGGCTGCTTTAGCCCCCACAAAGCGAATCCCTAAGCCAAAAAGCAATTTCTCTAAAGAATTTTGTTTTGAAGATTCGATAGCCTCTAATAAATTATTCGAGGACTTTTCTCCCATTCTTTCCATACCTATGAGATGGTCATAGGTTAAACGGTAGAGATCAGCGACATCTTCAATTAATTTCTGTTCAAATAATTGAGTAATGACTTTCTCACCTAAACCATCAATATTCATGGCATTTCTAGAGACAAAGTGAATGAGTCCTTCCCGAATCTGTGCGGGACACTTCGGATTAATGCAACGAAGCGCGACTTCACCCTCTAAGCGGACAAGGTCGCTACCACACTCTGGGCACTCTGTGGGCATATGAAAATCGACTTCATTTCCCGTGCGGCGCTCTGTTAGAACATTGACAACCTCAGGAATGATGTCACCAGCCTTTTTTATAACAACATAATCGCCAATTCGAATATCCTTCTCACGAATAAGGTCTTCATTATGCAGAGTAGCTCTTTTTACTGTTGTTCCCGCTACAGGAACCGGTGTTAGGACTGCTGTTGGCGTTACGACCCCAGTCCGTCCCACATTTAAAACAATATCTTCAAGCTGAGTGACTACTTCTTCTGCTGGAAATTTATAAGCGATCGCCCAACGTGGACTTTTAGCTGTAAATCCTAAAGCCTGTTGTTGTGCTAGGGCATCGACTTTGATCACAATGCCATCGATATCATAAGATAATTCCGGACGTTTTTCTGTCCAATACTCAATATAGGCCACGATCTCTTCTATAGAGGCGCACTTTTTCCATTCCGGATTTGTCTTTAATCCTAAAGACTCTAACCATTCAAGTCCCTCACTATGACGTTCCAGTGGCTTATCATAGGCATTGCCAATTTGGTAAAGAAAAACATCTAAGTTACGACTAGCAGCAATCTTAGGATCGAGTTGACGTAATGAACCGGCTGCTGCATTTCTTGGATTTGCAAAGAGTGCTTCACCTGCCTCTTTGCGCTGCTCATTTAAGCGCTCAAAAGACCGCTTAGGCATATAAGCCTCTCCACGAACCTCAAGATTAATCGCCTCTTTTAAACGCAGCGGAATTGACCGAATCGTTTTGAGATTTTGCGTGATCTCTTCTCCTGTTGTGCCATCTCCACGAGTGGCACCTAGAACAAATTGCCCCTCTTCATAAGTTAAAGACACCGCAAGACCATCGATTTTAAGTTCGCAAATATACTGGACATCGTCTCCAACCGTTTGCCGCACACGGCGATCAAAATCTCTTAAATCTTGTTCGTTAAACGCATTGCCCAAACTCATCATGGGTGTACGATGCGTCACCTTTTTAAAGGCCTTAAGAGGCTCGGCAGCGATGCGTTGTGTCGGGGAATCTGGGGAGATTAACTCCGGATGCTCTCTTTCAATTTCGATCAGTTCATGCATTAATCGATCATATTCCGAATCCGGTACACTTGGATTATCCTGTACATAATATTCATATCCATATTGATTTAATAGCTTCCTCAGTTCCTGGACACGTGCCATAACGTCTTGACCCAAAACAATCGCTCCTTCGTTCTCACAGTTCTCTCTTTCTACTATAACCCATTTCGCCTACTCTCAAAAAGTAGGATAAGCAAAAGTAGGATTAAAGGTGACTTTTAACTTTTGTATGCCTTCTTTATATCTTATCAATCGGCGCAAAGCTTGCGAGCAACCGTTTGATCCCTGTAGGATTCGCAAACGCAATGTCTAACTCCATGGAGTCGCCTTCGCCTTTGATGCTCACAACCGTTCCTTCACCCCATTTTTTATGACTGACGCGATCGCCGACAGACCAATCACTTTCAGCATTGACATTCTTCTTCGCTGTCATTGGACGCTTTTGAACGGGAGCGGTTGGTGTTGAATTAGAACCCATAGCAGTGCGCGCTTGCCCAAAAGGCGTGCGAGATCTAGAAGCAGAGCCTGCTCCCCATCCCATGGAACGCTCCTGCTCTTCTCGCTCGATAAGCTCTTCAGGGATTTCAGCAATAAAACGTGACTCGGGATTAGCATTCATTCTTCCGAACAAGGTCCGCATCTGTGCATTAGTTAAATACAATTGCTTTTCTGCGCGCGTAATTCCAACGTAGGCCAATCGGCGCTCTTCTTCCATTTCCTCTTCTTCCATTAGGGAGCGACTATGTGGAAAGACGCCTTCCTCCATCCCCGCCAGGAACACAATTGGAAATTCAAGACCTTTGGCGGCATGAAGCGTCATGAGCGTCACCCCAGGACCTTGATGCTTATCTTCCTCTTCCATCCCCATATCGCTGTCCAATGCCAGTTCAGATAGAAAGGCAATTAAAGATTTATCCTCGTTGTTTTTCTCGAAGTCCTGAGTGACCGATAAAAATTCATCAAGGTTTTCTAATCGACTTTGTGATTCTAAGGTCTTTTCATCTTTTAAGGCCTTGCGATAGCCTGATTTATCAAGAACATCTTCCACCAGTTCTGTCACTGAGAGGTACTCCTGCATTTGTGACCAGTTTAAAATTTGGTCTGCAAATTCCACTAGAGATTTGGCTGCCCTTTTCGGAACCGCGGTTTGTTCAATCTCTTGTATGGCTTGAATAAGAGAGATATCCTGCTGTAAGGCGTAATCTGCCAGTTTATCTAATGAAGAAGCTCCAATGCCTCTTTTCGGAACATTGACGACACGCGCAAAACTGATATCATCATCGGGATTGGCTACTAATCTAAGATAGCCTAATAAATCTTTGATTTCTTTACGTTCGTAGAATTTGATCCCCCCGACCATACGATAAGGAATATTCGATTTTACGAGCATTTCCTCAACAACACGTGATTGAGCATTAGTACGATAGAGCACTGCCATCTCACTGTACTTGAAGCCTTCTCTTGAAAGTTCCGCGATCTTACCCGCTATAAAACGACCTTCATCATGCTCATTATCCGCACGATAATAATAGATTGGGTTGCCCTCCATATTATCTGTCCAAAGATTCTTTGGTCTCCGACTATAGTTATTAGCAATCACTCGGTTGGCCGCTTGTAAAATTTTCTTCGTTGAGCGATAGTTTTGCTCCAGGAGAATCACTTCAGTATCAGGGTAATCCTTCTCGAAGGATAAGATATTTTGGATATCCGCACCACGCCATCTATAAATAGACTGATCTGAGTCACCTACAACGCATAAGTTCCGAAACCGTTCTGCTAAGAGTTTAACGAGTGTATATTGGGCATGGTTTGTATCTTGATACTCGTCTACATGAATATATTGAAATTTTCTTTGGTAATAGGTTAAGGCTTCTGGGACACGTTTGAACAAGTGGATGGTGGTCATGATCAAGTCATCAAAGTCAAGTGAGTGGTTTTTCAGAAGGCGTTTCTCATACTCCATGTACACATCTCGAACAATCTCTTCATAGGCACCCTTCGCGATTTTGGCATAATCGTCAGCCGTTTTCAGTTCGTTCTTTGCTGAGCTAATGGTTCCCAAAATACCACGGGGATTAAACTTCTTAGGATCAATGTTCTTTTCTTTTAAAATTTGCTTAATCACGGAAACTTGATCGGTTCCATCTAAAATGGAGAAGTTGCGATTGATGCCAATACGATCTGCATCGCGCCGTAAAATTCGGACACACATCGAGTGAAACGTGGATACCCACAAATCTTCTGCAAGCGGGCCCGTTAATCCCACTAAGCGCTCCTTCATTTCTTTTGCGGCTTTATTTGTAAATGTGATCGCGAGCACATTCCATGGTGCGACTTCCTTTTCGATTAAAAGGTAAGCAATCCGATGTGTCAGGACTCTCGTCTTCCCACTGCCAGCTCCGGCCATGAGTAATAGAGGGCCGTGAGTATGCTGGACAGCCTTCTTTTGTTCTGGATTCAAGCCTTTTAATAGGTTGTCCACGATATCTTGCATATTACCACTCCCATTTTATAAAGGTACTTATTCCTACTTATTCACTTGGATTTCTTTTACAGCCTTAACAGTCTTTAATGCCGTTTTTATATCTTCATAAATGACATTACCCACAATAACGGTATCCGCATGGGCAGCCATCTCTTTGGCCTTCACCACGGTATCAATCCCGCCCCCATAAAAGAGTTGGGTCTCTTGTAGTGTCTGCCTGACTTCCCGAACGACATCAACGTCTCCGTAAGTACCACTATATTCCAGATAGAAAACGGGTAAATGAAACATTCGTTCAGCCATCATCGCATAGGCAACAATATCCTCTGTCTCAAGGTCGGTGGTTGCCGCTGTTAATTGCGCGGCCTTCGCGTCCGGATTAAGAATACAATAGCCTTCCATGATCACTTCATCCCAATGGAGTGTCTTGCCAAATGCTTTGATGGCTTCATGATGAAAACCAACAATCCAATCAGGATGACTACTATTTAGCACCGTCGGAATCATGTAATAATCAAATCCCGGAGTGACAGCATCTATATTAGAAATTTCCAAAGCACAATCGACTGCATATTGTCGAATCCTACTAAGTAGATGCAAGGTATTATCAAGGGTCACACCATCGGTACCGCCGACAATGACCGCATCTGTCCCGGACTCACAAATCTGTTCAATGGCTTTATCATCAATAGGTTTATTGGGATCAAGTTTAAAAACATGACGCCAATCCTTATACTCATTCACTAACAGTTCCTCCTAAAAGGTAGGTATCCAAACAAGCCAAAAGGTCTGCGGGCCAATCCTAGGCTTTTATGCCAAAATATTCACCGTATACCGACCTTTCTTGCATAGCTCATTCAAAAACACTCTAGCAGGATTATACCATATCCACTCCTTCTGTTATAGGCATAGAAAAGACAAAAACTCCAGCCCTTGACTGAAGTTTTTCTCCTTTTATAATCTATTAAGCTGGCTCAATACGATGTCAATGTCTTTAGATGATACTTCATAGTTTGTCGTCATTCGGATGGCAGTGGGCCCAACGCTATTGGCTAGAATGCCTTGCTCTTCTAATCGCTGAACAAAATCACTGGAGGACCAACCTCTTTCCGAGACATCCACTAAAACAATATTCGTTTCAACCAAATTGGCTACTTGGAGCCCCTTTATATTTGCGATGCCATCTGCTAGTTTTTTGGCATGATCATGGTCCTCTTGCAAGCGATCCACCATTTGCGTAAGAGCAATAAGTCCTGGCGCCGCTAGAATTCCTGCTTGCCTTAGACCTCCACCTAAGCGTTTGCGCCATTTCCGTGCTCGTTTAATAAAGGCATGGCTCCCAGCAATTAGTGAACCGACAGGCGCTCCTAAACCTTTTGACAGGCAGATTTGCGTTGTATCTGTATACTGAGCAAAATCTCTTACAGGTCTCTGGGTGGCTACCGCCGCATTAAAAAGACGGGCACCATCGAGATGAACCGGAATATCATGCTTCTGAGCAATAGCGTAAAGCTCCGCCATATTTTCGATAGGGACAACAGCCCCACCCGCTCGGTTATGGGTGTTTTCCAAGCAAATCAAGCCGGTTTCTGGAAGATGGACATCCTCAGCATCACGAATCGCTGCTTCAATACGACTTGCCTTCATTGCCCCACGGTCCCCTTTAATTGTCCGGGGCTGTACACCCGCAAAAGCCGAAATAGCTGCACCCTCATAATAAAAAATGTGAGCTTCCTCTTCTAATAAAATTTCATTGCCAGCAACACAATGGGTGAGCACCGCTATTTGATTCCCTTGCGTCCCACTGGTCACAAATAGGGCAGCCTCTTTCCCAAGTAAGTCTGCTGCTGTTTCTTCCAACTTTGCCACTGTTGGATCTTCACCATAAACATCATCGCCCACTTCCGCTTCATAAACGGCCCGGCGCATCGCTTCTGTCGGCTTGGTCACTGTATCACTTCGTAAATCGATCATTATACACCCTCCTAATCCCTTTGCTATAACTTTCAATCTATTGATTTGGCTTCATTATAGCTTAATGCTCTAGTTTTCGATAGTAACTTCATTGCTCCTAAATTCTCTATTTAGTCATCTTTTATTGCTTACATAACCCCTCACAATACTCCGCTCTACACGCACCTGTTAAACATATTAGAAAAGCCAGGCATAAAAGCATGCCCGGTCCTGCCCTGTCTTATTAAGCACTAAAAGAGTTTCCGAAGATGCACTAACTTTGGACTCTTGTTCCCTTCTTGCTCTCGGCTCTGTCCGAGGGGCTTTGACTTTGGACCCGAGTTGACTTCTCGCTTTGTTTTCTGTCCGAAGCATTCTCTTTTATGACGTTCCAAAAAAGGGCTAGATAACTTGAGAACCTGCCCTTTTAGAATCCTTTTTTATATAGTTAAAACTTTGTACCTGTAAGCTCTTCACTCAAAGCCCATAAACGTTCGGCACTTTGAGGATCAATTGCCCAAGGTCTAACGCCTGGCGTCGGCGCATTGACTGGATTGATTTCTGCGATGTCCACATTTTCACAATATACGCCGCCTTTGCCTGCCAATTGCTCACTTGTTGCACACCAAACAATGGTTGCCGCACCCTCAGGAATGGTCTTTGTCTCGTTGTTGTACTCCATTATCCGTCGCTGCCCCTGTTCATCCAGTGCTCCCATCGCTTTCAATTCCTCATCAGAAAGATGTCTTGCCAAATCGGTAACAATGGTACCAGGATGGACGGCAAAGGCTCGGATATTATCAGCTGTCCCTCTTTTATCGAGTTCGACAGCAAATAGAGCGTTGGCTGTTTTGGATTGTCCGTAAGCTGCCCACTTATCGTAGGCTCTATGATGATAATGAAGATCCGCAAAATCGATATCGCTCATACGGTGCCCCCGAGAAGACAATGAGATCACTCTTGCTCCATTCGCTTTCTTCAAAGCCGGCCACAATCCTGCCGCTAGCTGAAAATGCCCAAGATGATTGGTTGCAAAATGTGATTCAAAACCTCGTGCGTCATGCTTAAGAGGAACAGCCATAATCCCAGCGGCATTAATAAGAAGATGAAGTGGACGACGGGAAGCGATAAATCGCTGTACAAAAGCATCAATAGACCGCGGATCAGAAAGGTCAAGTGTCTCTAGCTCAATATTCGGTAGGCCTTTAAGCGCCGCTTCCGCTTTTTCTCTAGTTCTGGCAGGAACGATCACCGTTGCTCCTGCTTCCGCGAGTACACGTGTGGTTTCAAGTCCGAGACCTGAATAACCGCCTGTTATAATCGCTATTTTCCCACTTAAATCCTGGTTTCCTAATGCCTCTTGTGCTGTTGTTCTCGGCCCATAGCCGGAATGTATCGGTGCTTGTTGAGGTAACTTTTTCTGGTTTAACATCATTGTAGCCCCCATTTTTCATCTATCTTTTGATATAACTTGTATTTTTTCATATGCATAGGAATACTTAGCTTTTCTTTCCGCCACCATCAATTTCCTTAAAATGTTCGAGTTTATAATGGATTGTTTGAAGAACGCTTTGTCTCTCTTCAATTTGCTTCTCTACATCCTTAGCATGTCTCTCCAGTAACTGATAACAATCGGTAATCTCTCCTCGCTTATAGGCGTCGATGTACGATTTAATCGATGCAAGCGACATGTCCGTTCGCTTCAAGTTAACAATGAATGTAATATAGCGTAGCTCAGATTCTGTGTATTCTTTATACCCCCTGTTATTTTTTTTCGGTATAGGAATAAGACCAATCTTCTCATAATATCGCAGGGTATCCACTGAAAGCTGCGTCCTTTTTGCCACTTCTGATATGCGGAGTCCTGGCATCTCCATACACCTCCTCTTTGCACGATAAATGTACACCATGGAGTTCACTCCATGTCAAACTGGAACATTTCGGACATTAGTATTGTGTCCAGCTATAGCCATTCATGATATTAGAAAAGTTTTTAATGCCGAAATGCACCGTCAGCCGTAAACAGATTGAAATGGAGATCAACACCGTGGCCCTTATAAGGTCTTCTATTGAGTTATAAATTTTTACATTACAGGAAAACGGGCTTCAGCGAGATGCCTTGGCGACCGTTTTGACTTAGAATCCAGAAAACGGGCTTCAGAAAGGCGCCTTGGTGACCGTTTTGACTTAGAATTTGAAAAACGGGCTTCAGAAAGGCGCCTTGGTGACCGTTTTGACTTAGAATCCAGAAAACGGGCTTCAGGAAGGCGCTTTGGTGACCGTTTTGACTTAGAATCCAGAAAACGGGCTTCAGAAAGGCGCCTTGGTGACTGTTTTGACTTAGAATTTGAAAAACGGGCTTCAGAAAGGCGCCTTGGTGACCGTTTTGACTTAGAATCCAGAAAACGGGCTTCAGA
>NZ_BMFV01000017.1 GCF_014639255.1 Pullulanibacillus pueri
AGGCGCTTTGGTGACCGTTTTGACTTAGAATCCAGAAAACGGGCTTCAGAAAGGCGCCTTGGTGACCGTTTTCAGAACGAAGAGAACAAATCGGTATCTAAGCAACTTAGGTGTGGTGACACGACTCACCTTGTCTGTAACCTGTGTTAAAAAGTTTTTTTCCAAAATGCTTCGTCAGTACCAAGTGGATTGGAGCGGAAGACGCGAGATTCGGAACACTTATACTGAGTGTGTTCCTCAGCGCCGCTGACTCACGGATGCCTAAACTAGAGTCCTTCGGGAACAGCAACCAGCGTGACTTCACGAGTAAACTTCGAGTTGTCCGAGAAAGCTGACATCGAAGCGATACGAGTAGACGCAGGAACAGGTGACTTTTAATCACAAATATTTTGGAATGCACAGATTAAACATTCCAAAATGAGCTGAGGCAACTAAGGATGCTCGGCTAAAAGCCGTCACGTCATTAAGGAACTTCGACTAAAACCATCACATCCGTGTGACAACGTCGAAGCTAGCACCTCAACCACCCCAAAAAGTAAAGAACACTTTTCGGGACCCCGATTACCACCCCAAAAAGTAAAGAACACTTTTCGGGGACCCCGATTACCACCCCAAAAAGTAAAGAACACTTTTCGGGGACCCCGATTACCACCCCAAAAAGTAAAGAACACTTTTCGGGGACCCCGATGGTGCTTCGAACGCCGACCCTATCCACGTCAAAAAATCGTAAAAAAGACGATTTTTCTGCGAGGATTATTCTCTTAGATGCTTTCCTTAGTTTGTGGGCATGAGGAAAGCGAGCGTTCTGAAGCGGAAATCCACATCTTACTGATGACCTTAATTTTTCTGATCTTTCAAGAAATATGCCGATAAGCGTTCAACTTATAAATTTGTCTGATATTATTAGAAAAACCGGGCGAAATGCATGCCCGGTCCTCATTCAGTTGGGCATTAAAAAGCTTTTTTACCAAAATGCTTCGTCAGTATCAAGTGGATTGGAGCGGAAGACGCGAGATTCGGAACACTTATACTGAGTGTGTTCCTCAGCGCCGCTGACTCACAGATGCCTAAACTAGAGTCCTTCGGGGACAGCACGTGTCCGAAGATCCACTTGGGAAACTCGATTATCATCCCAAGTTAGCTGAGGCCACTAAGGACGATCGGCTAAAAACGTCACGTCCTGTGACAACGCCGACCCTACCCACATCGTGTGGGCATGAGGAAAGCGAGCGTTCTGAAGCGTAAATCCACACCTTCCTGATGACCAGAATTTTATACATTCTTATATTTTAAAAAAAAGACGCCCTAAGGCGCCTTTGAAGTTCTATTCTTTTCCCTTAATTCTTTCGTAAGTCATTTGATAACCGTCATTCCCATAATTAATGCAGCGCTTCACTCTTGAAATGGTAGCCGCACTCGCTCCTGATCCTTCTTCAATTTGATGATATTTATAGCCATCAATGAGCATCCGAGCGACTTGAAAGCGTTGGCCAAGTGTTTGAATTTCCCCCATCGTGCAAAGATCATCAAAGAATCTATAGCATTCCTCTATATCCTTCAAGGAAAGAATGGCTTCGAATAGTTGATTTAATGAATCTCCTCTTAATTTATCAATTTGCATGGTTTCTTCCTCCTTTTATCTTTCACTGTTTTCTAGTCTGTTAACGTCACAAGTTTATCTAGGCCAGGGTCAGATTCAACGATATTAATCCATGTTTGGCCTGGGACAAATTTGACGGCAGTGCCATCTTTATAAGGTAACAAGCGGCCATCAACATTTTTCCATTCGAGCTTTTGAACTTTACCATGTTGAAGTAGGTAGGCAGGTCCACCTTTTGTTAAGTCAATATCACGTCGATAATTATTGTTATTAATAAAAGAATGGTCACTACTCACAATGAAAACATTAGCCGCTGTTAAAGGGGTCTTTGTTTCACGATCTTCTGCCTGTTCACCATTAATGTGTCGATAAAACAAGCCATCCTCTGAATGGTACACATAGCTAACAACATTATCAGAGCTATAGGTGATCGTCGCTATCCCCACATCATTTCCAGGGATCTTACTGACTTCAGCCTTCTCTAAGAAAGGTAATGGCTTAACATCCTGGGTGAGATCATAGCCCTTGGTCTTGGCTCCTTCAATCGCATTGTCATAGGGAAGATAGGAATTATGAGGGGCTTGACGAAAAGAAGCCCTTTTAAACCATGTCCCATCATGATAGAGCCCTTGAATATAATCAATACCACCCGATTTAAGCTTCTTCTCCGCCTGTGGACTCCAGCCATGGGCAATATAAATCGCACCATACCCTTGAGAAAGATCGACAAAATAATGACGCGCACTACGTACCGGACCTATTACTTCAGGTTTTTGGCTTTGAAAAATCGCTAAAAAACGGGTGATGCGCGCTTCGGTGAGGGCTTCATAAACGATATCGGCTTTATGCAGACCCGATTGCGGCCGGGCTAATGCATGATTATTCACCATCACCGCAAGAACCCGACGATTGATGTCATCATCACCCGCGGGTAACCCTGTTAAAGGATAGACCTTGGTCGTTGGCTCTCCTTTTTCAGTCGTTGTCTTTTCAGACGCCTTTGATTTTTCTTGTTCTTTTGTAGAAGCTTCATTGTCCTTTGCGCAAGCTGTTAGTAAAAACAAGAAAGCCAAAACTAGCCCTAAGACATGCAAAGATTTCCGCATAGGCTTAATAGAATCCTCCTATATTGTTGATAACTCTTCAACTGGCTGTAAAATTTTATTTTTCATCACATCCACTAAGCCTAGTGGCGTGATTCTTATATAAGGTAAGTGCGTTGAAGAGAAGAATAACAGACTATAGATTGGGTCAGCAAAATCGTACCCTTTCTCCCTCAATGTGTTGACAAAGGATTGTTCTTCTTGCGCTAGTGTCTTCATCGGCTTATCAGAAAGCCACCCTCTAATTGGAAGTCTTAATTCTGCTATCGATTCTCCTTGTTCAATAAGAACAATGCCACCCTTTATTGTCTTAACTCTTTCAAAAGCTTGTACAATAGCCTTTTTATGTTTTCCAATCAGCAAAAGATCTCCTGTTGAGGAAAAGCTGCTGGCAAACCCTTCTAATTCAGCAAAGCCTTTAACATATGTACTTACTTTCCAATGCCCTTCAACATCGATCAGTGTTAAATAAGAAATGCCTTCTGGCAGTTCCTCTTCCACTGGCGGTGTCTCTAATGTAAAGGGTTTGGTGATCACGGCATTGGCCATATCAAGCCCTAAATCTGATGGAGGCTCAAGCATATCTGGAGTCAATTCCCACGGAATATCAAGGGGACCAAAGACTTCTTTAAAGTCGATTGTTGAGACAGGATACGAGACCTCATCATTTCGCTTCACCCATTCTCCTTTGGCTAAAACAGAAATAGGTGTGGGCTGATTTTGAGCAGACAGAATGTTAATATTGGCCATTCTTCCCGGTTCAAGTGATCCAAGGAGATGATCCAATCCATAATGTCTTGCAATATTTTGCGACGCCATTAGATAAGCCTCCGTGGTTGGCACCCCCTGTTCTAAAGCAATTTCAATGGTTCTGTCCATTATCCCTTGCTCATAAAAATGCGGTGTGGCGCCATCCGTGGTCATATAAAGCCCATCATAATGCTGAAGCCCCTTTTCTACGAGGCCCCTTAAAATCTCTGGGAGATCAGGACGAATAGACGAATATCGTAGTGAGGTTGTCAATCCCATCCGTAAACGCGCCCACGCTTCTTCAGTCGTCATCGCTTCATGGTCACAATCCACGCCTAAAAGTTGGAGCTGTAACAGCGTCTTTTCAGAAGCGCCAGGGAGATGTCCTTCAATTCTTTTTCCCTGTCTCTTTGTCATCTGCATCCATTCTAATAGACGATCATCGCCATGGAGCACCTGTGGCCAAGCCGTCAGCTCGCCGCCCTGAATCACTTGTGGATGTTCGAGCCATCGGCGTATTCTTTCATCTTGATAGGGGTTTTCCCGCAATAAAGTTTGAGCATCGTATCGACACCACCAAAAAAAGCTTGTCGGTAAAGCATTTAAACGCTCAATGATATCAAAGGAACGCTCGTCTGAAAGCAATAGATAAAAGACCAGATTATCACTCACCAAGGTTGTCGTTCCGCGCTCGGCCGCATAGGCAGCCATCGTATAAGGATTATAAAGCTGAAAAGGATGAGCATGGGGTTCAATATAGCCTGGGACAAGAAATTTCCCGCGACAATCTACCTTTTCAATTGTATCCATTTGGGTAGGTAAGCTATCCCCCACATAAACAATTCTATCCTTATAAATCCAAACATGAGCCTGCTCCCATAGTTTTGTATGCGCATTCAAAACTATTCCTTCACGTAATATCTTCGTCGGTTGCAAGTCTCCTCTAATGACAGAAGCTTGTTCACGAAGGTTTTCTTTTTCCCAAGGATGGTAAAACGTCATCCTTATCGCCGCCTTACTATAAAAAAATCAAAAGTTTCTTTTATCATCATACATTAACGCAGTGAATTGTGAAAGTGAAAGGTCAGATTCCCTGACAAATTTTAAGAGAGGCTAGACCTATTGGAAGGAGAAGAAGCCATGAGGTCTTGAACATGACTTACAAATCTTACTGATATAGCGTTGGGGGGATCCTTTTTTGGAGTACTGCCTTACACTTGCAGTTTAAGTACTTAAAGTTAAATACACAGGAGCTCATAAAATGCTCCTGTGTATATCTCTAATTTAAGTCAAGGTTATTAGATTTGGCTTTTGATTACATTTAGTGCACGATGGCCAATATCCTTGCGATAAAAGGTCTGTTCATTGGCGAGTTTAGCCACTTCAGTGCATGCTTGTTCAATCGCTTCTTCTAAGCTGGGTGCCATACGAGCAACAAGCAAGACGCGGCCACCGTTAGTGAGCCACTTCTCTTCATTCCGTTTCGTTCCAGCATGAAACACGAGCGTTTCTTCTGACACTTGATTGAGGTCATTTAGGGCAGCCCCTTTTTCATAGTCCCCAGGATAGCCTTTAGAAGCAAGGACAAAACCACAGGTCGCTTCCTCAGACCACATAAGCTTTGGTTCTTTATCATGGACGAGTGACCAAAACACATCGAAAAGATCGGATGTGAGCCGTGGCAGAACCACTTGTGTCTCGGGATCACCAAAACGACAATTGAATTCAATCACCTTCGGCCCTGCCTCTGTCCACATCAGGCCCGCATATAAAATGCCTTGAAAAGGTCTCGCTTCCTTTATCATGGCTTCAACCGTAGGCTGCATCACTTGTTCCATCGCAATATCAATAGCATAATCTGGCAATTGCGGTACCGGGGAATAAGCGCCCATACCCCCTGTGTTCGGGCCTTGATCTCCTTCAAAAGCGCGTTTGTGATCTTGGGAAAGTACCATCGGATAGACTTTGTCACCATTCACAAAAGCCATTAATGAAAATTCTTCGCCGGTTAAAAACTCTTCGATAACAACGGAGGCTCCTGCTTCTCCAAAACGATGATCATTTAAAGCATCATCTAAAGCATGAAGCGCCTCTTCCATTGTCAGCGCAACCGTAACCCCTTTGCCGGCTGCCAAGCCATCCGCTTTAATTACAATGGGGACACCAACCTTTTCCACATATCGCGCAGCGGCCTCGTAGTCCGTAAACACCTCATAAGCCGCCGTCGGGATTTGATAATCCGCCATCAGCTTTTTAGCAAAGGCTTTACTGCCCTCAATCATCGCAGCCTGTTGTGACGGTCCGAAGATTGTGAGTCCTGCTTCTTTAAAACGATCAACAATACCGCCAACGAGAGGCTGTTCCGGTCCAACAACGGTGAGATCTATCCCTTCCTTTTTTACAAAGGCGATGAGACTCGCAAAATCCGTTTCAGCGATAGCGACACATGTTGCTAGACCTTGCATCCCATCACTTCCAGGCGCCACAAAAACGTCAGTGACTTGTGGACTTTGGCTAAGCTTCCAGACCATCGCATGCTCACGGCCGCCTTTTCCTATAACGAGAACCTTCATAGCTTTTCCTCCTAGTGTTTGAAATGGCGGATGCCCGTAAAGACCATGGCGATGCCGTATTGGTCAGCCATATCAATCGAATCTTGATCTTTAATTGACCCACCAGGTTGAATAATCGCCGTCACGCCTGCCTTCGCTGCCTCTTCAACGGTATCATTCATCGGGAAGAAGGCATCCGAAGCGAGAACCGAACCCTTCGCCTTTTCTCCTGCTTGTTCAATCGCAATTTTCGCGGCGCCCACACGATTCATCTGACCAGCCCCGATACCAATCGTACAATCATCCTTAGCAAGTACAATCGCATTGGATTTAACATGTTTAACAGCCTTCCAACCTAATGCCAAAGCACGCATCTCATCCTCTGTTGGTTTACGCTTTGTCGGATAAGTTAATTCAGCTTCCTCAAGTCCGAGGCGATCACTATCTTGGATCAATAAGCCGCCATGAACCGAGGTTAATTGCTGGCTCTCTTCTTTCGCCTTTTGCTCAAAAGAAACAGTTAACAAACGGATATTTTTCTTTTTAGATAAGATTTCAAATGCCTCTGGTGTATATGATGGTGCAATAATAATCTCTAAGAATATTTGACGAAGGTGCTCGGCCGTCGCGACATCGATCTCTTGATTTGAAGCCACAATGCCTCCAAAAATTGAGACGGGATCTGCTTCATAGGCTTTTTGAAAAGCCGCCTCAATCGTTTCGCCAATGCCAATGCCACAAGGGTTCATATGTTTAACCGCTACAACCGCAGGCTTATCGAATTCTTGAACAATAGAAAGTGCCGCATCAGCATCACGAATATTGTTATAAGAAAGGGCCTTGCCATGAAGTTGTTTAGCTCCTGCAATCGAGGAGGCATCCTCAAAGGCTTCTTTATAGAAGGCTGCCTTTTGATGGGGGTTTTCGCCATAACGTAAATCTTGATTTTTCTCGAAGGTTACCGTAAAGGATTCAGGGAAGGCTTCACCCGTTTTCTTCGTGAGGTAGTCAGCAATTAAGGCATCATAAGCCGCTGTATAACGGAAAACCTTGGCTGCAAGACGCTGGCGCAATTCAAAATCCGTTTCTCCATGGGTCTCTAGGGCTTCGATGACCGTATCATAATCGGCAGCGTCACACACAACCGTCACTGAAGCATGATTTTTTGCTGCCGCCCGTAACATTGATGGGCCACCAATATCGATATTTTCCACCGCATCCTCATAAGTCACATCAGGATTGGCCACGGTTTGCTTAAAGGGATATAAATTCACAGCCACAAGATCAATCGGTTCAATCCCTTGTTCTTTGATTTGCTCAAGATGACTTTCCTTAGATCGATCGGCAAGAAATCCACCATGAAGAGCGGGATGAAGCGTCTTGACACGTCCCTCCAAAATTTCCGGGAAGCCTGTCACATCAGAAACGGAAACAACGGGAAGCCCTGCTGCTTCAATGGCCTTCTTCGTTCCACCCGTAGATAAAATTTCATAACCAAGCTTCGTTAAAGAGTTTACAAAAGGAATTAAGCCTTCTTTATCAAAAACACTTATGAGTGCACGTTTTGTCATGTCCGATTTCACTCCTCATTTAATAATTCAGCAATCACTCTTGGATAAAGCGTATGCTCAAGGTGATGTATTTTATCTGTCAGACTTTCTATTGTCTCACCACGTGATAGCTTCACAGCCTCTTGTGCAATAATTGGCCCCGTGTCCATCCCGTCATCGACAAAATGAATCGTAATCCCCGTCACCTTCACACCCGCGGCAAAGGCTTGTTCAATCGCATGTAGTCCAGGAAATGACGGTAACAGCGAAGGATGAATATTGATGATACGTCCGCCATAGGCTTGAAGTAAAGTCGGACCGATTAACCGCATATAACCTGCCAGGACAACAAAATCTACCTGAGCCTCTTCAAGAGCGGCAAGCACGGCTTTTTCATAGACTTGTTTTGTTTCAAAGCGTTTAGGCTCAGCAACAAAAGCCGGAATATGAAGCCACTCAGCCTTCTCAATCACCGCCGCATCAGGCTTATCACATACAAGCAAAACCAATTCGGCACGAATACTACCAGATCGGATGGCTTCAGCAATCACTTGAAAATTACTGCCCGTTCCCGAAGCAAAAATAGCGAGACGTTTCATAGACTCACTCCCGAGCCTTTAACCACAGTACCGATGGCATAAGCGGATTCACCTAGCGATTCTAGTAAATGAATGAGGGCTTCCTGGTCGGTGCGATTGACGACAAGCACCATGCCAATCCCCATATTAAAGGTGGAAAAGAGATCCGCCTCTGTTAATCCTCCATGCTCCTGTAAGAAAGGAAAAATAGGAGGAATTGGCCAACTCCCTCTGGCAATGTCTACTCCTAAGCCCTCAGGGAGCATCCGCGGAATATTTTCATAGAATCCACCACCAGTGATATGAGCCATGCCTTTGATGTTGACTTGCTCTAGGGCGCGAACAATCGGTTTGACATAAATCCGCGTCGGGGCTAGTAATTCTTCCTTTAGAAGTTTCCCTGTCGTTTTCAGCCTAAGTTCAGGGTCAAGAGCTGCATCCTCCATAATTTTACGGACAAGCGAATAGCCATTACTATGAATGCCGTTAGAGGCAAGGCCAATTAACACATCGCCTTCAGCAATATGTTCTCCAGTAATCTGTTCATCCTTCTCAACGGCCCCGACCGCAAAGCCAGCAATATCATATTCATGTGGGTCATACATACCCGGCATTTCTGCCGTTTCACCACCGACAAGCGCACACCCTGCTTGTTCACAACCATCCGCTACACCCTTGACAATACGTTCAATTTTATCCGGGTCTAATGTGCCACACGCAATATAATCAAGGAAATAAAGCGGGGTTGCCCCTTGAGTGACAATGTCATTGACACACATCGCCACAACATCAATTCCGATGGTGTCATGTTGATCAAAGGCTTGAGCAAGCATAAGCTTTGTGCCGACACCATCTGTTCCCGAAATGAGTACAGGGGCTTTCATATTAAGTTCAGAGAGATCAAAAGCCGCACCAAAGGCACCGATGCCCCCTAAAACACCTGGACGCATCGTGCGCTTAGCATGCCCTTTAATTTTTTCAACAGCTGAATAACCGGCTTCGATATTTACGCCAGATTGTTTATATGCTTCTGCCATGATTGCCTCCTTATACTGGCTGGACTTTCTCATGTGGTAAAAGGGTATCGGGATAAATCTCGGTGGGATATTTCCCTGTAAAGCAAGCCAAGCATTGACCACATTGATTCATTTCTGGATTACGACCAATGGCTTGCTTCATTCCTTCAACACTTAAATATTCAAGGGTATCGGCACCAATCATGTCTCGAATTTCTTCAATTGAATAGGATGAGGCAATGAGCTCACTCTCAGAAGATGTATCAATGCCATAAAAACAAGGGTATTTGATCGGTGGAGAACTAATGCGCACATGGACTTCAGCGGCCCCAGCTTCCCGAAGCATATTGACAATGCGGCGACTGGTTGTGCCCCGAACAATCGAATCGTCTACCATCACCACACGTTTCCCCTCAACAATGCCACGCACAGGGGAAAGTTTCATCTTTACTCCTTGTTCTCGTAATTCCTGAGAAGGCTGAATGAAGGTGCGTCCAACGTAGCGATTTTTAATTAAACCGAGTTCATAAGGAATACCTGAAGCCTCCGCAAAACCAATCGCTGCTGAAATACTAGAATCAGGAACCCCTGTGACAACATCTGCTTCTACAAAGGCTTCCTTCGCTAATTCAATCCCTAAGCGTTTCCGAGCGGAGTGCACATTAATGCCTTCAATATTACTATCTGGTCTGGAAAAATAAATATATTCCATACTACAAATGGCCCGTTCTACGGATGAGGAAAAGCGTTCCACCGACAAGCCGTTATTATCAATCACTAAAAGTTCGCCTGGCTCTACATCCCGCAAATAGGTGGCACCAATGAGATCAAAGGCACAGGTCTCAGAAGCGACAACATAAGCTTCACCGAGCTGCCCTAAAGACAAAGGGCGCAGACCATTAGGATCAAGAGCAACCACCAATTGGTCCTCTGTGAGAATGACAAAGGCATAGGCCCCCTTGATCATGGATAAGGCATTTTTCACTCGATCAGTAAAGCGAAGCGAGCCCCCACGTTTAATCAAATGCGCCAATACTTCCGTATCCGATGTGGTTTGAAAGATACTGCCTTGAGCTTCCAATTGGTACTTCAGGGCATTAGCATTGACTAAATTACCATTGTGGGCAAGGGATAACGAATCTGTTTGTGAGCGAAAGACGAGTGGTTGGACATTGGCATAATCACTGTCACCTTGTGTTGAATAGCGCACATGTCCGATTGCTGCGTGTCCGGTTAGCCCTTGTAAAGCTTCTTCTGAAAACACTTCGTTGACAAGCCCGGTTCCTTTGTGAAAACGCACCCGCTCGCCATCTGTGACACTAATGCCAGCCCCTTCTTGTCCTCGATGCTGAAGACTGTGCAAGCCATAATAGGTAAGCTGAGCCGCATTATCATGACCCCAAATCCCAAAAACACCACATTCTTCATTTAGTTCACGGTCTTTGATTGCATGTAGCACGGTAGGACCCCTTTCCACGCTTGTTCCAGCGCTGAAACTTCAGAATGAATAATCTCTTCTTCCTTATGCTTTATTGATAAAACGCCATCACGAGTCACAGAACCAAGCTTGACTGCATCCTTTACTAGACCTTCAAACGCCTGACTATCTTCCGGCTTCACAGTGACAAGAAAACGCGATTGTGTCTCAGCGAACAACTCGGCCTCTGCTCCCGCTTGAGAATGTAAAGTGAGTACACAGCCAAAATCCGTGCCCATAAGTCCTTCTGCCAGAGCCACTGCTAATCCGCCATCAGAAATATCATGGCTACTGGCGACAAGTCCTTGACGAATGGCCTGTAAAAGCTGATGCTGACGGTTCACTTCGACTTGCAAATCAAGCTGCGGAGGCTTCCCGGAAACCTGCCCAGTAAGTAACTGTTGCACAGCACTCCCTCCAAATTCAGGGGTTGCCGCTCCAATCACATACACTTGATCACCCGCGTTTTTAAATGATGTGGTCGTAATGTGAGCGACATCCTCAACTAAACCCACCATACCAACAACTGGAGTCGGATCAATCGCTTGACCGCGTGACTCATTATAAAGGGAAACATTTCCGCTTATAACAGGGGTTTCTAATCTCCGACAAGCCTCACTCATTCCATCAACCGCTTTTTCAAGCTGCCAAAAGGCTTCTGGTTTCTCAGGGTTACCAAAATTCAGACAATCGGTAATCGCGAGTGGGTTAGCGCCTGAACTGACAATATTACGCGCCGCTTCAGCAACAGCAATTTGACCGCCCATTTCTGGATCTAACCTTAGGAATTTTCCATTACAATCTGTCGTCATTGCTAGTGCTTTGCGTGTGCCACGGACACGCACGACAGCCGCATCGCTTCCGGGTAAAACAACGGTGTTCGTTTGCACCATAGAATCGTATTGATTATAGACCCATTCTTTACTGGCAATCGTTGGTTCCTTCAAAAGCTGAATAAGGGTTTCCTCATAATCTTTGATTTCAGGCTGCCACGGTGTTTGGGCTTGATTTATACGGAAGCTTTCTGGCTCTTGCGAAGGCATATGGTAAACCGGCGCATCATCTGCAAGTGAATCCACGGGGACATCGGCAACGATCCGCCCTTGATGCAGCAGGCGAAAACGTTTGTCTTCAATGACAGTCCCAACAGCGACTGCATGTAAATCCCACTTTTCAAAGATGTCCTGAATCTCTTGTTCCTGGCCCTTTTTCACAACGATCAACATCCGCTCTTGGGATTCTGATAACATCATTTCATAAGGGGTCATGCCGGTTTCCCTTTGAGGGACCTTATCTAAATCCATTTCAATCCCAACACCCGCTTTAGACGCCATTTCACTAGCAGAGGATGTCAAACCAGCGGCTCCCATATCCTGCATGCCCACTAAAGCCTCACACTTAATAATTTCAAGACAGGCTTCAAGCAAAAGTTTTTCCATAAAAGGATCTCCAACTTGGACAGCGGAACGCTTTTCGTCGGACTGCTCTGATAATTCATCCGAGGCAAAGGTCGCGCCATGAATCCCATCACGTCCGGTTGCAGCCCCAACATACATCACTGTATTACCGATCCCAGTCGCCCGCCCGACTTGAATTTCATCATGGTTAATGAGTCCGACACACATCGCGTTCACCAATGGGTTGCCCTCATAAGTTTGATCAAACTGGACTTCACCACCGACGGTAGGAATACCAATACAATTGCCATACCCTGCGATACCTGCAACCACTTCCTCGAATAAGTAGCGCACCCGTTCAGAACTCAGTGGACCAAAACGCAAGGAGTTTAAAAGCGCAATGGGACGAGCGCCCATGGAAAACACATCGCGGATAATACCACCGACACCGGTAGCCGCGCCTTGGTAGGGCTCAATAGCTGAAGGGTGATTGTGGCTCTCAATCTTAAAAACGACGGCCTGATTGTCTCCAATATCCACAATTCCAGCCCCTTCACCTGGTCCTTGAAGGACTAAAGGACCCTCAGAAGGAAACTTCTTCAGCACAGGCTTTGATGTTTTATAACTACAATGTTCAGACCACATGACAGAGAAAAGACCCGTTTCGGTATAATTCGGCTCACGCCCCAAAATACTTAAGATGTGTGCGTATTCAGAGTCTGATAGCCCCATTTCCTTATAAAGGGCTTGCTCCTTAATCTCTAATGGTGATGGTTCACTTTGCAAGAGCGGCATGAGATTCCCTCCAGTGTTCTAAGATCGATTGAAAGAGTTTTAAACCATGATGACTGCCCAAGAGTGCTTCTGTTGCCCTTTCAGGGTGTGGCATCATCCCTAATACATTGCCTTTTTCATTGATAATGCCCGCGATATCTGCGACAGATCCATTGGGATTATCCTTATATCTAAAAACAATACGCTGCTCTGATTCTAGCTGTCTTAAAGTCTCTTCGTCACAGTAATAGTTTCCTTCACCATGGGCGACGGGAATGGAAAGGACTTCACCTTGTTCATAAAGGCTAGAAAAAAGCGTTTGGTTGTTCACCACTTCAAGATCTACATGCTTACAAATAAATTTCAAGGCCCGATTACGCATCATCGCTCCTGGCAGGAGGCCGGCTTCGAGAAGCACTTGGAAACCATTACACACCCCTAGGACTGGCTTGCCCTCCTCAGCATGTTGAATCACCGCCGGCATGATGTTGGAAAAACGAGCAATCGCTCCGGTGCGAAGATAGTCCCCGTAGGAGAAGCCTCCTGGGATCATCACAGCGTCAAACCCCTCAAGCGAGGTTTCATGATGCCAAACATATTCCACATTTTGACCAATACCATCACGGATCGCATAGTACATGTCTCTATCACAATTAGATCCCGGAAAGGCAATGACTGCTGTCTTCACTGGGTAACACCTTCCTCGATCTCATAGCGATAATTCTCAATCACGGTATTGGCTAGAAGCTTTTCACACATGGCTTCAATTTGCGTCTCAATAGGACCATCGGATGCCTCGACTTCAAGTTCAATATATTTGCCAATGCGTACGTCCTGTACTTCTTTGTAGCCTAGATTATGCAAAGCCCCTGCTACAGCCTGCCCTTGTGGATCTAAGACACTTTCCTTCAATGTGATGTAGACCTTTACCTTTTTCATTGTGCTGCCCCCAGTCGCTCAAGAAGTTTACGATATGTTGTCGGGAGATCCCCCAAATCGCGACGAAAAACATCTTTATCTAGCTTTTCACCTGTCACTTTATCCCAAAGGCGGCAAGTATCCGGAGAAACTTCATCGGCAAGGATGAGCTCACCGTTTTCTTGCTTTCTACCAAATTCAAGCTTAAAGTCTATTAACTGAATGCCAAGGTCGTCAAAGTATTGCGACAATACGTCATTTACTTTAGACGCCTGCTGACGAATGGCTTGTAATTCTTCAGTTGTGGCCAGACCAAGTTCGAAGATGTGATCTTCGGTGACCAAGGGATCACCAAGATCATCTCTCTTATAGCAAAACTCTATGATGGTTCTTTCTAGCGGTTTTCCTTCTTCTATACCTAAACGCTTCGCCATACTTCCAGCAGCCACATTTCTTACAATCACTTCAAGTGGAATAATCGTGACTGCACTGACGAGTTGCTCCGTATCGGAAAGCTTGCGAATAAAATGGTTCTTGACTCCGGCCTTCGTCAACTTTTCAAAAATCAACGCACTAATGTCGTTATTCAACTGCCCCTTACCCGCTAAGACTGCTTTCTTTTCAGCGTTAAAAGCCGTCGCATCATCTTTGTAATCGATCAGAAGTTCATTAGGCTGATCTGTTTTATAGACCTTCTTCGCTTTCCCTTCATAGAGCATTGCCAGCTTCATTACGCTTTCCCCACCTTCGTCGTTGTTGTCGTACTAAGACCTAAACGCTCAAAAATCCCATCTACATTTTTCAAATGATAAGTCGCATCAAAGCATCCTTCAATTTCGCTCTCAGATAAGTAATTTGTAATGTTTTCACTCTGCGAGACCAATGATTTAAAGGGCACTTGCTTTTCCCAGGCTTCCATCGCTAAAGGTTGTACGCGATCATAAGCATCCTCACGGCTAAGCCCCTTATCCACAAGACTTAAAAGCACACGCTGTGAGAAGATAAGACCTAAAGTTCTATCCATGTTGCGCTTCATATTTTCAGGGAAAACAGTAAGATTTTTAATAATATTGCCGAAACGATTGAGCATATAGTTCAAAAGGATTGTCGTATCTGGCAAGATAATACGTTCTGCTGAGGAATGAGAGATATCGCGTTCATGCCATAATGGCACATTTTCATAAGCCGTTAACATATGCCCACGAATCACTCGAGCAAGTCCGGTCATATTTTCAGAACCTATCGGATTACGTTTATGCGGCATTGCGGAAGAACCCTTTTGACCCTTGGCAAAGTACTCTTCAACTTCTCGCGTTTCCGACTTTTGCAAACCTCGAACTTCCACTGCAAATTTTTCAATAGAAGTAGCTATCAGAGATAAAGTCGCCAAGTAATGAGCATGACGATCACGTTGTAACGTTTGTGTCGAAACGGGCGCTGCCTTTAAACCTAGCTTCTCGCAAACATAGCGTTCAACAAAAGGATCGATGTTCGCGTAAGTCCCGACTGCACCTGAGAGTTTCCCGAACTGAATGCCATCGGCAGCTGCTTTAAAGCGTTCGAGATTGCGCTTCATTTCTTCATACCACAAGGCCATTTTCAAGCCAAAGGTCGTCGGCTCCGCATGCACCCCGTGCGTCCGACCCATCATGATGGTGTGCTTATGCTCGATCGCTTTGTTCTTCAAGATTTCAATAAAGTTCTCGATGTCTTTAAGCAAGATTTCGTTTGCTTGCTTTAACAGATAAGATTGGGCGGTATCGACCACATCTGTTGAGGTCAGTCCATAATGGACCCATTTCTTTTCTGCACCTAAGGATTCTGACACCGTGCGAGTGAAGGCTACGACGTCATGCCGTGTTTCCTGTTCAATGTCATGAATACGTTCTATGGTGAATTGGGCATTTTCCCGGATGGCTTTGACATCCTCTTTAGGAATGATACCGAGCTCTGACCAGGCTTCACAGGCAACAATCTCGACCTCTAGCCATGCTTTATACTTATTTTCTTCTGTCCAAATGGCACCCATTTCAGGTCTTGTATAGCGTTCAATCATTTAACTTCCTCCACTCTTTCGTTTTCCCATATATTAAGTCTATCAGCCTGTTCTAAGGCTTGCTTTGTTGTCTCAGCCAAGATGGTAACATGCCCCATCTTTCTATCCTTTTTCGCTTGGTCCTTACCATATAAATGAAAATGGACCTTCGAATACTGAGGAATGGCTTCTAGCGCTTTTTCCACATGCTGCCCTAATAGGTTGACCATAACAGCCGGTTTTAATTGCTTTGTTGATCCCAGCGGCCAACCACAAATGGCTCGAATGTGCTGTTCAAATTGTGATGTTTCACAAGCCTCTATAGTATAATGGCCAGAATTATGCGGTCGTGGTGCCAATTCATTAATAAAAACATCCTCATCTGCCGTCATGAACATCTCCACTGCCAGCGTCCCTACAAGATTAAGAGACTTTGAGATTTCTAAGGCCATTTGTGTTGCTTTTTCCTTTACCGCTTCCGAAATCCTTGCGGGCGCAATCGTTTGATGCAAAATATTATGAACATGAATATTCTCAACCACCGGAAATGTCTGAGTCTCCCCATGAGTGCTTCTTGCAACTATTACCGAAAGCTCCTTTTCAAAAGGAATCCATTTTTCTAAAACAAATACGGTTTGCTCGTCGATCCACGAAAAGGCCGTCGCTTCATCCTCTTCCGTTCGGATCACCAATTGCCCCTTACCGTCGTACCCTCCGCGCGTTGTTTTTAACACTGAGGGTCTGCCTATTTCTTTAAGTGCGCTCAATAGATCACTTTCAGTCTTAACACACTTGTAAGGTGCAACCTTTACACCCGCCTTTGTTAGAGCGGCTTTTTCATTCACACGATCTTGTGTAATCTTTAATAACTCGCTACCTTGAGGTAAAAAAGCATCCGACTCCAATGTCCTCGCAACTGTTAAATCGACATTTTCAAATTCATACGTCATGACATCCGAGGCTTGCGCTAACTGTCGCGCGCCTTCAAGATCATCATAAGCAGTCTGTATTGATAGGTCGGCCACTTGGCTGAGGGGATTATCCTTACCAGGATCAAGGACAGCGATTCGAAACCCCATCGCTTTCGCCGAGAGCGCCATCATGCGTCCAAGCTGTCCACCACCAAGAATGCCAATGGTTTTCCCAGGTACTATAAGTGGTGCCATGCTTCTCTCTGTCATAATTGATCACTACTTTCAATCACAGTTTCCATCATTTCTTTTCTATAAGTATCTAAGCGCTCCGCTATATCAGTGGAGAAAGCCGATAATATCTGCGCTGCTAATAATCCAGCATTTTTTGCTCCTGAAGTCCCAATCGCCACCGTTGCCACAGGTATGCCCCCTGGCATCTGAACAATAGACAATAAAGAATCAAGACCATTTAAGGCTTTGGATTGAACAGGAACGCCAATGACAGGCAATGTCGTTTTAGCAGCAACCATACCTGGTAAATGCGCGGCGCCGCCAGCACCAGCAATAATGACTTTCAATCCCCGCTCCCGGGCCTTTTCTGCATAGTCAAACATTAAATCTGGAGTCCGATGAGCAGAAACAACTTTTTTCTCATAGGGAATCTCCAGAAGATCAAGAACATCACATGCTAACTTCATCGTTGGCCAATCAGACCCACTTCCCATGATAATTCCAACTTGAGGGCTCATTATGACTCACCTTTCATGATCTTCATTATTTATTCCATTAAAAAAGCCCAGAATGTTCGTTTCTCTACAGTGTGAGAAAGCGAACATTCTGGGCATACTAAACTAAGCATACAGAACGCTCTTAACTTCCCCTCATAGTCCAGTAATTTACGGTTACTGGGTAGAAACTTTTGGGCCATATTCCCAACTTTATATGAGGTTTATCAAAGGTCGATCATCATCCTTCTTCATGATAACAATCCCCTATTATACAGTCAACCAAAATCGAATAATTATTTATGTAAAATATTTATTGTTCGGTTTTAATCAACTTACCTTCAAAAATAATGACCTGTTGATGGATTTCAAGACTTTTTTCGCCCTCTTTAAAAATGGGCTTCTCTAAACGTCTAACCGGTGTATAGCCTTCAGCCTTCATGGCATCTAAACAAGCCCCTATAGATCCATAGTCACTCACATCAAATTGTTTCTTTTTTGGTTTTACGCGCTTCATGGTCTCATATCCTTCCTAATTGCTTTCACCCAGAAACCACCATGAAAGGCTTTAGGCTCATGAGAAACAATAAAGGCATAAGGGTCAAGGTCTTTAATGGCATTAATCAGATCCCATTCATTCTTGCGCGGCGCTAAGATTTCCATCATCATCCGCTCACCTTCTTTACCATGAGCGACCCAATGCGTGACACCATATCCTTTACCACGAATACGATCGGCAAGATTTTCTTTCACGCGACTGGTAATGACATTTACGGTGACATAGCCAAGTGCCAGTTTTTCCTCTATCTTTATACCCACCATGACCCCAATGCCGTAGCCAAGTGCATAAGCGATGAGATTTTGGATTTGATCTAAGTTGTTGAGGACCAGGCTCAGCCCCAGAACATAAATCAGAATTTCAAATATACTTACAAAGGAGGCCAGGTACCTGAACCCTTTTAATGTTAAAATCATTCTCATTGTAGAAAAGGAGACATATACAATATTAATGATTAGAATGATAAAAACCATAACAACTGCATTATGAAGCATCAAATCCCCCCGTACTATGTTGACTGTTACTCTTTGATTAGGTGTCTCCATTTTAACACTTTCGTCAAGTACCAACACGTTAAGAGGATGTTAAAAAAAATACTTTTAATTACAGGGCAATCCTAAGCTAAGCGCATTGATCACTTATATAAGAAAAACCAAGTTTCTCCCAAGATCCAACCGGGATGGCTGTTTTTCTACTCGAACTTTTTATGCCTTCGGTCGCTTTATGAAAAACCGGGCAGAAACCACGTCCACTCCTGCTTAGAGCACTAAAAAAGATTTTAATGTCAAAAACAAAAAGGCCTCGGATTGAAGCGGAAGGCGCTCAGAATAACATCTTCTTGATGACCCGAATACTTTCTATTCATTAAAAAAGGGGCTGAAAACCATGGAAGAAAAGAGTAAATATAAAGATTGGAAAAAGTCCGTCAATCAATTTTTAGGGCAAGATTTTTGGAATGAATTCCAAAACATCTTTGCCAAAGAATGGCCGAGAGTCAATCTTTACGAATCCGATCAATCTGTTTTATGTTTAATTGCACTACCCGGTGTCCAAAAACTAGATCATATTCATATTTACATTAACCATTCAACGATCCTCATTAAGGGCCACAACACCTATTCTTTTCCAGGCTTTAAAACCGTAAACGAAGAATTGCCAAAAGGAGAATTCGAACGCATGATTGACCTCCCTGCCCCTGTCCACAACAAGCCGATTGAGGCCACTTTTTCCAGAGGAATGATGAAGATCACCCTACGTAAAATAGACGCTCATGAAGTGAGTGAAATCATCGTTCAGGAAAACGATGAGGATTAAACGTCTAAAAACCCAAGGGGCACAAAGCCTAAAGCAATGATAATCATACCGATAATCACGGTCACCAATCGAATATAACCCCATGGAATAAGATCTAATACTTGTTCCCCCATACTATTGGCTATACTCGCTGAATTATCATTGAACATTTTTTGCTCCGCACGTTCATCAAACTCTTTTTGCTTATGTTTTAATAAAGTGATCAGAATACTGTGACTGACAATCACAATAATACCAATCAGCCAGAATACCAACGAAATGATAAGAGGTCCCATATTATCCACACCTTTAGTTAGCTCATACTAAAAGTATGTACGGTGCAACTAAAATTTATTATAGAAGATGAGAAAAGCCTGACAAAGTCAACCCGATAAGTGTCTTGGGACTGTCCGCGGATGTCCAAAAGCCCTTGCAGACTCACAAATGGCGCACCAATCAAGAGTGAAACTCTCAAATGGGCGTTGCGTCCGCACAAAAAAGAACACCTTAAGGGTTTAGCTTATAAAATTTGTTATGAGAAAAACCGAGCGTAAAGCATGCCCAGTACTTATTAAAACACGGAATAAGATTTTAATCCCAAAAGGCAGCGTCAGCAATCCAGTTGATCGGAATGGAAGGCGCTCTGGCTCCTTCGGGAATAGCACAGGTCCGAAGATCCATTTTGGAACACCCATTCATCCATTCCAAAATTAGCTGAGGCCGTGCCCGAGGAAAGCGAGCGCTCTGGAGTGGAGATCCACACCGTTCTGCTGGCCAATAATTTTATACTTTCTTACCTTTTGAGAAAAACCGAGCGTAAAGCATGCCCGGTCCTCATTCAGTTGGGCATTAAAAAGCTTTTTACCAAAATGCTTCGTCAGTACCAAGTCGATTGGAGCGGAAATCCACACCATCCCGATGACCAAATTTTATACATTCTTATACTTTAAAAAAGGCCTCTGCACAATGCAGAGACCTTTATCGTTAAGAGAGAAATGGCAGGAAGATCAGGAAGAGGACAAACAGAACGTACATTAATGGGTGAAGCTCTTTTATTCTCCCTTTCACAGCCATTGTCACAGGATATACAACAAATCCAAGGGCAATCCCTGTCGTTATACTATAAGTCATTGGCATTGCTGCAATGGTTAAGAAAGCAGGAATAGCAATTTCAATTTTATTCCATTCGATATTTTTCAATGATGTCGCCATGAGGACACCCACAATAATCAAAGCAGGCGCCGTCACTTGATTCGTAATCACATCGAGTAATGGCGAGAAAAATAGTGCGATAAGGAATAAGATCCCTGTAATCACCGAGGCAAACCCTGTCCGTCCACCAGCAGCAACCCCTGATGAAGACTCTACATAGGCCGTTGTAGAAGAGGTCCCAAGCACACTCCCGACAACGATAGAAGAAGAATCGGCCAACAACGCACGACCGGCTCTCGGAAGCTTATTGTCCTTTAAAAGACCTGCCTGATTCGCTACTGCCATTAAGGTCCCGGCTGTGTCGAAGAATCCTACAAACAAAAACGTTAGAACGACAATAATAAGTTGTAAACTATTGATATCCGGAATATGTGTAACAGCGACCCCAAAAGTCGGTGATAAACTTTGCACATTAGCAAGAACGGCATGTGGTGCATGAATAACCCCGAAAATAAGACCCACAATTGCGGTTGCGATCATACCGTAGAAAACGGCCGCCTTGACGTTTCTAACGAGTAAAACGATCGTTACCAGAATCCCGAAGAATGTAAGCAACACCTTAGGATCAGTGACATCCCCTAAAGCGACCAAAGTACTATCATTATTGACAACAATGCCTGATCCTTGTAGCCCAATAAAAGCAATAAACAATCCGATTCCTGCGGCTGTTGCGTGCTTCAAGTTCGCCGGAATGGCATTGATAATTTTTTCACGAATTTTGAAAACCGTAATGATAACGAAGATCACACCCGATATAAAAACACCTGCAAGTGCTGTCTCCCAAGGAATACCGAGCTTAATAACAACTGAATATGTGAAAAAGGCGTTAAGGCCCATCCCCGGGGCAATCGCGATCGGATAACGAGCGAGTATCCCCATAATCAGTGTACCAATAGCTGCTGACAAGGCTGTTGCCGTATAAACAGCCCCTTGATCCATCTTCGCATCGCCAAGAACAACCGGATTGACAAATAAAATATAGGCCATAGCCAAAAATGTCGTTAAACCAGCAACTGTCTCTTGTGAGAAAGACGTATTTAACTCAGAAAATCTAAAGTAACGTGCGATAGGATTGCTATCTTTCATCACTTTTTCCCCCTTTTTCCCCCATAAAATATTAAGTATCTCTGGCATATTAAAAGGCTCTAGGAATTTTCCTAGAGCCTCTCATTACCATATCTTCACATAGGAAAGACCGACTGAAATCAATGCATTCCTATATCCGATTGTAGTAAAACCATTTACGGTGGTTTTGTAGAGACTCCCGGGCCCTATTCCCTAGGATTATACGGATAAAACGATTTAATTCATATAAGTACTTGCCAATTATAACAAGGCAAAAACCAACCGTCAATAACAAAACGAACACTTTTTTAATAATACCCATTAATGTTCGTATTCACTGAAAAACGACAAAATTCTCTTGGCTTCTTAGCTCCGCGCCATTAGAATTTCCTCTATATTTACTCCTTTTCACCAATCCTCTTTTAAATGATAAAAGGGAGGAATCTTGTCATAGATAAAATGCATTGTAAAACAAAAAAGCTTCAAATTAGTATATAATGATGTGACGTTGTACGTTGTAACAAGGAGGATGACTATGAAGAAGAAATATCCACTCCCACTTTGGACACTCGTAATAGGGGCCTTTGCCATCGGCATGACTGAATTTGTCATAATGGGACTCCTCCCTAATGTGGCTGCCGACTTAGATGTCTCCGTTTCCTCAGCTGGACAGTTAATCACCGGATATGCCCTCAGCGTGGCGATCGGTGGTCCTATTATTGTAATGGTGACATATAAGCTCTCACAGAAAAATGTTTTAATGCTCTTAATGGCTATTTTTGTCTTAGGTAATTTCTTAAGTGCTATCGCCCCAAATTATGGCTTGTTAATGACGAGCCGAGTGGTGACCGCACTCGCCCATGGCTCATTCTTTGGTATGGGTGCTATTATGGCTGCGAGTTTAGTGGCGCCTAATCGCCAAGCCAGCGCCATGGCATTAATGTTCTCCGGATTGACCGTGAGTAATATTGTTGGTGTACCTTTTGGCACATTCGTTGGTCAACATCTGGGCTGGAGAGCAAGTTTCTTCATTATTGCTTTGATTGGCATCGTTGCACTTTTAGGCCTTTATTTTCTCGTTCCTAAAAAAGAGGCTTCTGAGAAAGCCTCACTTGTTAACGAGCTCGCCGTTCTTAAAAACGGAAGACTGTGGCTCACCTTGCTGATTTCTTTATTTAGTATCAGCAGCGTCTTCGCCTTATTTACCTATATTTCACCTATCCTAATGCAGGTCACAGGTTTTCACGAATCCGCCGTTTCCTTGATTTTAGTCATTTTTGGTGTTGGCGTCACCGTCGGCAATGTTGTTGGCGGCAAGTTAGCGGATTGGCATATAAATAAAGCCATTATCAGTTCACTCATTGTGTTTGAGCTTTTCTTTGTGCTCCTCTACTTTATGCAATTTAATAAACTGTGGATGGTGCTTGGTGTCTTCCTTTTTGGTGTTATTGCCTTTGCCATGCTACCAAGTCTTCAATATCGCAGCATGCTGGTGTCTAAAGATGCACCGACTCTTTCAAGCACCTTAAATCAGTCAGCAATGAATGTCGGAAATGCGACAGGCGCATTTGTTGGCGGCCTTTCTGTCGCTTACTTGCCCTTAAAACATTTAGTGTTCATCGCACCACTATTATCTTTAATCGGCTTTATCTTATTAATCCTACAGCTTTCGATGACTAGAAAAAAAACTGATCCACTTAGCACCACCGTCTCCAGCGAAATATAAACGAAACGCTTCCTAAAAAAATAAAAGCCCTCCATTATTCCTAAAAAGGGTTAAGGGGCGTAATCGGTTTACGGATCCGGAATGCCTTGTGGCTTCCATTCAAAAGGCTGCAAGGTCTTCCTATCACCTTTCAAAGTGTGTCGAGGACTCTATCAACATCCTTTTCACTCGTGGTTCTTGATGATGTTGGTCGAGTTTTTTGCAAGTAGTCCGTTCGTGCGCAAGTAATACGTTCATGAATTTTTGCAACCTTCATCCACTGTTTGCACCAACTTGAACCACCTTGGGTACGTCTAGAAAGAATACGTTGTTCCTTCACTAGCTTCTCTTCGAGTTCAGAGGTCCATTTTGGATGTGAAAACACTTCTCCTATACTCAAAGTAGCAATTGATTGAAATGCGCTCACATTTGTAATGAAGTTGAAAAAGCCGATAGATTCGCATTCTCATTGTAAATTCGAAGCCTAAAAACCTTGTCGAAAAACTCTATTAAGGGAAGGTGTATGTTATAATAGAAATAACAATAGATCGGCTTCACATGAGGGATTAGGCACACTGTAAACCTTCTGTTTGTCTCTTTTGGAGATTTCCCAGGAGGGAGGTGTTGCCAATGGACATACCAACAGCTCTAGGCCTGATGATTTCCTTCGGGCTTTTAGTGGCCTATATTATGTCCGATAAGAACCACAAAAAATAATCCCTCATGTGCTTTGGCTGGGCATTGAGGGATTATTTTCTCTCTTGGCCTAACCCCTCTTGATGGGGTTCGGTCTATTGTGGCCGCCCACGTTCCAGCGTGCGGCGGTCTTTATTATGATATGGTTGAATCCTTTTTCTATGCACATTATACCACGAAAATCACGTTTGTACACCTCACGGCAGAAACCTTCGACCAGTCATGTAAAATAGTTGGCAGATAAGGAGGCGGGAAGCACGTGACGTTTAAAAAAGCGACTATCATTTGTCTCACTCTTTTGTTACTCCTTTTAGGACTATATATGTTAAGCAATTACAGCCAGCTAAACCCAAAACCTAAAGTCGTATTTGTGACCTCTGCTTCTCACATCTCTCAAAACCAACCATCAAAATTGACTCATTTTAAAATCACAAATCAAAAAGAAGTTCAAAAAATGTATCGTATTCTTATTCATTCACCTAATGCCCAAAGGTCCTATAAATTGTCCATTAGATAAAAGAATCTAATACAAACTAAATTTTGAAGGCAAGCATAAACAAACAGATATCACGGTTAGCCCTTCTGGTTGCCAAATCGTCACGATCGATCGAAAGGCACCTCAAACATTAATGAAGAAAAAAGACGCAGAAGCCTTTTGGAAGTTACTCACCAGAAGCTTGAAGCGCGATGTCGATGTCGATGAGTTAAAATAACCTTGCAATTTAGCAGAAAGAAACCGTACTGAAGGTCCCCTTCTACTTTATTTATACTTTGGTCCTGCTTTTAGCTTATATGTTATGGGTATTGGTAAGCCAAACCACCAAGCAATACTCCCTTTGAACAAGAAGCATGACGTACTAAGCTAGACAATATTGTACACCCTTAGCTAGTTCTTGATCATTAAGATGTTTCCCAATAAATACTATTTCACTTTGTCTTTTTTCGGTATTTGCCCATTCAATACCCTCTGTACCGGCAAACAGCATATGAACACCTTGAAAGACAATCCTTCTCTCCAACTGCTTAACATACAGTACCCCTTTATACCGGTACAAATTTTCTCCTTTAAACTGAACTAAATAGGCGAACCACTTATTAACTTTATCTAAATCAAGGGGACGATCCTCTTGAAAAACAACAGAAGTAACTAGATCATTATGATGATGGTGATACCCCTCATCTAGTAATTTAGGTTCTATTTTTAATAAGTGATCTAATTCAAACGTTCTTTTTCCAATCAATTCTTGGATATCTACATTTGTATAACTCGTGTAAATCCGCTTGGCTTGTGGATTCATTTTTATCAGCTGTTGTTTTAGCTCGTCCTTTTCATCTTCTGTAATCAAATCTGTCTTATTTAAAAGCAAAATATCTGCGAATGCAATTTGTTGTTGTGGTTCTTCTTCCTTTAGATGTTGCCAGATATGCTTAGCATCCACTATTGTCACCACACTATCAATTTTAAAAGATGCCTCTGTTCGTTCATCCATTAAGAAGGTTTGTATGACGGGGGCAGGATTAGCCATGCCCGTGGTTTCGATCACGACGCGATCAATGCTTCCCTCTTGCATAATCAAGTTATTTAAAATGCTAATTAAATCCCCGCGTACGTTACAGCAAATACAACCTTTGTTAATTTCAATGATTTCTTCCCTCGTCGATACCACCAAATGACTATCAATGGACGTATCTCCGAATTCATTGATAATGACTGCCACCTTTTCTTCAGGCATGTCCTTTAACATTTTATTCAATAGTGTTGTTTTTCCTGCCCCTAAAAAACCTGTTAAAATCGTTACAAGAATAGGTTGTTCTTGTGACACCGGTTTTGACCTCCTTGTCATAGAATTCACTTCAAAAATAATACAGGAACACAATAGCTATCATGTTCCTGTATATCTAATCATTATTATTTGTGATTACCAGCTGGCTTTTTTCACACCTGGTATTTGCCCTTTATGAGCATACTCTCTAAAGGCAATACGCGACATGTTGAATTTCCGCATATAGCCACGTGGTCTGCCTGTAATCTCACAACGATTTTTTAAGCGCGTTGGAGAAGAATCTCGTGGCAGTTTACGAAGTGCATCATAATCGCCTATCGCTTTTAACTCTCTCCTTAAGTCCGCATATTGTTCAACCATTTTCTGGCGTTTTTTTGCTTTTGCAATTTTAGACTTTTTAGCCATTCTGAACTTACCCCTTTCGATGAGTTGGATTAAACTTATTCCTAAATCGTAATAATTACGATTATAAACTTAAGTTTTAATAGATGCAACTATGGTGCTGTTTGTCGGAAAGGGTAAGTCTTATTGCGGAGATTAGTGGTCGCAGATGTGAATCGTTTCCAAAATGCAGGAGAGCAACTGAGTTGAAATGAACATATTCAAAAGATGACTGAGCGTCACGAACGCTTGCTCAGTCAGTCGCAACTTACATCCGTTGAGATTGCGGCTGACCAATTGTTCAATGGTTAAGAATTAGCCACCTACTTTTGATCGCGATATGCTCCCCTTACGGTAGACAGATTAAAAAATAAAAATCTGTTCTACCGTAAGGGGAGTTTTTTTCCTTTGATTTTATTCTTTAGAGAAGAAAGAGGCGATTACTTTTAGGATAATCGCCTCTTAATAATTGGACATACCTAGTATCGTCATATTGCGCAATAACAGTCTTTTTTATAATAGGATAAATCTTATTCAACTAAGCATGCGTTACTTTGAAGTACAATTCTTCACAATATAACCCATTTTAATTAATCGGACTTTAATTTTTCATCTGCATTGAACCATCATCATATTTAATTTGATTTAATTTGATTTCATTGTCTTCCTTCTTCCAAATAAATGCGGAGAAATTTGACTCTTTCGTTGCTCTGTTAAAGAGCCCGATGCCTTCCTAGCTGACGTTTTTGCCCATTTATTAATAATAAGACAATCGATAAGATCAAAATGATAATAAAAAAGATAAAAGTATAACTAAAATGAGAGAACGAGTTCAAAATACGGCTTGATATAGCCGGTCCGAACGACATACCCAGAAAGTTGATAAGGTTAAATATTCCTAAGCCCATCGCATTTTTCTCTTTTTCTATCGTTCGCGGAATTTCAATATTGATGGCGACTGTCATCATCGTGAAGCCTATATAGATGGCGAACACGCCAAGCATTGCGGATACAAGTTGTGTTAAACCAACGCTCGCCAATATGAGGAATCCAATGAGTTGTATGATCGCTGAAAATCCGATGAGTTGCTTACTGTTGATAACATTTAGGCTCTTTTTGGCAATGAAACTTATCAAAAAGGCCAGGATTGAGATCACGCCTAAAATAAGACCTGTGCTTATAGCAGAAAGATGAAAAAGCTGCGCTGATAATAGTGGGAATAAGAATACCATACTAACCATTGTTGCGTTATTGACAAAGCTGATTACGATCAACCTGTTATAATTGGATTGTCTAAAAATAGATAAATCGATAAATAAATTCAAATCTTTTCGTTTGCCCTGGGCCATTAAACCAACAACTGACATGACCGTTATGATAAGGAGATAGCCATTTAGTTTAACACCTAAAATAAAAGACACAACGAAAATCAATAATAATAATAATCCGATGAAGTCAAAAGGCCGAGTCTCTTTTTGTCGATTGGTATACCCGGAAGGCATAACCGTAAACAATCCGACGAGTGTTAGAACGACCAACAGCATCAATAGAAATAAAGAGTGCCAGCCCAATGCATATGTAAAACTGCCACCAAGCAAAAAGCCTATTCCAGAACCTAGTGATAAACATCCACCAATTAACGTTAAAGCCATATTTCTCTTAGATTCTACCATATATTGATTGGCGGTAATCATTGACAAAGAAATGAAGGCACTGCCCCCGGCGGATTGTATAATCCGTGCAATGATCACAAAAATATACTGATTGGTTATGGAACCAATGATGGAACCACACACGAACAAACACACACCAAAGACCAATAGGGTCTTGAGTTGGAAGTATGAAGCCAATTTACTGTATGTGATGGAACCACAGGCAATGGTCATTGTATATATAATCACAACCCAGCTAATCATAGAAGATGTTACCTTTAGTTCTTCTTTCATATCGACAAGTGCAACATTAAACAAAATGGAGTTCATCACTCCTGATAAAACGATGAAACACAAAGTTAAGATCAGACCATTATCTTTACTTTTCATCCTTTTTTCTCCCCTTGTTTGTTTTATAGTCATAAAACATTAGAACTATTTATTAAAAAAAGTGACCACATCAGAGTGTAGTCAAGAATCCTGGTAAATAACGATCAAACATCTCTTTATTTAGTGTGACATACTTCGTTACCCCTTCACGTTCAATCGACACTAATTGTGCGTCGGATAAAATTTTTAAATGATACGAACCATTTGACTTACTGATCCCTAAACTCCTTCCAATATCCGAACACATAGGACGATTTTTCTCGCGAAATAGTAAGCGAATCATACAAATTCTTTTTTCATCTGCCAACGCATTAAATACCTTAATACGCTGCTGGTCATCTGATTGTTTTAATATCATAAAACTATTATACAAATTAGATTAATATTGTCAACACAACCTAGTGAAATCCAAAATTTGCGCTGCCTTCCTTAAATTACACTTTGGATGAGTCTTTAAGAAGAAAAATACAACAAAGGTTGAATTGACACTACCCCGTGTAGCGAAATTCATGGTTCTTTCTTATTTAACTGACCATTGGATAAGCGTCACCGACAGCCTTTTTGCATCTGAAGCGTATAAAATTTAACTAACTCTATCCATGCCTGACCATTTGGCATCCCCAATCCTACACATGCCGTTTTAACATCATTAAGCCCAACTCCTCTGCCCAACTGTTCACCATTCAATTCCCATTCCACTTGCCCTTCACGTCCTAAATCAAGGAAAAACGCCTTAGCCCCTGAAAGATTATTTACGTTTATCTCACATGATCTATTCTATTGATCCTCACATCTCATTCATACATAATCACACAGAAAAAAAGCGCTAAGCCTTGGTATATCTAGGCTTAGCGCTTTTCTATTATTACTCCCACTCAATCGTTGCTGGTGGCTTAGAGGTGATATCATACACGACGCGATTGATATGGGCGACTTCATTGACAATCCGCGTTGAGATTTTTTCAAGGACATCCCAAGGGATGCGGGCCCAGTCTGAGGTCATGCCATCAATTGAAGTGACCGCACGGATGGCGATGCAGTAATCATAGGTTCTGGCATCCCCCATAACACCGACACTGCGGATATCCGGAAGCACCGTAAAGTACTGCCATATATCGCGATCTAAGCCGGCTTTGGCAATTTCATCCCTTAAAACAGCATCAGATTCGCGAACGATCTCAAGTTTTTCTTCAGTAATCGCGCCAAGGACACGGATTCCAAGGCCAGGTCCTGGGAATGGTTGGCGATGGACGATTTCATCAGGCAGGCCGAGCTCTGTCCCTAATCTGCGGACTTCGTCTTTAAATAATGTATTTAAAGGTTCGATGAGATCAAACTGCATTTTTTCAGGAAGTCCTCCAACATTGTGGTGAGATTTAATCGTTTGTGCCGAGTCTGTTCCACTTTCAACAATATCGGTGTAAAGCGTGCCCTGAACTAAATAGGAAATATCGGTGAGCTTATTGGCTTCTTCTTCAAAAACATAGATAAACTCATTGCCAATGATTTTCCGCTTTTTCTCAGGATCGGAGACCCCTTCAAGTTTTCCAAGGAAACGTTCTTTGGCATCGACTTTGATAAAGTTCATATGAAAGTGGTCTCTAAAGGTTTCCACCACACCGTCAGCCTCACCTTTTCTTAATAACCCGTGATCAACAAAGACACACGTCAACTGATCGCCAATCGCACGATGAACGAGAGCAGCAGCCACAGAGGAATCCACCCCACCACTGAGGGCACAAAGAACATTTTTCGTGCCGACATTTTTCCGGATTTCTTCCACTTGCTCATCGATAAAATGTTCCATCGACCATGAGTCCGAACACTGACAAATACTGAAAACAAAGTTTTTAAGAAGCTCATTTCCATATTCACTATGACGCACTTCTGGGTGGTACTGCACACCATATAATTGACGTTCTATATTGGCCATGGCTGCAACTGGGCAGGAGGAACTGGTAGCCAGCACATCGAAATCCTGAGGTGGTGCTTCAACAAGATCACCGTGGCTCATCCAAACGACTTGTTCCTGTGGTTGGTTTTTAAAAAGACCATTTTCCTTTTCAACTTTAATGGTCGCTTTGCCATATTCACGATGCTCTGCACCGGATACCTTCGCACCAAAGTGCTCACTCATGAGTTGCATGCCATAACAAATGCCTAATACCGGTATGCCTAGTTCGAAAATAGCAGGATCACAGCTAGGCGCTCCCTCTGCATAAACACTGTTGGGGCCTCCTGAAAAAATAATCCCTTTAGGCAGATCCTTTTTTATTTCTTCTGCTGTAATCGTATGCGGCTTAAGTTCACTGAAAACACCTAAATCCCGTACACGTCGAGCAATAAGCTGATTGTATTGGCCCCCAAAGTCGATGACGATGATTTTTTCCTGATCCATTATCGTTCCTCGTTTCTATCCTTATTTTGTATGGGTTCTATGAGGTCAAAAGACATATTAGAAAACTTGGTTTTCGCTAAATTTTAATAGCGAAAACCTTAGTTGCACTTATAAGGTCTTCCACTAAGACATAAATTCTGACGTAATTAAAAACTGGATGTCGCACCTTTTGAAGAAGGCAGACATCCAGTAAGAAAATGTACATAAAGGAAATCCACCTTCATAGTCAGACCGTTTACGGTGATCTGGTAGAAACACTCGCGCCATATTCACGAGCATATACGAAGGACATTTATTTTAATGTTATTCATGACATTGCCACAATCGTGCCCTCGCTATGATCCGATAGCCTCTCACAGGCAGGGCGTCTAGAAGGACATTCCATCATTGTCCTCATCTATTCTATCAATGTATCCTCCGAGCTTCAACCTCGTAATTTTTTAATTATATTTTCCCACGATTCTTTACAATCAGACCATTGATGAGGATCTGCCTTATAATAACTTCTCTCTTCATATTTTGTGACCAGCCGTCCCATATCCTTCGTTCCCAAGTGACGATCCACTCTTTCGGCATACTCTCTTAACGTTTGCTCTGGCCTTTTTTTGTAGCCATAAAGTTGCAATAGATAAAGAAGCTTTCTAAAAGCCTGATCAAGAGCATGATCATCTGTACGTCCACTGTATTGACGTAATAAGTAACCTGGGAGCCATTTTTTTCTGGAACGCCACAAAATAAAACTCGCAATCAAGAGCAGAAGAACAATAAGCGCAAGCACCTTCCAAACGGTTCCTAATGATAAATGAAAATCCTTAGGAGTGGTCGTCTTGGCCTCAGCTGTTTTCTGTTCCTGCTTTTCAGGCTGTTGCTGTTTCTCCTGTTGCTCTTGCTGATCTTGGGTTTTCTCAGGTGTAGAGGTCGTCTGTGAGTCCTCGGTGTCGCTAGCATAGTTAAAGCTATTGATATTATCAAAGCTCTTCGTCGGCTCAAAAGGCACCCAACCGGAGCCGGGAAAGTAAACTTCCACCCAAGAATGGGCATCAGAATTCTTCACTTCATACTCATACTTGCTATCCGAAAGGGTTTCTTTATAGGTACCTTGGGTAAAGCCCTTGACCCATCGCGCTGGAATCCCCACGGTTCGCAATAGAACCACCATTGAAGAGGAGAAATTATCACAATACCCAACTTTAGTATCAAATAGAAACTGATCCACATAATCAGTATTCCCAGAAGGTTTTGCAACATCATCAATTTGATACGTATAGTCAGATCCTTGTAAATAATTAACGATCGCTTGGACCTTATCATAACGATTGGTTTCATTCCCAGTAAGTTCTTGAGCCAGGTTTCTCACTCTTGCCGGCAAGGAGGTCGGTAATTGCAAGTACGTCGATTTAATAACTTCCGGATCATTTGCTGTTCCCTTTACACGTGAAAGTTTTGGAATAGAAAACGTCGGATATTGATACTCAAGCGTATATGACTTTAATGAAATATGGCGGCCATGATAAGTCGGTTCAAATAGCCCTGAGTTTTCATTGAGCTGCAGATCCGCATTCTTTTGGTTAAGAGCCTTAATCCCGGTGAGACTTCCCCCATAGATCAATTGCGGGAAGTTCCTCCCTAAGTACTCGATCGTATCGGTAGACTTCTTCACCTCTGTTCCTGACTCATAAAGATTAAGAATAGGATAATCGGATAGGTGACTTAGATCAACTTTTTGGGGCTTGCCTTCGGGCTTATTGATCCAGCCCTTCCCTGTATAGAAGTTTTTCGAAGTGACACGCCAATAGTGGGTATACTCACCAGATGTGTAAAAAATCGGTGTATCATCCATGGAGAAGCCGCCACCAAGATGCGTATCATCACTATCATAACCAATCTTTTGCTGAACCGCTCCGCCGGTCTTGGCGTCCTTTTGCCCTGAACCATATTCTTCATAACCATTGGCTGCCTTTTGAATAAAAGGAACCGGATCCGGCCATTGCGGACCAAATTTTGGCGCAGCATAGCCCACTGCTGACGTCAAGGCGACCATAACGACTAGCGCTAACATCCAAGATAACGGCAGCTTTTTCCGTTTGAAGCTCACCTTTTCTTTTTCCTGTATCTTAATCACACGTAAAAGTCCTAAGAGGACAAGGCCGATAATCATCGTTCTCACAATAGCTAAATCAGCGTGATACATCGTAAAAGTATCGAGGATGGTCAAATAAATTATAGTGACAAAGAAAAAGAGAAAGATTCTACGCGCTTGCAGCAACCAATAGCGCATCAAATAGCTAATAATCCATAATAAAATAAAAAAGATAAAAGATCGAAATAAATCGGTTAATCCGACCCAATTGCCATCAAAAACAAAAATCAGATTTTCTCGTAAATCCTCAAAAAAATAGTCCACCCATAACCCACTAAAAAACGAGGTATTGTAAAAAAACAGCAAGTGCAAGGCATAAACTATTGCTATAAATTTAACAGGAAACGTCAGCCAATAAGGTAGCCTTAAGTAGGTTAATAGAAATGAGAAGGCGGCGAAGCCAACAAAATAATTCACACTGCCATTATTCGTAATGACGGATAAGGGACGTAACCACTCCCATAACAAGAGAAAACCTAAGAGATAAAGAAGGAGAGAGAAGGTATGTGATTTAGCTTGTTGCAAGAGAGCCACTTCCCTTCGTCAACCGATTAAAATGGTCATCCGTGACATGATGGGTCACAACACCCATCCCATGTAATTGTTCCAGAACACGGGTCCCTTCTCGATTGTCGTTCTGTGTCACAAGGAAAAACTCAATCGCCAAACCTCTTGTCATTAAATCATTAAACAGAAGTAGTAAGTGCTTTGAGACTTTTGTTGTTACAAAAATGACCGTTGAGTGATGTGAGAGATGTTGAATATACTTATTTATGGCCACTGACACCTCTGCCGAACTCTCTTGATGGATACGCGCGAGATGATTTAATATCTTCCACTTTTGATAAGGCTGATTCTCCAACTCCAACCATTGGGTTTCTTTCCCTACAGTGACAAAACCAACGGATGATTCTGTTCGTAGGGCCTTTTCCATAAGTGAACCCGCAAGTGCCACAGAACGTTCAAAGGCCTCCCCCTCTCGATCCGCACTATTGACAGTACAGTCAAGAATAAGAATGACGTCATTATTCAATGGAAATTCAAACTGCTTTGTCATCAGATGATTGGTACGAGCCGTTGATTTCCAGTCCAACCAACTTAACCGATCTCCCGGGATATACTCGCGAATACTTGCGATAGAGGTCACATCATGTTCAAAACTTTTCCTTGACCGCCGTTGTCCACCATAGGCAAGATCTAGAGGGCTCCAAGATTCAGGGGGCGTCATTTTCGGATAAACAAGGACGGTATCCTCTATCTCTATTTCCTTTTGCCTTTGAATAAATCCAAAAATGTCTCCTGTCCGGATCGACAGTTTTTTAAACACATACTCCCCACGAGGCATCCCTTCTATGGTATAAGTCAATGTTGTTCCCAGTTGAAAGCCAAGAGAAAGAAGCTTCTTGGCATTCTCCCGTTTCCAATTTTGGTGCTTTTTTAAAATATTATGAGGCTGGTGGTCTTCTATAATTAAGTAAAACAGAGGGAAAGGCACCCGGCGGGTCATCTTAAGGGTCACTTCTAACGGCTCATCTGCATAAAGTTCGTGTTTACTCATGACTCTTTCAATCCGTATATCACCGAGAGGATAGAGGGCAACAATCAACGTATACACTAAAATAGGGACGAACCCAAAAAAGACAAACCAACTGACAAACCCCCCTTGAAACATGGCATAGGCAAACGCAATACAGAAAAGGATTAAAACCCAGACGACGCCGAAGAGTGTGCGATGGCGACGAAACATCGCCATCATTTCAAACTACCCTCACGCGGAACCGGAACTTGAACGGTCTTAATGATGTCTGCTACAATATCCTCTGGCTTTACACCCGAATATTTAGCATCTGGTTTAAGAATAAGACGATGGCCAAGTACAAAAGGTGCTAAGCTTTTTACATCATCTGGCACCACATATTTACGATCATGCATCATCGCATAAGCCTGGGCGGTTTTAAGCAGGGCTAAAGAGCCACGAGGACTTACCCCAAGATAAACCTGGTGATGCCCACGTGTACGGCTGACAATATCAATTAAATAATTCTTAATGCTTTCATCAACATACACTGAACGCGCAGCGGCTTGTAATTCTAATACTTCCTCAATGGACAATACGGAGTCTATAGTTTCAATAGGATGATAGGCTTCTAAGCGGTTAAGGACCTCCAGCTCTTCGGCACGACTCGGATACCCCATCTTTAACTTAAGCAAAAAGCGATCGAGTTGAGCCTCTGGCAATGGATAAGTCCCTTCATATTCAATGGGGTTTTGTGTGGCCATAACGAAGAAAGGCTTCGGTAACACCCGGGTTTGCCCATCAACCGTCACACTGCCTTCCTCCATCCCTTCTAAAAGCGCGGATTGCGTTTTAGGCGATGTCCGGTTAATCTCATCCGCTAATACGACGTTTCCCATTAATGGCCCTGGCCGAAATTCAAAAGTCATTTCTTTCTGGTTATATACGGAAAGCCCCGTTAAATCGGACGGGAGTAAATCAGGCGTGAATTGAATTCTTTTAAACTCTGTTCCTAGCGACTTTGCAATGGCACGAACAAGCATGGTCTTCCCAACACCTGGAACATCCTCTAAAAGCACATGCCCCTCTGCGAATAATGCCGTTAATGCTAACATAGTAGCTTGTCGTTTCCCTATCATGACGCGTTCAATATTGAGAATCACCCGTTCAATGGATGGATGCACCTTTTCATCGTTCGCTCCCATGTTCTGCCTCCTCAATCTATTCGATAAGCGCTGAATATTCTGATACTATTTGCTATTAAATAACGAAGATAATATACATTCTCTTACAGTATAGCAAAAAATAGAGCCTTTCTCTATTAAGAATATATTAATAGAATGGAGGTCTCCTTAAAGTCATAAGGGCCAGATTTCCTAAAGCAATCCTACCCCTCCTTTATCGTCACACAAAACATCACTGATTATCACTTTTCTTCAGCCCTCCATTATGAATACCCACTTTTTCTGAGGATACAGCCATGTCCAGCTTAAAAAGTATCGTTTTTTCAATAAACTGAAACCCCGACAAGATCTGTCAGGGTATGGACTATTATGGTTTATTTTGAGATCTAACCCCCTAGGGATTTAAGATCTCCTTTTTTCTCACCTCAGGACATTACTTCTTCGTACTATTTCTGTCCGAAACCGTAAAAGAAACAACATCATTGGTTTTAAAATAATACGTTCTTCCTCCGACTTCGTGCTCATACCATGAATTCAAGTCACTGACACTGTCGAAAATCTCCTGCTTATTTTCAGCTTCCTTATCAAAACCAATCTCTTTTCCGTTACTTAATGATACTGAAACATGAAATTTCGCCATTGTTTCACTCCTCTTTCAAACATTCTATCCCTTAGAATGCCCAATTTAGAGGGATCACATCCGATGCATTAAGACAAGTTTTTTTCTCGATCTCTTTATTGCTTTGATGGCTTATCTTTCTTACTTCTTTTAAAAAAACTTGCCGAGGGGCAAGTTTTAAGCGAAAATGAGGGCTTATACTGGGGCAAAGAAAAAAATTAAACGATCGTTTAATTTTTTTCGGAGCCCACCCTAGTCTTGATTGTTTAACCTTTCTCATTGAGGATCCCTGTGCGTGTTAACGTCAAACAAAGGTGCCTTCTCCTAAGATTTCCGGAAGCTGTAGGAGTTCAAACACTTCAAAGACTTCCTCTCTAACTTCTGCAATCCTAACTACTGTCGCACTTGACTCCATCGATCGCACCAAGTCGATGAGAAGCCCCATTCCTGAGGAATCAACAAAGGGTACCTTGCTAAGATTAATCGTCACAATTGAATAGTCACTAAGCATAGGTTTAATGGTGTCTTGGATCAGTTCAGTCGCTTCAATATCAAAGTCCCCATCGAAAGTGACCGTGAGATGACTATCCTCTTGAGTTGTACTATACTGGAGCATGTTTCAATCCCCTCTTTCTCTTCTCTTAATTAAAGGCGATTTCGCCATCACGGTTTAAATAAGCACTGATATGATAACAGGTTTCATTAATGGTATATTTCATCGTTCCAATCTTTAAGATCGTGCCTTCCATCACCTTTTTTATCCTGATGGTTTGATCCTGTGGAACTGAAACGATTGTCCTTGTCCCCATCTCAGAACCAACTTCGTTAATGGCCACACCGAGCTTCCCATATATTTCACCGCCACGTACAATGCCCTCAATGTTCAAACGGCCGCCCGCATGTACTTTTGTATTCACACATCCTTGGCCAATGATGGTAATATCCCCGCTGCTATATAGGTGACTATTCTGCACACTGTGAAGCGTAATATAGGCTTCGGGTTCCACAGGAATTTTACTCCATTCATGAAGTCTTTTTGACCTTTCAGACAGCTCTTTCAACCTCTCCAAGGTTATCATTTGCTGAGATAAAGATAAAAAGATTTGCTTTAATGTAACGGCGATCTCTCGCCAATCATCCGATTCAAAATAGTCTTTTCCCTTTAAGACGACATCCACATATTGCTTAGAAAGTGGAATAATACTCTTAAACCGTTTCTCCAAGAGAAGTTTAATCAGTGGTTGTAATCCCCTTTGGGAAATGTCTGTATGTTTGAAAGCCGCTGATTTCAGAAGATCGTTTATTATGGCGTTCATTTGCTGCAATTGCTCATGGAGAATACCAAGCATATGCCCACATTCGGCAACCAATATATTATGTTTTCCCGCTGAGAGCTCTGAACTGTTCACCGTTTTCTTAACGATGATGGCACTCTTTGACGTAATGGTTGCAAAATTCACAGCTGCATGAACAAGAACATCGCCATCTGCCTCAACGCGCATGTGTTCTTTGACATTACCAAAAATTTCAATATCACCCATAAAGCGCAGGTTTCCAGATTCTAAGTCGACATCCTTGGGGTGAAAAAGCTTTTCTAAAATTGAAATCCTAACAAGTTGCCCTCTTTGCTCAACCTTAGGGCGTCCGGATTCTAGCGCCACAACCTTATCATCAACGACCATAACGCCTCTCCCCAATTTCAACTCAACGGGATAGGTTTGTTTCGGCGGCAGTGGCTCATTGGTTACCGTCACCCCTGGCTCACCTGGAATAGGCGGATGGATAACTGCAATGACTTGTCCTTTTTGTACAGTAGGTATCGTTTGTACTTCTCTAAAGTCTACTTTTCCATCATCATCTTCTTGCAAGCCCTTTTTCGTATCAACATCGACTTTCAGCTCAAACCAGCCATCCTTACCGTCTTTTGCCCTTGTTCCGACAGCAATCTCAAATTCACTCGGCACCGTTGCGGCGATCGCTTTTAAGATATTATCTTGGATAAAGCCTTGCTTGACCCGTAAGTTTTCAAGCTGAACCATCACATCTCCATAAGAGAGTGTGTTAACCACTTGTTTGACTTCCTCAGCTTCTAATGTAATATGTTCATCCGGAGCATAATCCGGGATCTGACGAGTCATCTGATACCCTGGCTCAACTTGAAGGATCACCTTTAACTTTAACTGATCCATTTTGACATGCCATTTTGTTTCCTGTTTATCTTCCTTTAATACTATTTTGTATAAGTCATGTTCAGAAAGGACAACCGTCGGTCCAGCCACAGGCTCACCATTTTTAAGTAATGTGACCCCTTTCCCTAATGTTACCGTTGGAAATTGGGTAGGTGAGGACTTACAATAAAGCCGTCCCGCTTTCACCCAGACCTTCCCTTCATGTTTCTCTTGGGTCAACGTTGTACCTGGATCCATTTGAGGTTGCTGATGCTTTTCTTCTCTGGTTAATGTTTCTTCCAATACATCGACAGCATTGACGACAGATACCGAATCATTTTGTTGTGCTAAAACAGTTAGCTTTACAATGGCTTTTCGCGCCCCAATACCGAACATCCCTTTAGATTCCTGTTGAATAATTTCAACATTAACATCCTTTGATCCAACATTTAATAGTTCTAGCCCAAGTGTAATGGCCTCTTTAACGTTCTTCCCTTTAGAAATAATAGATTGCATGACTTCACCTCCTGATTAACTGAGAATTCTCGGAGCACCACTAAAGGTCTTAAATTAAACCAATGGAGAGTTAAAACTCGATATATCTGTTTTGTCCTTCCCAACTTTCATGGATACCATCGTAATATCATCTCTCTGTGCCACCCCTTCAGTAAAATGGGTCACACTATCGATCACAACGGTCTCAATCTCTACTGCCGTTTTGGAGACATTTTCTTTTAATACTTTAATCAAACGTCCCTCTTTATACATGTCACCTTCACGGTTGCGGGCTTCGATGATCCCATCCGTGTAGAGGAAGATAAAGTCTCCCTCTTGTAATGTTATTTTTTCCTCTTTATAGACTTGGTCCGGTAATCCCCCGAGCATCACGCCTTTAATTTTAGGGATCTCGATTAATTCAGAGGTCTTTCTGACGACGATGGGTAAAGAGTGGCCAGCATTAGAGTAATAGAACGCGCCAGTACTTGGCTCCCAATCCGCACAAAAGACAGTAACAAAAGAGCTTAGACTCCTTAAATCCTTATACAAGGCATTGTTCATTGCAGTTAATGTCTCCCCCGGCCCTTGAGTGGACTCTGCTGCCGTTCGGAAAGCCCCTCTTGTTAAAATCATAAGCATGGCTGCTGGAATTCCCTTTCCCATCACATCACCAATAACAACACGAAGTCTCCCATTGGGTAAGGGATAAAAGTCAAAGTAATCACCACCAATTAACCGTGCCGGAATTGACACCCCTGAAATATCATCCTTATCCAGTTTTGGCTTTTCACCGTTCAATAACTTGGATTGAATAACCTTGGCTAAATTTATCTCTCGTTCAAGTGTTTTATTATCTGTAATCACACTTTGATTGGCTTGGCTAAATTCTCGTCTGTACATTGCAGTTACTCCTCTCCAAGTAATGACTTCTTAATGTCAAAAACACCGATGGTTTCAAACAACGCTTTGGTTTCCTCAGACATATTATTAAAGTTTACTTTGGCTTGTAACTCATTGGCCTTGTGCAGAACTGTCAAGATTGAACCTATACCTGTCGAGTCAATAAATTCTAATTCAGCAAAATCAACATTAAACTCTGTTACTCCTTGAGGTGTTTCATTTACGAAATCAAAGGATTCAACAGTGGAGTAGTCAAGAACCCCCTTTACTGCAATATTTAAGGATGCTCCTATTCTTTCACTTTTCACGGTTAATAGCATTTGCGTATCTCCCTTTTTTAAAGTTTAAATTTGTACATGTTTTTGAAAAGTGTACTTGAAATGTTAGATAGCTCTGCCGATTGCACCTGCAATGAATTCAACAAGTCCGAAAGTGTCAGTGTGATATCTGTTGTTGATGATGAGCGATCATTAGATATCTTTCTAATATCTTCAATACGTCTTAAGATGTCTTGTACACCTTCTTGATCTTTTAGAGGCAACACCTTTGCTTCCAATGAGTCCAAGAAATCAGTAATTTCAAAGTGATCGTCCCTTGCCTTCGTTGTTAAATCCAAAGACAAAGCATACATTCTTTCAACTGATTCATCGGCATCCTTCTGTAAATCCAAAGATAAGGCTTGTACCTTTTCAGCTTGTTTCGTTGTATCCTTTAAAACCTGATTTAATGTCCTTACCATATGATTGGTACTTGTTGAAAGCTCAGCTAGCTCTCCCTTCCCCTTCACTTCACTTTCTGCAGTGAAATCTCCACCTTCTAATCTCATAATCTGTTTGATGATGTCTTGAATATTTTTGTAAATGGAGCTGAAGAAACGCGCTGTTAATATAAATAATGCCAGTAACGAAATCACACTAAATGCAATTAAAATAAAAGATAAGTTATGTAAAGGCGCACTCATCTTTGTGTAATTCAAGGCGACGTAAATGACTTTCCCATCTTTCATCGGGATAAACATCTTGTAAATCTTGGTCCCCTGTTTTTTTTCAATGTACGAAACTTGTTTCGGATGCTTAGCCATCTCTTTTAATAACTTCGTATCTTTTTTCGTCTGTTCCTTAAAAGTCCCATAGACAACCTTCTGTAAAGGAGGGTACATCTGCTTAGCGAGTTTAGGATTCGCATAAACGCTAGGATCGAGGACGGCGACTTCTTTAGCTAGAGGGTTCGTCTCCACTACTTTTTTTGCCCAAGAATCTGGACCCACAGCATCGGTAAACTGATAAACCTCGTTTGCCTCAATATAAGGATTAATAATAAAGTCTTGATTTTTATTATGGTAATAAGCATATTTATAGAAAACGGGTTTTCCTTCATGTGACCCTGATTGAGAGGTATAAAGAATCATTGTGTCATGATCGACATAACTCTCATCATTTTTCGTAGGTTGTTGATTGTCTAATAAATGATTCAATCCAATAAAACCTGAATCGTCTGCACCGACTGTCTTTTTAAAACTAAAGCCGATGTCATTCTTCTCTGTTGACTTCACACCAACAATATCATCGTCCTGCCTAGCAAATAGAGTAATGCCGGCAATGCCAAACTCTTTACTGATGCGTTTGAGGTCAGTATTGGAAATGTCACCTATTTGCCGCCCTGTTAATCTATCACTGATGCGTTGAGCGATTAATTTTAATTTTAGATCAAGCTGATGTTCAATCGCTTTTGAGGCCAGGTCTGTTTCAGCAATCCCTTGTTCAACACTATGACCAATAGATAGGGCCTCATCGTTGACATCTTTATTGACTTTATGAGCTAAATAGAAGGATTGCACGGTCCCGGATATCACCACGATAATGATAAATACCGAAAACATCCTTAATATAAATTGCTTTCTTAAAGTGCTATCCTTTTTCTTTTTGTTCACTATGACTAATCCTCCTGAACGGTTTAGAGAATAAATGCTGACGCCATTAAATGAGCGTTTTTAACTTAAGCTTATCGACTTTACCTTGTCTAATCGGTAGCTCATCTAAGAATACAATCTGGTCTGGGATCTTATAAGCTGAAATTTTCCCTTTACAATACGAACGGATGTCTGCTGATTTGAGTCCTTTTGCTACAACAAAAGCCACCACATGTTCACCATAAATGGCATGAGGCGCTCCCACAATGACAACATTTTTTACACCTTCTAAAGAGGCGATGACCTTTTCAATCTCTGAGGGGTTGACCTGTTGACCGCCTTTTTTGATCATGTCTTTTTTACGACCGACAATTTTTAGTGTTCGAGGCGCCATGACCTCCACTAGATCACCCGTGTAATACCAGCCCTCATCATCAAAAGCTGCCTTTGTTTGTGCGGGATTATGAAAGTATTCCGTAAAAAGCGCGCCCGTTTTCACTAACAGTTCGCCATCGACGACCTTAAAATCATTTTCGTCGTACACAATATGTGCCTCACCTTGGCGCAAATCACTTTCCGCAATAGCGCCTGTTTCCGACACACCATATTGGGAAATAAAGGAACAATGGGTTAATAACGGAAACTGATTAGGGAAACCTTGGGGCATTTTTTCCCCTGTTAAGGCGATCCATTCTAGATTTTTTAGAACTTCTGGTGCTAAATGCTTAGCAAAAGTATAAATCGCTTTAAGGACCGACGGCGTCGTGATGACCTTATTACACTTTGTTTCCTGCATCATCTTAATAATCGCAGGTAAATCAAAGGACGTTGGAATTACAGCATGCGCTCCTGTCTTGATGATATTAGTCATGGACTTGATCCCAAAAACGGTGCTTGTCGAAGTGTAAAATAAGACGGTATCCTCTGCTTTCAATCTTGTAAACCGACTGATTAAGTGATAGGAATAATCAAATATACTGAGATTAAAAACTAATCCCTTCGGCGTTCCCGTACTTCCCGAAGAGCAACAGATAAAATTATTAACCTGACCCTCCAAGGGACTTGAGGGCCCTTCATAGATCTGCTTTTCCCATTCACTACAAGTTTCCGATGTATATAAAAGTGTCGCTTTGCCAGTCGCCTTAAGACTCTCTTCTATAGCCTCTTTAAAATTAAAGCCATTGTAATGGCTGACTGTAAAGATAATATGGGGATCGAGCAGGGTAAGAATACTTTTTAAATCTTCCTTCCTAAATTGGGGATTTAAAGGCATTACCGTCCCGCCTAATTTATTGATGGCTAAAATGAGAGGCAAATACGCTTCAATCTCGGGTACTAGTAAGCCTACTCTTTTTCCTTCTATCTCTAGGGAGTCCAGAAAAGCAACATAGCTTTGAACTTTTTTGAGGATATCCTGTCGCGTTGAACTCCCCTTAAACGTTGTTATCGCAGGCCTTGTATGAGTTAAATCAATGACTTTTTCTTCTAGATTCATGATTTTACTTCTCCTGTAATAATCTGATAGATTCCGCCCATAGTATCAATAAGATCTGCATGTTCGATAAACCGCGCGAAAGGGACATCAAACGTTTCAGCTAAACGCGTCATAAGATTGACCATCTGTAGTGAATCGACATCCAATTCCTCTTTTAGACTGGTTGTCTTATTCACAGGAATCGGCTCCATATCGATGATCTCGAAGATTGATTTTGTGATTGCATTAAATTCCATGTATCTTCTCCCCCTTTAACCATTTCATTGACCTAGCCCTTATCTCTGATAACTTGAAGTTACAACAATGCCCCTCACCCTCATATTCTATGAAACGCTTAGGTTCAGACAGGTTCTCATAAAGGTCAAGCAAATCTCTTTTATCAACCATGACATCCTCTTTTCCATGAAACAGCACAACCTGATTGAGTTTTTCCCTTTCAGCTAACGGAGGTAAAAATCCCTGATTAAAATCCTCTAAAGTGTTCTCCATTCTTTCCTTAAAAAAATCAGGCATATGAATGTCATGCTTTGTTGCTGGACTTACCGCAATAACTTTAGAGATAAGCGGGTTTTTTCCTCCCTCTAAACTCCATGTCGCTCCCGAGCTTGTCCCAAACAGGTGAAGCGGGAGGTCCGGAAAGGCGTGATGAGAAAAACGGATGACCGCTTCAAGGAATGAGTGACAATGCTGTTGACTCGCTTTGTGACCCGTCTCCAGCACAGTCTCTCCTTGCCCAGGACCATCAAAGATCACGACTGAAAAGCCTCCACGAAGAAAATCCTGTTCATAGGAAAAGAGTTCTTCTTTCGCCGAATCAATAGGGGTGACAATAATGACAACCCCTTTTGAAGGCGCGAGCGGTTCACTGACTTTACCCACATACTGTACATCCCCCCGTCTCAGGGTGTGCCGAGTCTTCTTATAAGGGGATACGGCATCAGCCTTATTCATCTGGCTAACGCACAGACCATACCACTCTGCCTTCGCGTCACACTGCACAGGAAAAATCCATTGCAGTAAGCAATAATAGAGTCCAGACAAGGCATAATGGTGCGCGGCTTCTAAATGGTCTTGATTTCGTTCATGGGTCATGGCAAGCTGAGAAAGCTCAGAAGCCCGATGTTCTAAAGTCCTGACCCATCCTTCTAATGTGGCTAATTGCTGTTTCTTTTTGTTAATAACATTGGGCTCAATGCCGTGAGAAAACCATCGATCCCAAAATCCTTGTTGCAACACACAAGCGAGCAAAGTCTTTTGAATGGTCTTATTCATCTTCGACTCGTCTTCAATGTCTTGATTCCAATTAAGCACTTTCTTCACTACTCACACTCTTTTCTTTATGGATGACTAACACAAGTGTTGAGCCTGTTGAGGATGTCTTTAATAAAACCTGATTGGCTAACTTCACCATTAATGTAAAACCTTGTCCCAATGATTTCTTAGTCGAATACCCTGCTGTTAAAAGGGTATAAGGTAACGTTTTTAAAGGAAATCCTGACCCCGCATCTTCGATCAAAAGGTGCAAGGCTTGATTCCTTTTAACAATAAGGAGTCTGCCATCCTTTGCATGCTTAAGCGTATTTGTGATCGCCTCAGAAATAAGCAGCGTGCAGCTGGCTACTTTGTTTCTTGATAACCCTTCCTTCTCTAGAGCTGCTTTGGCTATGTTCCGCGCTTTAGGTATATCTGACTTTTCGACAACTGGCTCATCGCAAAGGATGGTCCCATCCTTATAACTTGAAAGCTCAGACTCTCTGATAAGAAGAAGCTTTCTCTGACTTGCGGCATGGATCACGTCCCTATAGACCTCCCATACCTTGTCTGCTTCACTTATTTGCTCTTCAACTCCCTTTTTTCTATTGAAATAGAGATTTGCATCATTTTTAATACCCTCATATACTTCCAATAAGCCCTTGTGATACTGATCCTCTAATGGCATTTGTCTAATCTTGAAATAGACATCTTCCTCTAACTCAATCCATGTCACTAGCTGTTCAGCTAAATAGATTAAGTAGCCCTCATCTGTCTGACTTTCTCCATCTGACTGGCTATATAAAGAACGATAAACAAGTAACCCCTCATGACACCCTTCAACGGCAAGTTGTTGACCTAACTTATTCGCTATCCATCCGACTACTGATACTCTCTGATGATCACTTAATGAATTTAATGTCAAAGGAGTAGGAAATTGGGGCTTGACCTGTTCTTTAGCCTCTTTACCACCAAGAAACTTATTAAGCAGTGGCTTCATATCTCTTCCTCCTACTTACAAGTGTGATGCACCTGGGGGGGCCGAGCGGATATCCCTCGGCATGCTCAGCAATTAAAGAATCCCAAGTGGTGGCATTAGCGTCACTTCATCAACGTAGGCTCCTGGGGGTTGATGAATAATATTTACAAGATGTTGGGCGAGCGTTTCCGTGGGGATCATTTGTGATAAATCCGGTTTGGGTTCGATTTGGTCCCAAAAACTGCTTCTCACTGCTCCTGGAAGAACTGCCGTCACCTGTACCCCTTTTTGTCTAAGCTCTGTCTGTAGTACTCTTGTTAAACCTAATACGCCAAATTTAGAAGCGGAGTATCCGCCACCGCCAGGAAGGGCTGTCGTTCCTGCAATAGAGATTAGGTTCAAAATATGCCCTTTACCGCCTCCTGCCATATGCTTGCCAAAATGTTTACACATCAGGTAAGTCCCACGTAGATTGACTGAAAGCATCTCATCAAAAGCTTGCGTGGACGACTCGATAATATGTTCAAAACTTCCTGTCCCGGCGCAGTTAATTAAAACATCAATACTTCCGAACTTTTGAACGGCACGTGTGTAAAATTGAATTACAGAATCCTCGTTGGCAACATCTAAAGGGAGTTCAAGAAGCTGGTCTAACTCATTCTTTTGACCACTCCTACTGCCTAAAACAAGATTGACGTTTTCCTTCCGAAGTAGGGCCGCCGTTTCTTTTCCAATTCCCTTACTTGCCCCTGTGATGACAATGGTGGCTCCATCTATATTCATAGCTCACGACTCCTTATTCTCCGTAGTACTCAAAGTAATTTTTCTCTGTCTCATAAAGACCAATTTTATACAGATGATCGACCTTATCCTTAAGCAAGTCCCAAATGACAACCGTGACATTTTCCGATGTCGGGTTTAACGCCTTAAATTCCTCCGTATCGAGGTTTAAATGCTTGTGATCAAATTTCTTCAAAACAGCTTCCTCTACCACATTGTCAAGAGCAGCTAGATCGGCAATCATCCCCGTGATAGGATCTACCTTGCCACTAACAGTCACTTCTAAATAATAATTGTGACCATGCCCAAAGGGATTATTACACTTGCCAAATATCGCTAAATTTTCTTCCTCACTGAGTTGCTGACTATGCAAACGATGAGCTGTGCTGAAATGATATTTTCGTGTCAGTTGAACCATTTGATCTTTCTCCTTTTCTGAAAATAAAAAGTCATTCTCTCGCAATCTAATTTTATAAAGCTCACAATGAGTGAATTGTTGCTCTAGCCCCTCCCAAATATAGGACACTAAATTTTCGGTGGTGGGGATATGCGTCTCAAAGTAAGGGACTTGTTTGTTTAAAAATTTCCCATCTAAGGTTTCATTCACAAAGGATTTCATGATTTTATCAATATCGGTAATGTTGACGACAATCCCTGAATCGGCATCTAATTCACCCCTGACCATCACTTCCAATGTATAGTCATGACCATGGCCATGAAGATTACTACATGGTCCGAAGATGGCCTGATTCTTTTCTTCACTCCACGCCTCAATCCGATAAGAATGTGCAGAGGAAAACATCATTTTGCGTGATAGATAAAGCATATAAGTTCCCCCTTAGTCCCTCTTCAAAGCATTCTCGAATTCTTCTACCCAGGCTGTATCATTTTTAAAGACACCTTTTTTAACGGTTGTTACCGTAGAGCTTCCAGGCTTCTTTACACCTCTCGCACACATACAAAGGTGTTGACCCTCAACACTGACGATCACGCCTTCTGGTTGTAAAACATTCATGACGGCATCGGCAATGTGCTGGGTCATCCGTTCTTGGACTTGTGGACGCTTAGAAACCAGTTCAACCAAACGAGCAAATTTGCTTAATCCTACAACCCTACCATTCGGAATATAGCCAATATGCGCTTTTCCAAAGAAAGGAATGAGATGGTGTTCACAAAAAGTATAGTAAGTAATATCCTTCACAACGACTAAGCCATCATAGCTTTCCTCAAAAGTGGTGGTTAACGCTGTTTCAGGATCGACGCCAACCCCCGAAAAGACCTCATTATACATTTTGGCCACCCGTTTAGGTGTATCCAGTAATCCCTCACGATCAGGATTTTCACCTATTAATTTAAGAATTCCACGAATATGTTCTTCAAGTTGTCCTGTCTTTATTTCTACTGTCATTGATTTGACCCCCTCATTTTTTCTTTTTCCATATAAAAATGCCCACCAAAAAGATTGGTGGACAAAGGAAATAAAAGTCACTAGCTCATCAAAAAGCCAGTTGCACCTCTATAATGGTATCCAACCTTTTCGGTAACCCGGCGATCATAGCTTAAAATAAAGCCTTAGACCCGTAGCTTTGCGTCCTTACCTTTCAGTAAGTTTGCCATTATCGAAGGAAATAAAATGATCTTCTATTTATATATCGTCTTTTCTGCGCTGGAATTAAGTAAAAACACCTATGATATTATTACCATATAAATTAATATTTTTGGAAATTATCATTTAACTATTTACGGACCTTGAAAAAACAATGAGCTCCTGTGTCAAAGCTTGTTGCAATCTTTCATCTGCAAAAAGATGAATGCCGTAAAAAAAACACCGCTTACTTTCTTGCTTTCTCCAGGCCACTTCTCCATTGATCTTATATTCACTCTCGTTTATTGAGAACCGGACCGAAACGCTGATCGTATCGTTTTCGGACATGGGTATATCTAAATCGCTTGAAAATTTCAAGCCATGAGTGCTTAAATCAAGCAATCTCGCAGGACCCTCCGGAACGTCAATCGTTTGCCCATTCACTTCAATGATAGAAAAATAGGCTTCTAGAGGTGGGTCGAAGGCATAGCGAAAGGCCTCTTCTCTTTTATATCTCATTAGCATTGCCCCTTCTCTGTAAAGTAAAACTTCTATCAGTGAGGGTTTTTGCCCTTCCCCACTAATGGTTAGTTGAACCAATCCGGATGTTAGCATCCGTTACTCCTACATCAACAGCTTTGTGTCACTTCAGGCTTTGAAGTGGGCGTCTTACGGACGGTTGCACCGAGATAAAACCTCCCTATGACGTGTTCATCTCCCCCTTATGAACTTTTTCTTGAATTTTTTCCAGCGTGACCCTTGTTTTTTTAATTGGTAGATACAAAACATATTCCTTCCACCTGCTTTGGCTTGGTACAGGGCTTTATCCGCTTCTTCCATCAGCACTTTCTTGGATCTTGTTTCACCACGATAAAACGTTATACCAATACTTGTCGTTAGATTCAGGCGATGCTCATCAATAAGAAAAGGAATTTGCATCGTATCAATGATTGCTTGAGCAATGGCAACCGCATCTTCTTCTTTTTCTAGATCAGGCAGAACCATTTGAAACTCGTCTCCACCTAGGCGTGACACCATATCACCTTCACGAAGAGTGTTTTTGATTCGTTCTGCAAAGTGCTGAATAACTTGATCCCCTACACCATGACCGTATGTATCATTCACATCTTTAAAATGGTCACAATCAAGAACAAAAACAGCCATTAATGTCTTGAGTCGTAGTGAGGCCTTCATCGCCGCTTGCAATTGGATATCAAATAAGCGTCGATTCGGTAAATTGGTCAATGAATCATAATACGCCAAGTGCTTTAATTTAGATTCCTGACGTTTTTTTGCGCCAATATCTCGAGACATAAACAAAATCTGATCGACCTCTTCATTGGCATTGATGATCGGCGTACCAATTGAATCCATCCAAATGAGCTTCCCCTTTTTATTTAACCGTCGAAATTCAATTGAACGCTTGGCCTTGGTTCTTTTAATGATCTCGATGGTTTCTTGCACGATATTCATATCATCTGGATGAATAAAAGAGAGCGCTGATTTATTAAGGAAAAAGTCAGCTGATAAACCTAATATTTTTTCATGAGAGGGTGAGGCATATTGAATCTTGCCTTCTTTATCAATCACTCTAATAAGATCTGAAGAGTGTTCGGCAATCTGTCTAAAACGCAATTCACTCTCTTTGAAAAGCTTTTCCATGATCTTATATTGAGTAATATCCTTATACATGGCGATCCCGCCAACCATCACCCCGTTATCCATCATGGGCGAATAAGAGGCAAGAATCGATATCATATTGCCCTCCTTCGTTATACACTCACACACTAAGTTTTTAAGGATATTTCCTTCTTTGAGTGTTTTTACGATCGTTTGGAAATCCTCTCGATTTTTTTCAGTGAAAATCGTAATATCCGGGTGCTCCATTATTTCTTCTTTTGACCACCCGAAAAGTATGCTGAACCCTGGATTCACATTTAAATAGCGACCCATCTCATCGAAAGTAAATAAAGCATCCGCTGCATGCATAAAAATAAGTTCCAGTTCTTTCTTCGCACGCTGAAGTGCCTGCTCCTTTCTTTTATTTTCCGTAATATCACGGGTGACCACAACGATCTGCTCACACTCATTCTTCTGATTGAAGAGAGGTGTGACTTTAGACTCATACCAATGTGTGCTTCCCTCTGTAATGAAAGTGTCAATATAGGATATCGTCTTCCTTTCGTCAATGGCGTTTTGATAGTGAGCTACAATCTTTTGCGCCTTATGTTCAGGCATAATGTCATAGACAGTTTTACCGATGAAATCCTTTGGAAGACAGAGGTCACGAACGGCTGTTTCATTTGCACTGGCATAAGTAAACATGCCGTCACTTCTAATATTAACGAAAAAAATCATATCCGAAATACTATCGAAGATTACTTGTAAATGTTTATATTGTTTAATTGCTGATAAAAACATATCAACTGCACCTCATTCATCATCTTTTCGAAGGTGATGCCACTTCTGTCCCACTTTCTTTATTCTTTAGCCCGTCACCCTCTCCAGAAACAATGGGTAATAGAATTTCAACAGTCGTCCCTTCATCAAGATTACTTTCAATATTCATTCTGCCCCGATGCTCATGCACAATTTTATGACTCATCGTCAATCCTAAGCCCGTCCCTTTTTCCCTCGTACTATAAAAAGGTACTGCAATGCGTTCTAACCGTTCATCTGAGATTCCTGAACCTTGATCAACAAATCTAATTTTGAGAGTATTGGCTTCGGTACTCATCACTTGAATTTTAATCATGCCACCATCTGGCATAGCTTCCAAAGCGTTCTGTAAAATATTCATAAAAACCTGTTTGATTTGATGGCTGTCACACTGAATAAACATCTGATCCGAATTGTACTCTTGGATGATCTCGACATTTTTTAATGTGGCTTGGGAACTAAAAAGTAAAACCACACGTTGTAAAAGCGCCTGAATGTCTGTGCGTTTGATATTGGGTACCTGTGGTTGAGCAAGAAATATAAACTCACGGATGATCTCCTCAATCCTAATAATCTCCGACAATATTAATGATGTATATTGGGTGTGCTTCTGCTCCTTGCTAAGCAGTTGAACAAAACCTTTAATGGAAGTGAGGGGATTCCGAATTTCATGGGCAACACCGGCAGCCAATTGTCCCACAACCAATAGCTTTTCTGTTCTCCTCACAAAGGCCGCTGTCTTCTTTCTATCAGTAATATCACGCGCCACCATAACAATGGCAGTGATTTCCCCATCATCTCCTAAAACTGGATTCCACCGACAGTCGAAATACAGCCAGCCCCCCTCATATTGATATTGGAACTCATCCTGGACAGATGTCTTAGTTAGGATCATGTGATCAAATGTCTCTTGAACCCTCCTCTTGTCCTCCGAAATAATAATATCCTTAAATGACTGACCTTCAAAAGTCGTAGGTGGAAAGCCTAACACTGTCTGGTTAGATGGTGAGGCATAGGTGACCTTTCCGTCTGGATTTAATATCAAGATAAGGTCTGAGATATTGTTCGTAATCAGTCGATTTCTAGCTTCACTTTCTCTTAAGGCTTCTTCGGCCTTCTTTCGTTCCGTAATATCAACACATGATGCAATGACCTCTACCACTTTCCCGCCCTTTATCACGGGCTGTAAAGAGGCCAAGTAGGTCACTCCATTCATTTCCGCCTCATAAGACACATTTTTTTCACCAGCCCAGGCCCGACAAAAGTAACACATTTTCCTTTCTGCTTCCTCTGAGGGCTGGAAATCGACCATTTCCTTTCCAATCACTTCCTCTTGAACAAGTCCTAATTTATTTACGAGCGTCCCCTCACAAAGGGTATAAATAAATCGATCCCCTTTTTTTATAAACTTGAATGTCATGCCTTGTTGGAGCCTGAGCGTATCCAACAACTCCTGGCGAACCATCTCCAACTCATTTTCCATCCACTGATTATTTTGAATGCCCACGGGCAGGCCATGAATGGACACGACTTTTTCCATCTCATCGAACTGTTCTATAAACACCTTTACAGGTAGAGGCCGACTAAATAAAAAGCCTTGAGCGACATTGCATAATTGCCGTTGGAGAAAAATCAGTTGTTCTTTCGTTTCAACCCCTTCAGCAATCACCTCTAGATTTAATTGATGGGCCATAGCAATCACCGTTTTTACAATAGTGGCATCATTCCCATCCACAGTACAATGCCGGACAAAGGATTGATCAATTTTAAGTGTATCGATCGGCGCTTCCTTCAGATAATGAAGAGAACTAAACCCGGTTCCAAAATCGTCTAAGCTAATTTTCACTCCGAGGCTCTTTAATTCATTGAGTACTTTTAGACAATGGTCACTATCCGCCATCATACTCTCAGTAATTTCTAGCTCGAGATATTTCGGATCAAGTCTGGTTTCTTCTAAGATCATCCTCACCCGTTCCACTAAATTCGGTTGATACAGTTGCCTGACAGAAAGATTGACCGAGACTTCAAAGGGCGCTATCCCCTTCTCTTGCCAAGTCCTTAGTTGCATACAAGCTGTCCGTAATACCCATTCCCCTAATGGGATGATAAGTCCCGATTCCTCAGCTATCGATATAAATTCACCTGGGGAAACCAAACCCTTCTCTGGGTGATTCCAACGTATTAATGCCTCTGCACCGACGATTTTACCTGTCGTAAGCTCTAGTTTAGGTTGATAATAAAGTTCAAATTCATCTCGGCTTATGGCTTTCCGAAGCTGGGTCTCTAATTCAAGACGCCGAAAACTTTGATCCTTTTGCTTTGAACAATAAAACTGATAGCTATTTCTCCCAGCCTTTTTCACTTGGTACATGACAGAATCTGCTTTTTTTATTAAATCATCAATCTTTTCACCATCATTAGGATAAAGACTAATCCCCATACTCAGTGTGATGTAAAGCTCGTAATTGTCGATGTAAAAGGGTCGTGAAAATTGATGAAGAATCTCCTCAGCCATCACGGTTGTTGCTTCTCTATCTACTCGCGGTAATGAGATTAAAAATTCATCCCCACCATGCCTTCCAACAACCGCTTGTTCTGATACACAAGTCTTTAATCTTGTTGAAGCCGCCTTAAGCAAACGATCTCCTACCTCACGTCCAACCGCATCATTCACCCATTTAAATTTATCTAGATCAATGGAAAGAAGCGCTACCGAGTTGACCTCATCCTCAGCTAACATCTTCACAAAATAGGTATAAAAAAACTGGCGGTTCGGTAACCCTGTTAAACTATCATGATAAGCCAGATGTTGAATCTGATCTTCTGCCCTTTTTCTCTCTGTGATATCGGCTAGCGTTCCAATCGCTGCTCGTTTGCCTTGATACATTATATCTGACCCAAAATTTTCGACGTAAAGAAGAGACCGGTCCTTTTTTATCATCCGAAAGTGACGAAGGGCTTTCTTTGAAGCACCAGCGTTATCTTTTTTTTCTACCATCCATTGCTGATCCTCTGGATGAACATAATCTAAAAAGCGTGATCCAATCAATTCTTCTCTTTGATAACCGAGCATCGCCAATACTTTTCGGTTAACATACACATAGTTTTCATCTTGAATGACGTAGATCCCCATGCTCGATTGATCGATCAAGGTTCTATATTGCTCATTTTGGCGTTTTACAGATGAGCTGAAGGTCTCCCTATGCCTGTGGGACCCAAAGAGAACAAAAATAAAAATCATAAGTCCTAATGTCACGATCCCGATACCAATGGTTAATAGTGTCAAAACGACGTTAATACTTACGATAGGGTGATAATGATTGACCGCTAACCCACCAAGAACAAGTGCCGAATAAGCGGCACCAATAGCGATAATCATTATAGAAAAGATAAAAGAGGTATTAAATAAACTACTGATTCTTCTCATCACTAAATCACCCCGGTCAAAGATTTACAACATTATATAAATGCCTCGACTCTCTCGATTTGAAAGTCAAATAGCTCCTCTCCAATTCCTATGCTCTTGGTGTTTAAATCCTCTTAATATGTATGCATAAAAAACCAATGAGTCGCTTGTTCCATTTCTCTATGTAGCTTCAAGGGTATCCTAATTAATAACTCCCTTGAATAAGAACGTCATTTGGACAATTGTAATAATATTTCCGTATACCTTGAATCGTTATTTGTTTAAGAATTGATAATTTAACTAAATGTTGGATACATGCTTGAAGTTCTTGATCACATAGCTCCAACTTTTGTCCCAAATCTTCAAGACATAAAAAGTCAAAAGGCGCTTCTTGAAAATACCAGACACATTTCAGTTGATACTTAACCATATTGATGATAGGAAACTTCACCCCCAATAGGTGTTTCTATAAGTATTGTCTCAGTATACTTCCTAAAGGAGTATCCCCAACCGCTCCTATTTTCGCCCCAAACCAATATAGGATGATCTTCCTATTAAAAAAGACCCCCTTCACCCGATGGCAAAGAAAGGTCCTATTTACAATCAGTTTTTCGTTTTATATTTATAATAATATGCAATCACGCCCGCTCGGTCTTTTACATCTAGCTTTTGAAAAATATTCGTAATGTGATTTTTTACGGTGTGTTCACTAATAAAAAGATGGGTTGCGATTTGTTTATTATTCAAGCCTTGAACTAATAAAAGCAAAACCTCATTTTCTCGATTCGATAGTTTTCCCACCGGGAGGGAGTGCTCCTCTTTCACCGACACTTTTTGATCAACGATTTGCTCCTTAAGAATAAACGAGCGGAAATCCCTTGTAAGGGTCTCTTGAATACAAGGATGACCATATATTCTCTCTTCACCCTTTAAATAATCAAAAACAATAAAAAGAATTTGACTTCCTACTCCTAGGAGAGGCTGATTCGGATCACTATTGGCCTTATATTCTTTCAAAAAGGCAAAATCTCGAAGCATTTGGTGAAGCGGTTCTTCTTGTGGCAATGTGCGGACAATCAAATCGACTGGGTAGGGAGAAAGTAAACACGCATATTCCATAATCTTCATTTCACTATCTGGTAGGTTCAAGTGCACTGAAAACAACAGAACCCAATCCCTTAACTTTTGAGTAAATGCATGGGATTGCGGATCCCAAAAGCCCATAGCGTCATGAAGATGAGTCACACTTTCTCTCATACCATTTTGGCTTTGTTTGGACTGATTGATTGCAATCGCTCCAATCGTCGCTAATGAATAGAGAAATGCCTCCTGCTCCTCACTCTTAGGGTCTAAAGCGACACTAAGGACACCATGAAGCTTTTGACTATACATCGGACATTCTATAACCGAACCTCTGCCTTCTATCGTCTGATACATAGGCATCATTTTTTTGAAGTCTTCCCTATCTACCTTCCATTTTTGAAATTGTTGCAAAAGCTGTTTACCGTATTTCTCACTTTGATCTTTTGTGAGACCTCTGGACACGATTCTAACTTCTTCAGACTGTGCTTCATCAAATAGCGTCACCGCTGAAAACTTCACCTGCATGATATTCACACTCATATCAACTAACATAAACGCGATTTTTTTAACATCTTGCGTCCGAGTAATCAGCTGGCTGATTTCCATAAGTGCATTTAACTTTTGTAATTGTTGATGGTAGGTGTGTGTTGTCGATTGGTGGAGTAAGAAAACCTGAAGCAAATTCGCTATAATCTTGCCTGTGTCTAGGGTGAATGAATCGATGTCATCCTTCCGGCAGGAGCCCGCGAACAAGACCCCTAATAAGGTCTCTTCATTTTGGACGGGGTAACACACTAATGAACGAAGCTTGATATCATTTTTAATAAATATGGTACCTCTCGGATCACGGGCAATTTTTTTCCAATAACCAGAGAGGCCACTGGCCATGACTTGCCCCAAAAACCCTTCTCCAACTGAAAATCGCGCGCCTATTAAGGGACTATGATCTGAAGGACCATCAAAATGTAAAACAACACCATCTCCATTGTCTGTTTTCTGAGCAAAGCCAACAAAATCAATCTCTTGATCCACTTTCATAAATTCTTGAAGCACACGGGAAAGCGTATGTGTCTGTTCAGAGCTCATGAGTTCGGAGATTTCATACACGCTGTTGATCCTCTGTTGTTGTTTCATTTGCTTGGGTTCATCATCTAATATTTTGCTAAGAGCTTCAGAAAGTCCTTTTAATTTTTCAACCACGTGCTTCTTCGTTTCATTTGTAACAGAAGGGATGTCCTCTAGCCTCACCTTCCATAAATCACATTGATCCGCATTTCCCTCTAAATAGTCGTAAAAAATAGTCCGCGATTCTTCTTCGATAAGAAAACCCGCCCAAATAAAATAGCGGATCTCTCCCAAGACGCTAACAGGCGAGAGCACAATCTTTGCACCTGGAAAGAGATCGACCACACCGGTTTCAGTCATTCTTTTCATCCAGTCATGGAGCAGTGGGTTAACTTCTTCAATCATTCTTACCCATTGATTATTACCCGAGGGGCGCGTCACTAGCTGACCTTCGAGATCTAATAAGACCATCCCTAATTGACAATCATTGGCATAGACATCTTGAATCTGCTGGACAAGGTTTAAAGATTTTCCCATGGCGCATCCAACTTTTCGTTCATCATAGTGGGTTGATTATACCGATAAATGGTTTCATCCCCTGATCCCATTTTTGAAAGAATTGAAAGAGAAACTAATTGATTCACGATGGGCTCAAGGGTTTCAATGGCTCTCCCTAAGCGATTGGCCAAGCTTTGCACCGTTTCCATAGCATAAGGATTTTCCTCAAAAAAATACGTACACTCCACCTGCAGCGACAACATTGTATCTTTCATAGGTTTCTCCTCCCTAAACCAACTGAATCAGTGGTTTATCTGAAATGGTTTCTACAAGATGGGGGACTGATACATTGCCATTAGGTGACTTTGTTAATTGAAGGTACTGATAGTTTCCATCCACCCATGTCCGAATCACGCCATTTGATGTCCGTTCTAGAAAAGAGGCTGTTTCCTGCCCAATTTCCGCAAAGTTACATAAGGCGAGAATGGTAATTCCATTGGATCTTGCCCATGCAGCCTCCTCCGCAAAGAAGCGCTTGACAAATTCAGCCCCTCTTATTGAAAAAATGGTACTTAAATCATAGTAGAACACCCAGTGCTCCCCTTTTTCACGACTTTTCGTAATAATAGGATTTAGCCTTTCCCTTAACACCTTCCGATAATCCTCATTTGAGAGACCTTTGACATTTAGGACGACGTTCTTAAATGCCTCAGGAATCGCACGGTTAAAATGCTCAATAAAATATACCCGCTCCTTCTGGCATCTCTCTTCTAAATCAACATCATAGAGTTGATACAATTGCTGAAGGTCCTCCATCGTATTGATGCTTGAAAGAAGGATAGCGAGTCGATCGCCTTCTAAAAGTCGCTTCGTGATAATGGAACCAATCAAATACTTATAATTCGCTTTACTGTTGGTATCAAACAAGAAAGTGGAGCCCCTTTGGATACCCCCAGAAAGTAAACCATCGAGTTCCCTTATCCCCGTTGACACTTGATCCTGTTCACTGATTGTCACATCCTCCACAACAGAAAGTGCCGGGATCACCCGAATGCCTTGTTCACCTATTCTATAAATATGTTCGCCCTCAATGATCTTTCTGCCTCTCATTTTGATCACTTCAAGGATGCGTTTACGAAATTTCGTCATTTGTTCTTCTATAGATAAGCGAATAACGCCATCCATCACATAATGCTCAAAGGTGTCCTCAGCATTAGAGACCGCACGCTCGCTTAATAGTAAAGAGGTTAACGCAAATTTTCTAAGAATATTTCTTAAATTATACAATGCCTCTCTATTTTCCTTCTGATTGCTATAAATATATTGGAATAAACTGATACTATCCACTACAACTCGTTGACAGTTGATTTCACGAATCAGCTGATCAAACAGCCCCTCTGGCGTTTTCATCTGTTGTAAAAGGATTTCAGGCTTAATACTCACAACGCGTAATAAATTTTGTTTTTCAAGTTGACGAAGGTCCCAACCGAAGCCTTCCATGTCCTGATAGATTTGCTGAGGGAACTCCTCAAAGGTAATATATAATCCAGGCTCTCCACATTCTAATGCCCCATGCCTAAGAAATTGGACGCCTAAAGTTGTTTTCCCTGTTCCCGGAGCACCTTCGACAATAATCGCTGATCCTTTTGGCAAGCCGCCATATAAGATTCTATCTATTCCCTCTACTCCAGATTCAGTGAACTGCTGCATAGAAAACTGCCCCCTTAATACCCCTGATACTCTTCTCTTATATCAAATATACCATGAGTAGAGAGGCTTAGATAGCTTTTTTCAAGTTCCTTTACTCGTACTTTAAGGTTAAGAAATAGCCTGTCGCAGACATGGTTATAATCAACCATTGCACCCCCTCAGGTCGATGAATCTTTACAAGAACAAAGAGAGGCTGGGACAAAAGTCTTTCACTCAAAAAAATCCGAACATTCTTTTTTGAATGAACGGATTTTTTATTCTTTACATGAGGCGAATGGCTCCGTCAAAAGACTTCGCTTTCCATAGGCACCGCCTCAGCTCACTTTGGAGTGGGGCTTTTAGTGCTCCAAAGTATTTATGATTAAAAGCCCCCATTCCTGCGTCTACGAGTATTGCTTCGAAGTAAGCTTTCTCGGAACAACTCGACGTTGACTCGAGAAGGAACGCTAGTTCTGTTCCCGTAAGACTAAGGAAAGCAATGAGGAGCATCATCTTCGCAGAAAAATCGTGGTTCTTACGTTTTTTGAGCCTCCGTCTTTTGACTACGCTCTCCTTTTCCTACTCAATCTTTAACCTCGCATGGTTCGGTATTTGTATTCATTATTTTGTTTTGTCTCAACCTCCTGCCTAGTTTATCTTTTTTTATTGAATCTTATTTCAGTTAAGGTTTCTCGCATTTTCTACGTATTAATCTACCCTACCGTTACGCTTGGCGCACATCTTAGAACTTTACCAAAGTAATCAACACTTCCGAATTGCCCACCTTTTAAGGATAGCTCCAAGCCGTCTAAGCGGGGATCATGAGAATAACAACGGCATAGTGGTGCCCCAGGCGAGATGGAAGTCACCATTTCAAGTGCATATATTCCTAACTGTCTCGTCGCATAACTTGATGTATCTCCACCGGCAACGACTAATCGCTCAATACCCGTCTCCTGAACAATCCTTTTTGCGACATCACCTAAATAGGAACCTAGAATTTTACTAGAATCAGAAATTGACGCACCACTTGCGATCATCTCCTGTTGATTTTCCTTAATACTGGGGTCATCCGGCCCTAATGCAGTATAAATAATAAGGTTCTTGCCACGATTGACAATTTCAGTTGCCTTTTCCACAATGCTCTGCATGGCGTCTTGACCTTTTTGTATAACTTCTTGGAGCGTTAAGTGCATCCCTTCAAAGCCATTATTTAATGCCCACTGAAGCTGCTGTTCTGTTACCGGAGAACAGCTTCCCGATACAACAAGCAGTTGATCGACTTTTTTAAATGAAGGGCGCTCACTACTTGCTTCTTCTTTCGCAGACAATGGTTGCTGGGTGGCAGCAATCGCATGTCCCACACCCGATGATCCAATCACAAATAAAGGATTTTCTGGTTTCTTTGAAACGGAAAGGAGCTCGCCAACTTTGTCCACATGCTCTTTTCTCGATGCATCAAATAAAACCGCCTCAGATGCTTCGGATACTTTTTGTTGATAAGTCTCCTGCAGTGCTTCCATTGATTGATCAAGGTCAACAATAGACATTAACTCAATTTGTTCACTCAGACCTTGTTCTTGCAGAACCAAGCGCAAGTCTGCTTCTGACATCGGCGTAATAGGATGCCGTGACATGACAGGATGCTTATCTAAGCGGTACACCGTATCTCCCATAGCCGCAAAGTGATTCCCAAAGAGTGTATACCTTTTCAAATCTGGCGAAGCCACGAAGATAGGGACAGGTGAGCGAGCATCAAAAACATCTTGTCCAATTTTTAAGACCGTTGCGATATTCCCTATTGTTTTGGAGGAATCAAAGGTTGAACAGACCTTATAATGAACATAATCACTTCCCAACGCTTTTAAGCTTGTAAAAATGGTAGGAAGTTCTTGTTGCATTTCCTCAGGGCTCATCACCCGACTGTTCCCTGCGATGCCAATGCATTTAATATAGGGAAAACGGCTTAATACAGATTGATCCGGAACCTCTAGAAACAAGACGGTTGGTAATCCGTTAATGGTGAGGGACTCCATCGCATCCGTTGAACCCGTAAAGTCATCCCCATAAAAGGAGAGTATGAGTTTGTTATTTTCATGATTCGTTTCACTCTGCATTCTTTATATCCCCCAAATCTAACTATTAGATTTTTATTTTACGTGAATAGTTGATGACAACAGAACCTATAGCCATGAGTAATCCAGCGATCGCAAAGGTCACAAATACCCCTGCATAACTATTGGTCGCCTCAACGATAAAACCGATCAAAATTGGAATAATAATCCCGGCCACATTTCCTGAGAAGTTCATAGCCCCTGTCAATTGTCCGACATGTTTCTTGGCAGCAAGTCGCGCCGGAATACTCCAGTATAAACCACCCCAACGAAGGAAGAAGTTAGCAAGCGTAATCAAAAGAATCGCTGAACTTGCAGTCGAAACATGACTCACTAAAATAATCGCCGCAGCAACCCCTAATCCAGCGAATCCAAGCATTGTTCTCAAAACAGCGTTGACATTGGCTCCTCGTCTAATCAAGAAGTCCGCTAATTGCCCGGCAAAGACTTCCCCTACAAATCCTGCACCAAAGATAACAAAAGTCCAAATTCCTGTCATCCCAAGTGAGATATGCTGGGCTTCACTAATGTAAGTCGGCGCCCAAGTGAGTAGACCGAAAAGAACAATATCATAACCAAAGAAGGCTAAGAGTAGCATCCAAGGACTTAAATGTAAAAAGTATTTCCCTGCAAAGCCAGTGACATTGTCTGTCTCATCTTTATCTTCCTCATCAATTTTAGCAAGATAGTTTTTCTCTTCCTCTGTAATCATCGGATGATCTGCAGGATTATCGCGCATGAACAACCAAGCAATGACTCCAATAAGCACCGTAATGATACCCACAGCCGCAAAGGCAAGTCGCCATGAGCCTAACCAAATAATAAGGCCAGTAACAAAAAGACCACCGATCGCTGTCCCTAATGGTCCCCCACCATCAACTAACGTGCTTCCACGAGACCGTTCATGCTTCCTCAACCACCGAATCAAAGACGTATTCGCCCCATTTTGAACAGGACCTTCAAAGAGACCTAGGAGCATCCGCATGCCAAGCAAAGTGGCTACCCCACTTGCAAACCCAGTAATGGCCTCTGCAATCCCCCACCCTACTAAACTGGTAGTAACGATTTTTCGAGGTTTAAGTTTATCAACCAACCATCCACCTGGTAATTGCATAATCGCATAGGTCCAGCTAAAGGAGCTAAGAATAATTCCGATCGTAACAGAATTTAAATGAAGCTCTTTACTAATTAAAGGCATTGCAATCGATATAGACGAGCGATCAATATAGTTAATAATCATCACGAGAATAAAGAAGGAAAACATCCACCAACGCAATCCCGGAAGTGTAAAACGGGATTTTTTTTCTAATGGCTCTTGTGTTTTTTTGGCCAACATACTTACACCACCTATTTCTTAACATTATATTTTTATACCTTTAACAAGAACAATCCTCTATTTCTTGATCAATAAAAGTTTTTATTAAAAACGCTTACGTTATTTTCCATGGCTAAACTTTTCAATCGCATGTGCTAGCTCTGAATGAGTTTTAGCATAATCTTCTAATGAGAAGCCGTTCATAGCTGCTTCCCAGCCTTGTTTCATACTGTTAACCCCTGCTTCGATCCCACTTGGATGGGCCATAATCCCACCACCTGCAAGATGAATAAGGTCTTTGGTTTTCATTGTTTTATAAGATTCGATGGCTGACCCCGCCCATTGGCCTGAAGACAGAACCGGCAAGACCGTATCATCGCCAAACATCGGCGTTAAACACTCTTCAACAGACCGAATGACCGAAGCGTTCGATTCATAAAACTTGCTGTTTATGCCATTCGTATGGAGATGATCTACCCCAGCAAGACGACATAATTTTTGATACACTCGGAAATCCATCCCCAATAGCGGACAACGCGTCATAGCGCCCCACTGATTACGATGACCGTGAATGGGAACCTGAGAATAGTTTCTTAAATAAGCGACACCAGCATAACCGATGCTATTAATCCCGACCATGACACAGTTTCCACCTGCTTTAACAACGGTATCATGATTTTCACGCAATTCATCGATATCCCCAGTAATGTTAAAGGCATACATGACTTTTTTTCCTGTTTTATCTGCGACTCTCTCAATCTCCTCCATCACGACTTTTACCCTTGCCTCTAACGGTGCATAGGGAGGATTCGCATTGAGTTCATCATCCTTAATAAAATCAATACCTGATTGTGCCAAAGAAAGTACCAAAACTCTGAGGTCTTCCAAAGAAAGTCCGATACTTGGTTTGATGATCGTTCCAATTAAAGGTCTTTCATAAACCTTCGTCAATCTACGGGTTCCTTCGATCCCAAACTGAGGTCCTAAGTATTTTTCCATAAATACTTCAGGTAACTTAAGATCAATTAATCGCAGTCCAGAAAACTCTTGAAGCTCATAAAGGTTTCCAGCTACTGTTGCTAAAAGATTAGGAATGGAAGGTCCGAAATTATGATAAGGAAACGAAAGGACAACCTCTCCCCGTCGATAGACACCTGACTGTTCAGTATCCAGCCTTTTCGCACCCGGAAGTGTCGGCTGATGGACAGGCTCAAGTTCCGTAATCGAGACCACTTGCGCACCATACGTTTCTTTTAATTCTGCTGTTTCTCCAGGGACAGAAACAAAAGTACCTGTGGATTGCTCTCCAGCCATTACCGCTGCAGCATGCTCTAAAGTGTAAGGTGTTTCAATGAGATAGGTTGCCATAACACGTTCATTTATCACCTTTCTCCCTCCCTTTCACATCATTATTCCATCAAAAAGTCACAAGGATCTTAAGAGGGTTATCCTCTTTTTTATCCATCATTCTAAAGCCCTTAGCAGCTTCAGTATACGGCAACACGTGAGTCACAATGGCATCTGTCTGAATTCGACCCGACGCGAGTAAATCCACTGCTGTGATCGTGTCTTTACGTGTGTAACAGAAACAGCCGACTAATTGTTTTTCTTGACCTTGAAGCTGCATAATATCTAAGGATTGCGCTTCATGAAACATGGCTATGGTGACCACACGCCCACCTTTTTTCACAAGAGAAAGGCCTTGATTGACAATGCCAGGAACCCCTATAGCGATAAGGACTTTGTCAAAGGCTCCTCCGACTAATGCTTGAGCTTCTTCGATCCAGTTGTCTTTATCCTTAATGTTGAGCGTATGGGTAGCTCCCATTGTTTTCGCCGTATCTAAGCAATAATCAAAGATATCAGTAGAAAGAATGGTTGTCGCTCCAGCTTCCTTCGCAACGGCAAGAGCCAATAAACCAATTGGGCCAGACCCGAGAACAGCTACTTTGTCACCAATCTGAATATCTGCTTGACGCACCGCATGAACACCAACAGCCATAGGCTCTGATAGCGCCCCAAGCTCGTGATCCATATCTTCTGGTAAAACGAATACGATATCTTCGTGAGCGACAAAATCCTCAGCCATGGTGCCATACCAATTACCAATGCCTGGTGCCTGACGGTTATCACAGTAGTTGGTCTTGCCTTGTAAGCAATGTTCACACTTCCCACAGCCCATCTGGGGTTCAACCGTTACTTTATCTCCCACTTTGACCCTCGTCACCAAACGACCATGCTCAACAACTTCTCCAGAAATCTCATGACCGATAATGACCGGTGGCTTGCGGAAGGGATGAAGCCCTTTGTAAGCATGAATATCTGATCCACAGATACCTGCTGCCTTCACTTGAATACGAACATCGTGATCCCCAAGAGGAGCACGACTTACATCAGTAACAACGACAGAATAAGGGCGATCTATCATAACCGCTTTCATGATGACAACACTTCCTTAACAGTAAAATTATGTTTCGATCTCAATGTTTCTATTGTGTTTTCTAGTAATCTCGTAAAGACTATTTACGATGGACATGCTTTCGCGGTTTATATCGCGCATTTTCTAAGAAATCCGTCACAATCTGATCAGGTATTTTTGTCAATTTTATGCCTGCTGACTTCGCCGTGACAATCATTCGACACGCCATTTCCAAAGTCTCTAAACGCATCACAGCATCTGAAAATGAATCATCAAAAAGAATCACACCATGATTTTTAAGAATAATCACATGACCCTTTTCAGCTTGTTCCTTAACAGCTTCACCTAACTCTACTGTGCCAGGGTGATAATAGTCTACATAAGCGACATCTTCAAGAAAATACATTGTTTCTACAAACAACTCTGAAATAATAGGCTCTTCGCTTGAAGCCATCAAGGTCGTATAAAAGGGTGAAGAATGGAGAATAACATTCGCATCGTCTCGCACCTGATAAATCCCTGTGTGCATTGGTACTTCTTTAGAAGGCTTACGATTCCCCTCCCACGAACCATTCTCGAAATTACACAAAGCGAAATCTTCCGGTTTAAGCTCACCCATTTCAGTGCCCGATGCCGTAATCAGCATTTTTTTATTATCTAATCGCGCACTAATATTTCCTGAGGTCCCCCAAGCCAATTGGTTCTCTAATAAATACTTTCCCGTATCTATTAATTGCTGTGCTATGTTCACTTGATCAAAATTCATTTTTCAACCTCCTTCCCTTACACACCTTTATATATGCAAGAACCATGCCAAATTTAAAAAGAGAACTCTTTTTTTACTAGAATTCTTATAGACTGCACGACACAACAAAGAAAATTGACCTATTATTTTTTTTATAAAAACTTCATTTGAATGCGATTTCATAAATTAACATCAAAACGCTTTCTTCATGTGATATAATCGTTTCATATTGAAACGTTTTCATTTAAATTTGAAACGGTAAAAATGAAACAACAAGAGGGAGCCCAAATGAATAAGATTATCGTTATTGCACCATCAAAAGAATTTGCAGACACGGTAAGAAATGCAGTTGGAGATAGCTTTAAGATTTATGTTCCTGAAAATGATAGAGATTTTTCCTTTAAAGAAACCTTGCCTATTGCTCAATGCGAAGAGGAACAAGGAGCAGAGGTTATTATCACTCGGGGTGGCCAAGCCACTCATTTAAAAGAAAAAGTCAACATTCCCGTTGTTGAAGTTAAAATGACCGTTCTTGATATCCTCCGGACTGTGCACTCTTTAAAAACGAGATATCAACGCATTGGCTTGATTGGTGTGGAAAATATCATTTGTGATTATCGTGAATTAGGAAGTTATATTGATATTAAGATCTACCCTGTCTTCTCGTATGAACACGACTTGGACATACAAGTGAGACAAGCCATCACGGATCAAGTGGACTTTATTGTTGGAGATGGGATGTCCGTCGATTACGCGAAGCAATTTGGATTGCCTGGCATTAAATTAATGCCATCAAAGGCAAGTGTACAGGAGGCCTTTGATATCGCTGAAAACCTCGTACTTGCTCGCTTTCAGGAAAGAAAAATCAATGAACAATTACGTATGATTCTCGAAACAGCACAAGACGGTATCTTTATCGTTTCCAATGATACCCAGATTGTTTTGGCAAATAACCGGGCCCTTCATCTTCTGCAACAAGAACATGACACATTTATTAATCAACCTATCGAAAATGCTCTCGGTAAAGGTTCAGAGCTCGTTCAATTAATCAAGGGGGAGCAAGAATTTAATGGAGAGATTGCTAAACTGCATGATTTAATTGTTTCCGTCTCTAAGCGTACCATCTCGGTTGGTCAAGAAAAAATAGGCTGGGTGGTGACCTTGCAGGATGTCACACAAATCCAAAAGCTTGAGCGGAAAATTCGACGCCAGTTAAATCATACTGGGTTCTTAGCTAAACAAAGCCTTTCCGATATGGTGGCGATCGCCCCTAATATGAAGAATGTCGTCGAGAAAATTATCCACTTTAGCCAAACCGATTCTACAATTCTCTTACAGGGCGAGACAGGGACAGGAAAAGAATTGGTCGCCCAAAGCATCCATAATCAAAGCCTGCGTAAAAATAGGCCCTTTGTCCCTATTAATTGCGGGGCACTGCCTAGTCATCTGCTCGAGAGTGAATTATTTGGTTATGAGCCCGGAGCTTTTACTGGGGCAAACCGCAACGGTAAAGCAGGATTATTTGAATTGGCACATACGGGGACGATCTTCCTTGATGAGATTGGTGAAATTCCCCTTGAATTGCAGTCACGCCTTCTTCGTGTCATTCAAGAGCGCGAGATTATGCGGATAGGGGGAAGTTCCATTATTACTGTTGATGTACGCATCATTGCCGCCACACATCGTAACTTGCAAACGGCGATCGAGGAGGGGAAATTTCGTGATGACTTATATTATCGTCTCAATGTCCTCAACATCCCGCTCCCTTCTTTGCGAGACCGTAAGGAGGACATCCCTTTACTTGTAGACGCGCTACTCGATAAAATGAGCCATCGATATAAATGCCCAAGACCACAATTACCGAAAGAAATGCTGGACACCTTTATCCGCTATTCCTGGCCAGGGAATATTAGAGAAATGGAAAATATCTTAGAAAGACTTGTCGTGTTATTTCAGGCAAAAATACCAAACGAAGTCATTTTTAAAGAAGTGATAGAGGAACTAAAGGAAAGCCACGGACTCTCTAAAGATGACCAAGATGAGCACACAGCCCCCTCCCCTTTCCTAGAAGGCACACTTAAGGATATGGAAACGGCCATTATTCTTGATCATCTCGAGAGAAATAATGGAAATAAAGACCTCACAGCGCAAAAACTAGGCATCAGCCGCGCCACACTATGGAGAAAATTGAAGGAAATATAGCTTCACCGGAGAGCAACACTCGCAAAATTGCTTAGCTTCCACCAAGGGCTAATGGCAAAACCAAAGTATCACCAACAAAAACGATGATCCCTAAGTCAGTTGCCCTTTAACGGAGAGCGGCTGGGCAGAAGTATTTTACTCACAGAAAATCTGAACGTTCAATTTGAACGCCCAGATTTTTTTTATTTATTTTCAAGTATAGGACAAATCGCTCCATCAAAAAAATACTTCGCTTTCCACAGGCACGGTCTCCATTCCTCTGAAGGCACAAACTGCTTTAATGTGGGGCCTTCGGATGCGTGCTGCTTCCTCCAGTGTCTCCGTATTTTAACTGCGCCCTCCATTTCAGACGATCCCCATTTAACTTTTTTGGGCATTCATTATTTTGTTTTGTCCCAAACTCTTTCCATTTATTAATAATAGTGTCTTATTCCTTTTGGGACAGCGTTCCTGTCCCTATGTCCCACTCCCTCCCTTTTGGGCATGTACCATTGGACATGATAAAGTCCTTTTGTTTTCTCTATAATAATACTCAGGTGGTGAGCATATGAAAAAAATCAATCAACAACATTCACAAAATATGATTTCTGATATATTTATTGTTTCAAGACTTCCCGTCATCCTAATCATCGTTTTTGTTGGTGTCATTTCTTTAATCCTACAAAATATATACCATCCACTTTTAGTGCAAAGTATCATTTTCACCTTGCTCATCATTGTTCATATGCTGGTTTATTGGTTTTCAAACACACTCACTCAGTATAGTAAATGGCTTTATATTGTTGTTCAGTACAGTATCATTCATCTCTCTGTCTTTATATTACCTGAGGGAGCCTTTGCCTTTTTTATTGGCTCACTTCCAATTTTACTGGTGCAATTTATACCCTTATTTCAAAACACGCTAAAAATCACGGCGCTTTTTTCGGGATTATTTATTATCTATCTCATCCTCACTATAATAAATAAAGGTCCAAATGCCTTACCCGTCTATTTTGCAGTAACATTTTTCTTACTCATCATGGTTATCTTTTATTCGGCCACCTACAATAGACAAGTCGATGCCCGAATTCGAATGGAGTATTATTTAAACAAGCTTCAATCGGCATATCAAAAAGTAGAATACCTCACCTTGGTTAATGAAAGACAACGAATGGCGAGGGATTTACATGATACCCTTGCTCAAGGGTTGGCTGGTCTAATCATGCAATTAGAAGCGATGGATGCTCATTTAAAAAAGGGGAATACCCCAAGAGCTCAAGAAATTGTCCAATCCTCCATGGTCCATGCAAGAGAAACCTTAAGAAACGCCAGAAAAGCCATTGATGATTTAAGGGAAAATGGTTATATCGAAAACTTTCATCAAGCTGTTCTTAATATTATTGAGCAATTTGAGCACACTCGGTTTATTAAAGTCGACCACGATATTGATCCGGTCCCTGCCTTGTCAAACTTTGTGATGGAAAACAGCCTTTATATTCTGAGCGAGTGTTTAGAAAATATAACCAAGCACGCCGAGGCGACTCGGACAAAAATAAAAATAAAAAAAATAGATGATGCATTACTTATGGAAATTACGGATAATGGAAAAGGATTTAAAACTAAAAACATAGGAAAACAACTAGGTAAATATGGCTTACTCGGCTTAAAGGAACGCAGTCAGCTTATCGGAGCAGACCTCTTGATCAACAGTACACCCGGAAGCGGAACGATCGTTACAGTCACCATCCCGCTCTAATGGAAAGGAGATCCTGATGACTTACAGTGTATTAATCGTTGATGACCATTTTGTTGTAAGAGAAGGATTAAAGCTTATTTTAGAAACCAATGATCGATTTGAGGTGATTGGTGAAGCAGAGAACGGAAGCAAAGCCCTTGAATTTATTGAAAATCATGAACCCGATGTTATATTAATGGATCTTAAAATGCCTGTCATGGATGGTTTAGAGACCATTAAAGCCTTAAATGATGGAGGCGCTGAAATCCCAATTATTATTTTAACCACCTACAATGAAGACGAACTAATGATGGAAGCTTTATCATTAGGGGCTAAAGGTTATCTTTTAAAAGACACGAGCCGAGAGGACCTCTTTCACACGATTGAATCAGCTATTAGAGGAGAAACCTTACTTAAACCAGAAACAATGGCCAAGCTTTTAACTTTAAAAGACAAAAATCATCATCGGCGAACACTTCTAGATAAAAACGTTCTCACAGACAAGGAACTTTTTATTGTCCAAGCTGTTGCGAAAGGCTATAGAAACAAAGAAATAGCCTTAGACATGGGAATTGCAGAGCGAACGATCAAAGCTCATTTAACCAATATTTTCAATAAACTCAGTGTCAACTCAAGAGCCGAAGCAGTTGCCGTAGCTATGGAAAATGAATTAATCCATTGAAATCTGCCCAATCGTACATAGGACCTTTGCCCTGTTGTACGATTTTTTTTAGGAGGTATTAAATTAGAATTAAAACATCACCATATGTGATAAATGGAATAGGAGATTTGGAAGGAGTTAAACATGGCAAAGTTACTTTATAAACTAGGAAAATGGGCAGTAGACCATAAAAAAAGTGTTTTTGGCACCACGATTGGCATACTCATCATCCTCGCTATTTTCGCAGGGACACTAGGTCCAAAATTTAATGAGGACATGTCCATTCCTGGATCTGAATCCGTTAAAGCGATGACCATCATTAATAAAGAATTCAGTTCTGGACAAGGATCAAGTGGCGCCCAAACCCAAATTATATTTAAAGCACCAAAGGATAAGACGCTCACCTCTACTTCTGTGAACACGAGCATTTCAAAAGCATTAGAGACCATCCAAAAGAATAAAGCCGTTGCTTCCGTGGCAGCACCATCACAATTAAAAAACCTCACGCAAGATCAAAAGATTGGCTACGCTGTTGTGACCTTTAAGGATCAAGCACCTGACGTCTCTGACGCTAGTAAAGATATAATCTTAGATAATGTCAAAAAAATTCGCGATGCTGGGATTCAGGCTGAGTTATCAGGGGACATCGATTTTTCAAAGTCCTCAAGTGGCTCAACTGAAGCCATTGGGATCATTGTCGCTCTCATCATCCTCTCCATTACCTTTTTATCCTTCTTAGTGGGGATTATGCCGATTCTAACATCGGTTTTTGGACTCGGGATTAGTTTACTACTCATCTTATTAGGCTCAAGAGTGATCGATATGCCTTCTGTTTCCCTGACACTTGCCGCTATGCTGGGACTGGCTGTAGGGATTGACTATTCACTCTTTATACTCAATCGCTTCAGAAAGCAACTGTCTGAAGGGCATTCTGTTAAAGAAGCCATCGCGATTGCCAATGGCACATCCGGCAGTGCCGTTGTATTTGCCGGTCTGACCGTGATTATCGCCATGGTCGGCTTATGTGTTGTCAACATTCCTTTCTTAACCATCATGGGCCTTGGCGCTGCTCTAAGTGTTTTCTTTGCCGTTCTTGTCGCCGTGATTTTTGTTCCTGCCGTTCTTGCAATGTTTGGAAATAAACTCGGTCCAGATAGAAAGAATAGATTTCTGCAGTGGGTGACTTTTTCTAGAAAGAGAAAACCGAATTCAAACTCAAAATCCAATGCCTGGGGCCGATTTGTGACAAAGCGCCCACTATTAAAGGCCTTGTTAGGTATTGCCATCCTTGTGGTGATCAGTCTCCCGATGGGACATATGCATCTCGGCTTACCTGATGATTCACAACAACCAAAGGATAGCACGACAAGAAAAGCTTATGATTTATTTTCTGAAGCTTACGGTGAAGGTTATCACAGTTCGCTCGCCATTGTTTTGGAAACAACGAAAGAGACCGCTCACCCGAAGCAGGCCGTATCAGAACTTCAGGATACTCTAGGGTCATTGAAAAATGTCCAAATGGTGAATCCAGCAGTCCCAAATAAATCCGGGAATCACTATATGATCTCCGTTATGCCTAAAACTGGCCCAAATGACACGAAAACAAATGATCTTGTAAAGACAATTAGAGACAAAGCCAAGTCTATCGAGAAAGAAAACCATGTCAAAATCATGGTGACAGGACAAACAGCGGTGAGTATTGATTTGACCAATAGCTTAAATAAGGCCATTCCATTATTTGCATCCATTATTGTTGGACTTGCCTTTATTCTCCTCGTTGTTGTTTTCCGTTCCATTCTAGTCCCTTTAAAAGCCGTTTTAGGATTTGTTTTGTCGCTTGTAGCTTCACTCGGTTTCGTCATCTTTGTGATTCAAGATGGCCATCTAACACAACTGTTTGGTGTCTCGGCGACGGGGCCTATTTTAAATTTCTTACCGATCTTCCTTATCGGGATTCTGTTTGGACTCGCGATGGACTATGAAGTCTTCCTCGTCAGCCGCATCCGTGAGGAATACGTTCACAAAGGCAATGCTCACAAGGCAATTTTAGCCGGGATTAAAGAAAGTGGTGGCGTCGTTACAGCTGCGGCCTTAATTATGATCAGTGTCTTTGTTGGTTTCATGCTGACGCCTGATGTGATGATAAAATCCATGGGAATGGCCTTTACTTTCGGTGTGTTCTTTGACGCCTTTATCGTAAGAATGACCATTGTCCCCGCCGTCATGACACTAATGGGCGATGCCGCATGGTATTTACCCAAATGGTTGGATAAGATTTTGCCTAACTTTGATATTGAAGGTGAAGCGATTATGCGTGAGGTCAAGGGTAAATAAGCGGGACATTAGGGACAGGAACCTTGTCCCAGCTCATAAAATAGCAACATAAGATGAGTAAGAAAGCAGTGGTATCAAAATCTTTTAAAGCACGCGGCTATTGGCCCGTGCTTTTTTTAATTCAAGGTTAAGCAAGTTGCGTGCAATTGACATTCGCCACTCATTTTAATAGCAATGGAGATTTAAATGAGAATATAATATCTTTACAAAAACTCAACAAGGTTTGCCCATTGATTGTGAAAAGGTTGTTGAAAACGATATTAAGTATGGAGACCTTTGCCACACACTTCAGCAACATGGCTCTGCCTACATAATCTTGCGTCCCTTCCACATATTTCGGTTACTGTAGCTTGTGCAATAGCAACCCATGGTTCAGTAATGACAATCAAAATTTAGCGACAGCGGTACGTGCTATGGAATTTGTCACTGTTAATGGCGGCGTGTCACTTTTTCGAGGGAAAACCAGAAGTAGCTTTACATGGTGAAGTTGTTGGTCTCAGTGGATTGGGTACCGTCACCCAGCTAAATAGCTATCCTTCCTAGCCATAAAATGAGCCCAGCTGTTTTAAAAAACTTCTTTTAGAACAATTCAAGGGCAACTTTGACAACATTTATTCTAGTGCTTATAGCGTAAGTCTTTTTACAGATTGCAGGATGAAACATTTAACAAAGTTGCGGATGAAGAGCAAACTGCAGATGATCAGACTTATTCGTTAGGAGAAGACTTTTTTGAGGCAAGGGTAGCCAAAGAAAACCGCCATCACGTATCAGGGTTGGGGCAAAAATTGTACAACGAAGCTAGATATGCCTGGGGTTTCGCTTAACCCCCTGCCACACTTCCAAATAGATTTTCACTTCAAGAGGCCAAGAGCTGCAAAAGCAGTCCATTACGGTCCGGCAGCATGCTTATAACACTTTTTTTTCACTTAGGGACACTCGAAAAAAGATTGCACCACATCCCCGTCATACCCGAAGTCCGAACCCTTGCACAGGACAAGCTTTAGTTACGCCCAACCTATAATAAGGATTCCGTTGTCACTCAGTCTATAAACGCAAAATAGACTTGACTACTTCGTCTCACAAGACAGATCAATTTACCTAATATAAAAAGGAGCTCCCCATAAGCTGGTTACCTTATGAGGAGCCCTATAATTATTTCACTTTCCGTATTTTAGTGTTTTGGGACAACGTTCCTGTCCCTATGTCCCACTATTAATTATCACTTGCTGGCACTTTGCTTGATTGATGTTCTTTATTTTCACCTTCATCAACGGGCTTATTCTTACGTAATAAGAAGGCAAGAACAAAGGCGACTAGAGAAAGAATCGTGGCAACAACAAAGGCGTCATTCATCCCTTGAATGGTTGCTTCACTTAAGATATGCCCAATCTTTTGAACAGAGGTTGCATCAACACCCTGAGCTGCTAATTTTTGCGGTAAATTCGTTGTATCATCAATACCTGCGAGCAGGCCTAATACTTTTGGTGCTATTCCGCTTGTCTTGAGCATGTCTTGCATATGCGTAATCGTATGGTTAGTCATAACTGTTACAAGGATAGCTGTACCAATAGAACCGGAAATCATTCTAATGGTATTCACCATCGCCGTACCGTGAGCATTCCATTTTTGTGGTAATGCGTTCAGACCCGCTGTCATGATAGGCATCATCAACATTGACATACCAAACATACGAGCAGAGTAGAGAACAATCAGAGTTGTATAAGACATTGAATCTGTTAAGTTCGAAAACTCGTAAGTTGTCACAACAGTAATCGCCAAACCGACAACCGCTAACCAACGTGGACCAATTTTATCGAAAATTTTACCGGTAATTGGAGACATAATCCCCATTAAGATAGCACCTGGCAACAATAATAATCCTGATTTAAGTGGTGTAAATCCACGAATATCTTGTAAGTACAATGGGACGATAATCATCGCTGCAAACATCGCCATTGTGATGATGACGTTAATAAGCGTAGATAAAGTAAACATCCAATACTTAAAAACGCGGAATTCTAACATTGGGACTTTAGAAACCATTTGTTTCCAAATGAAGAGAAGTAGGAAGAAAGCTCCCCCAACAAGAGTCACAATTACCTCAACACTTCCCCAGCCTTTACCTGGAGTACCTGCTGTACTAAAGCCATATAATAAGCCACCAAATCCTAATGTAGATAGGATAATACTGATGATATCAATTTTAGGAAATGTTCTTTTCCCTACGTTTTTCAAGACAAAAATGGAGAGAATAATATCAATAACTGCAATTGGCAAGATAATATAAAATAATACACGCCATGAATAGTTTTGGACAATCCAACCTGAAAGTGTTGGCCCAACAGCTGGAGCAAAGATCATTGCAATCCCCATTACACCCATCGCTGATCCCCGTTTTTCAATAGGGAAAATAGTTAATAAAGTATTGGTAAGAAGCGGCATCATAATACCAGCACCTGCAGCCTGGACAACACGACCCGCTATTAAGGTGTCAAAACCTGGTGCAAGGGCACAAATCAATGTACCTGCAGCAAAAAGTCCCATTGCAGTAATATACAGCTGTCTAGTTGTAAAACGTTGCATTAAGAACGCTGTGACAGGAATAAGGACACCGTTAACGAGCATAAAAGCTGTTGTTAACCATTGACCAGTACTTGCGCCAATCTCTAAATCTGTCATAATTTTTGGCAAGGCAACGTTCATTAATGTTTGGTTCAATAAAGCAACGAACGCACCTGCAACCATAACCGCCATGATGGCTATGGGATTAAAATGCTTTTCTTCTACATTACTATTTTGACTCGTCATCTTTCTTTCCATCTCCTTCTAGATGAATTTTATCTAATATATCTTGATGAAGTTTTAAAAGTAAGCTAATGTCTTCATCTTTCATATTTGCTAAACCAGAAAGACGTTCCTGAACATACTTTTTTGCTTGTTTACGCTTCTCCTCACCTAATGGCGTAATACGCATCGTCAATGTTCTTCGGTCTTTTTCTGAACGCTCCCTCACAATAAGATCAGCCTTCACTAAGCGATCCACAATCCCACTCATTGTGCTATTGTTTGTTTGCATCATTTCTGCAAGTTCGCCAAGGCTAAGGTTGGGCTCTTTGGCTACCGCTGATAATACGAATAACTGGATACCTGTAATATCAAGCTCCTCCACCTGCCCCAAGAGCCATAATGCATGATAAAGCTCACGGAAAGAACGTGTAATAACCTTAATTCTTTCAAAACCATCCATAGATGCGTCTCCTCATAAACAAACTAAATCATTCGAACGAAAATAATTCGTATACGAAATGAAAAACATTATCTATTATATGCCTTTTAGAGTTAATGTCAATAGAAAAGTACTAAGTGAAATTTGTGGTATTCCGATCTTTTTCGATTCCGTCATTGCACATTGCATGATCCATAGAGATGATCGCTTTCGGGGCGTGGATTACCATGGTTTGTTTTAGCAACAAAAAAATAGCCCCCCTTGTGCTTTGCCAGGCCAAGTAGGAGGGGTCTATTTTCTGAAAAGAGCCTAATTCCTCTTGATGGGGTTAGGTCATTGCGTCCGATTGCTTATAACGATCTATTTATCTGTGCTTTTCTTTTTGCAAATACGCAACAGCCTTTATCACATTTTCGATGACTGTTCCAAGCAATATGACTGCTATTATAAAATTTATCCAACGGAACCATCCATTAGTAAATATCCCCATGACAACTAGCCATACAGTAGCCAATAACCAAAAGAAAAAGCGAAACAATGGGTGAAGAAATAAACTTGTTATAAATTTTAACATATTTATGCATCACAACCTTTGAGTAAATCCACACAACCTGAATGATCAATTCTGCTCTTTACTACCACCCACGTTTGTAAAAATAGTGATCAGTCGTTAATAGATCAGTCTTAGACTTCCTCAAAATGGAAGATCCTCGTCATCATACGAGTGTTCCAAATTCATCTGTTTTTCTTGTTTTATGGATTTTCTTTGTCTTTCATCACTATGAACTAGCTTAACTGTTAAAATCTTGCCGAACTTCTTCTCATATAGATCACGAATCCATTCTTTTACAGGCGCTTTCCATTGCTGTTTAGGTGAAGGGATATTCTTAATTAAACTCTTTGGTGTCATCACCAACGCCTTAGCCATTTTTATATCAGCCACATTCAAACGGCATCGTTTTTTTGCCTCTGCCCAAGCTTGTGAATGTCTATTCGCCGCCATCACATGTCCTCCTTTTACCCTTCTCGATTTAACAAAGTTAAATAATGTATTCGTTTCACACAACGTGATTTGACCAACATAAGTATCTATTATATCAAGCGACTACAGTGTCATAGATCAATTGTTGTATTTGTCCTCCAAATCAATAAGGCTGTTCGTTCCCTTTATTAATTTGTAAATGCCCATTATAATTTTACACACATCGGCAAGCAAAATATATATAATCGAGCCATTTAAGGACCACACGGAATCATTTAATACGAGATCATCTAACCGACATGATTATAGTAGTCACAACTACTAAGAAGAAACCGATGAGGACATACCAAATGGGCGGACTCGAGTGCCCACGTGCCTCTCTAACAAAGCACCCATTGACGTAGGCAAAACTCAGAACAATCTCAAGTTTAATCCAACTTATCAATATCTTTGAATGACGATAAAAGGCATAAGCATTACTCTCTGATAACCGTTCTGGATAATTATGCTTTTCAGGATGTTTTTGCAAAAAGACCGTTGGAATATAGAGAGCCACTGTAATCAAGGGCATTATTAGACTTATCCATCTGCTTCCCCAGCCGTCCGGTTCGCCCTTTGCATTGTAATGAATGGGAATTGTATCAGGCATTTGAAATATTGCCTGAACTGTATAAACAATCATGCCAATGATGACGATACCGCAAATCAAATCATGCACTTTTTCAAGCCTTGAATTTGGAATGATGACTTTTGGACGGTGATTCATAAACCTTTCCCTCCAGCATTAACCCTTTATAATTTTCCTCTTCCCCTCATATTAGCAGATACATTCACGCTACTCTTTTTATATCACTGTTTTTCGGCAATCCTTATTCAATGAAATGGCCCTTTTCTTCAAGATAGGAGCTAATTCTTCTTCCAGAATGAGAATGGCGCCCGTTTATTTGTTACTGCTACTTCTTAAATTTACAATTAGCCATACGACTTGAATAATTAAAGGAATTATAAATGCGACCAGCAAAACTATGAATGCAATAAATTTTGGTTCGGGGGTTTGAGTAACACCAGCGCCATCGACCTCTCTTGTCCAGACAATAATCGTGCTTACCGTAAAAAGGATAATCCAGATAATATTTGCGATCCACCAAAATATCCATCTATTATTCACGTTATCATTCCTCCCGTTCCCCCATACTAAAATAATTTTTATGCAACAACCTGGCCCACAATCTGAACCTTTTAAAGAAAGATGCGCGCAAGGCTTATTCCATTAAAGCGCTCGTTTGCTTAAATTTTATTGCAAGGTTTTTGCTTTAACATGTTGACGCGATCCTTGTATCGAGGTTCTTGCTGCTATCTTAATTCTTTTTGAAAAACGATAAACTCGCAGGGAACAGCTAACATCTGCGCCAACCTTGGATACGAAGCATCAAAGGGCTCTGCATAAACCCGATGGTAGCCGATACGATTATACCAGTTTTCCAAAAATACTTTGGCCGGGTGAGGAAATTCCTGAGGTATTAACAGTTCGAGTTGCATCTTACGCATTTGTTCGTTTTGACACTTCTGTTCAGCAAAACGGACTAACTCACGTGCAATCCCGTTCCCCTGGTATGCTCCGTCCACAGCCAGCATTCCGAATTCTCCTGTTTCCCAGTCAATCCGTTGAATACGGACACATCCAACAATTTCCCCCATTGATCGAGCGACAGCAATCTCTCCTTTACTAGTGAACTTTGTCATTTCCTTCACTGTCGTACGATCTGCCCCGTTCATCCAAATCCCTTCCTCCGATGCCGCAAATGAACGGTTAACGATGTTCGTCATGTGCTCCATATCTACTCTATTTGTACTCGCATTACAAGGTAGCATTTGTATCTCGATTGGCTGCATAATAAGTGCACTTCCTTCTTTCTATTGAACTTATAGAGCTTCAGAAATCTATGCAGCATGTGACTGCATAGTTTAGAAAATCCTCCTGAAAATTGTATAAACATCTTTACATTACAGAATAAAGAATACCTCTGAATACCGTCAAAATCATTTTACATTTTTGGATATCATCAACTCTTAATGCAATAAGTTAAAGGGGCACTTATAAAAGCTGACGTCATAAATAAAGGTTCAAGAACACAAAGTGAAAAATAGCGAGACTCCTGCGGGAATAGCAAGCCAGGCAAGACCCCGCAGGACACAAAAGGATAAGTCCGAGGAGGCTTGCGGTTTGCCCGCGGAAAGCGAGTTATTTTTCACTTAACCAAAACAGCATTGTAAATTGTCTTCAAACCCCAACATATATAATAGAGCCTAAATAAAAAACTTCTCTTCCAACCTTTCTTTTCCTAATTTAATAATTGAAAATTTTTTCTTTTTATGCCTATAGTTAAGCTAGCTCATCAAACAACAAAAAGGAGTGGAACTTATGGATGTGAAAAGAAATTGGGCTGGGAATTTTCAATATAGTACAACTCATTGGCACGAGCCAGAATCTGTTGAAGAGGTTCAAGAACTGGTTTCAAAGTTAAAAAAGCTACGAGTGGTCGGCACGCGTCACTCCTTTAACAGCATCGCAGATTCAAATGAAAATATCGTCTCCTTGCAAAAGCTGAACAAGGTCTTAGCTATTAACCACGAAAAGAAAACCGTCACCGTAGAAGCAGGTATCAAATATGGTGACCTTTGTCATGCGCTTCAGCAACAAGGCTACGCCTTACATAATCTTGCTTCCCTTCCACATATCTCAGTAGCTGGTGCTTGTGCAACAGCGACACACGGTTCAGGAAATAGCAATCAAAATTTAGCCGCAGCGGTACGCGCGATGGAAGTGGTCACTGCCGATGGCAACCTTGTCACCTTTTCAAAGGAAAAATCGGAAGAAGAATTACAGGGTGCAGTCGTTGGACTAGGAGGACTCGGTGTCGTCACAAAGCTTACTCTTGATATCCAACCCAGTTTCCAAATGCGACAGGACGTTTACGAAAATCTCCCCCTTGCCCCACTTGAACATCATTTTGATGCCATTTTTTCCAGTGCCTATAGCGTCAGTCTGTTTACAGATTGGCAGGATGGCACATTCAATCAAGTGTGGCTAAAAAGTAAACTGACAGAAGACCAGCCCTTTTCATTGGGAGAGGACTTTTACGGAGCAAAGAGAGCAAAGGAACATCGCCATCCTGTAGCAGGTGTTGGAGCAGAGAATTGTACGGCGCAGCTCGGTAAGCCCGGAAATTGGCTTGATCGCATGCCTCACTTTCGCATGGAGTTTACCCCAAGTAAAGGTCAAGAACTGCAAAGTGAATATATTATGCCACGAGAATATACCTATGACGCCCTTTGTGCAATCAATGAAATCCGTGAACATATCGCACCACTGTTGTTTACATCCGAAGTGCGGACGATCGCCCAAGACGAGCTTTGGCTCAGTCCCTCCTATAAGCAGGATTCCGTTGCCATCCACTTTACGTGGAAGGATCAATGGGACGATGTTAAGAAGGTCCTTCCACTCATTGAGACTCAGCTTGAACCCTTTCAAGCCAAGCCACACTGGGGGAAGGTGTTCACTACCTCGCCTGTAAAAATACAAGCTCACTACGAAAAAATGCCGGCATTTCAACAATTGCTTCAGAAGTATGATCCGAATGGCAAGTTTCGCAATCATTTTTTGGATCAATACATATTTAATGAAGGAAAGTGAAAGCGCTGTGCCCATTAGGAGATAAGGGCTTAGTGCTGAAGCAAAAAGTTATTGGCTGAATCTTTTACATTTTACTAATATAATACTTTAACACTATTATCTTCCTTTGCTAGAATGGATAAGGTGAAAGGAGTTATAGAATTGAAACTTTTTAGCTTTTTCATTTTATCCGCGGTTCTATTGTTCTCATTATCAGCTTGTGACTCTTCTTCGGAAAAGTCAGCAACAAAAAGCCAAGTGCAACCTGAACCCTCTAGCGAAACGAAAAAGAGTGTAAGCAATGAATCATCAGGAGCAGCCCCGTCTCCTAAGTCTGACAGTCCAACTAACACAAAGCGTTCATCTGAGAATAGCACGCCTTCCCCACAGGAGACACAATCTTCAAGTACAGAGACAAAGCGTGCGAGCAAAAATAACGAGAGTGGAGAATTTTTCTATGGTGAGTGGCAAATTAAAAAAGTGATCGCGTATGGTGCTGCAGGCAGCTATAGCAGCGAGGACATCGATACTTTAACCGGTCAACACTTAACATTTTCAAAGGATTACGCCACGTGCTTCGCGGACAAAATTGAAGATATGGATAAGACAATCACTCACCCTGTCTACAAAAAAAGAGTGATCGCCAAAGACGCCTTTCCAGCGAATTATCGAGTAACCTTGGATCAACTCGGCATTAATAGAGACTCAGTGACAGAGCTTGATGCCACTGAGTCAAACGGGAATTGCACCGTCACCTTTATTACACCTGACAGCCATAAACTTATTCTATTTGGTGGCGGTACATTTTTTGAATTAGATAAAGTGTCAAATGAAAATAATCCCACAACTTCTGATGAAGATACCCAGAATCAAGCTGCCATCGAAGAAGACCATCAAAATAAGGCGGTCTCCTTGGTTAAAGATTATTTACGTCATAAAAATGAGTTAGAAGAAGACGAGAATCACTTTGTACAATTCGAAGAGACTTACAATGCCTACTATATTGTAAGATATTCCACCTTATCCTCAGGTCACTCTTCTACCAATGGACGCTATGCAGTAGATATAAATAAGGGAAAAGTGATAGACATCAGTGATACTACAGATTTGGACTTTTTAGGACAATGAAGGATTAAATTTTTTTAGGTTAAACCATTGCATTAAGAGGGTCACATAAAGGAGATATGTCTCTTTTGTGTGGCCCTGAGCTTTTGTAATACAAGATGAATATACTTGAATAAAACTACAGCGATAGTTCCTTTCAGGGAGTGCAACTACACGAATTAAATAGACAAGCAAATTTGCTGGTAATAAGATAAATTAATCTTACTGCACGAGGAGAAATATTCATATATTCGGTGATTCGCCACTTCAGCAATGGACCTATTACTCTTCATTCATCTACAAATGGCTAAGAATATTAACAAGCTTTCCGAATGGATCCCTTACATAAAAACGCCGCACTCCCCACGGTTCTTCTACAGGACCATACTCGATGGGAATCCCCGCTTCCTTTACACGCGTTAATGCACTGTCTAGATCATCTACTTCAATGGATAGGTCTGGCACCGGTGTCCCCGAACCTCCCTCTGAAAGAAAACTAATTTGCGTGTCCATTTTCTCACGGGAACCGTAAGTTGAAATAAATCCCATATCCATCAGTTGATCGAGTTCAAGCACCTCCTTATAAAAGCGCGTTGCTTTAGAAATGTCCTGCGTCTCAATATTGGCGACAATTCGTTTGACCTTCATCCTTACCCACTCCAAAGTTTTTAATGTCAATTTTAATTTAAGCAAAATGGCCCATTACCAGCAATGCTCACGCCTAGAAGTTAGAGCGTAAGGTATATCATCTTAAAAACGGGGATTCCCTTCTTACTTCTGCTTATACCCCGCAAGTAATCTCCAAATTTTAATCGCTGCTTAAAACAACAGTTCCGAACAATTAAGACGACTATTATCGGGTAGTCGGACTTACACTATTATTTCCGCAAAATCTTCTCCATAGCTTTTCCCCTTGCTAATTCATCGATCAGCTTATCCAAATAGCGAATTTCCCGCATCGTTGGTTCTTCAATGTCTTCCACCCTGACACCACAGATCACACCTTTGATCAAAGTCCGTGAAGGATTCATCTGAGGCGCTTCCGCGAAAAAGGTCTCAAAATCTGTCTGTTTTTCCAATTGCCCTTCTAACTCTTCCTGGTTGTAGCCTGTTAACCAACCAATGATTTCATCGACTTCTGCTTTTGTACGTCCTTTTTTCTCCGCCTTCGCAACATAATGGGGATAGACACTTGCGACACTCATTGTATAGATCTTATGTTTGGCCATGATACATCCTCCCTCGTTTTCTTAAGTTTATCATATATGAATACTAAGATTGTCTTCTCAGTTGTCCTCTTCTTATTTAAACAGATGTCCAAGCGTATTCTTGAATAACTATATCTTGGACAGCCATAGTTCCCCAAGCATCCATAACTTGTAGTGGCTATAACGAAGATCTCTGAACCTTTGGCATAACTATACATAATAAAAAGGCCTTCCACCAAGTTTAATACTCGATGAAAGACCTTTATTTGAAACATGTTACTCCCTAGCGTTAGGGATCGGGTTAATATCAGGGGATGAAGCGGTTGATTACATCATGCCGCCCATTCCGCCCATGCCACCCATGTCAGGGGCACCGCCGCCATTGTTTTCTTCAGGTAGGTCCGCAACAACCGCTTCGGTTGTGAGGAACATTGCTGATACAGAAGCAGCGTTTTGAAGAGCAGAACGTGTTACTTTTGTTGGGTCAACGATACCTGCGTCGATCATGTTTACCCATTGATCTTTAGCAGCGTCATAACCCACGCCTACGTCTTCGTTTTTCAAACGTTCAACGATTACAGAACCTTCGAGGCCTGCATTGAAGACGATTTGGCGAAGTGGTGCTTCAAGTGCACGGAGTACAATGTTAACACCAGTTGCTTCGTCATCTTCAGCGTCTACAGCTTCAACGGCTTTAATGACGTTGATAAGTGCTGTACCCCCACCGGAAACGATACCTTCTTCAACCGCAGCGCGTGTTGAGTTAAGGGCGTCTTCGATGCGAAGTTTACGTTCTTTAAGCTCAGTTTCAGTAGCCGCACCGATTTTGATCACGGCAACGCCACCAGCAAGCTTAGCAAGACGTTCTTGTAATTTTTCTTTATCAAATTCAGAAGTAGTTTCTTCTAATTGCGCACGGATTTGTTTAACACGTGCAGCAATTTGATCAGATTGACCATGACCACTTACGATAGTTGTGTTTTCTTTCGTTACGACAATTTTATCAGCTGTACCCAATTGAGCAACTGTTGCTGATTTAAGATCTAGACCAAGATCCTCTGTAATAACGTCGCCACCAGTTAGTGTAGCGATGTCTTCAAGCATAGCTTTACGACGATCACCAAAGCCTGGAGCCTTAACAGCAACAACATTGAATGTTCCACGAAGTTTGTTCAATACAAGTGTGGAAAGGGCTTCGCCTTCTACATCCTCAGCAATGATAAGCAAAGGCTTGCTTTGTTGGATGACTTGTTCAAGCAATGGAAGAACATCTTGAATGCTTGAGATTTTCTTGTCTGTGATTAAGATGTATGGGTTGTCAAGAACAGCTTCCATTTTGTCGGAATCTGTCACCATGTAAGCCGAAGCATAGCCACGATCGAATTGCATCCCTTCAACCACTTCAAGTTCTGTGTTGAAACCTTTGGACTCTTCAGTCGTGATAACACCGTCGTTACCCACGCGTTCCATTGCTTCAGCAATAAGTTGGCCGACTTCTTCATCAGCAGCAGAGATAGCAGCAACTTGGGCAATAGAAGCTTTACCTTCGATTGGTTTGGAAATACGTTGTAATTCATTGATAGCTGCCGTCGTTGCTTTTTCGATCCCACGACGGATACCCATTGGGTTAGCACCAGAAGTTACGTTTTTCAAACCTTCTTGGATCATCGCTTGTGCAAGGACTGTAGCGGTTGTTGTACCGTCACCGGCAACATCGTTCGTTTTACTTGCAACTTCGGATACCAATTGTGCACCCATGTTTTCAAATTTATCTTCGAGTTCGATTTCTTTCGCAATGGTCACACCATCGTTAGTAATAAGTGGGGAACCAAATTTTTTCTCAAGAACAACATTACGTCCTTTAGGTCCAAGTGTGACTTTAACAGCATTTGCTAACGCATCAACACCACGAAGCATGGCGCGACGAGCGTCTTCACTAAATTTAATTTCTTTAGCCATTTAGACAAGCCCTCCTTAGTTATGTAGAGTGTGAACTCCTCTTACTCAACAATTGCCAAAACATCATCTTGACGAAGGATCAGATATTCTTTTCCTTCATACTTTACTTCTGTTCCTGCATATTTTGAAAAGATAACACGGTTGCCTGTTGCAACATCTAGCGCAATGCGTTCACCATTATCAGTGACCTTACCGCTACCTACTGCAACGACATGGCCTTCTTGAGGCTTTTCTTTAGCCGAATCTGGTAAAACGATACCGCTGGCCGTTTTTTCTTCTTGTTCAACGAGTTCGATGATAATACGATCACCTAGTGGCTTTAACAATGGAAAACCCTCCTTGATTGGAAAAGATTTATTGTTAGCACTCGACTCTAGTGAGTGCTAATTCCAGTTAATATATTAATCAATCTATCGCATTTTTGCAAGTAAAATCCTCTATTTTTTGCCGAAAATCGCAAAAATATTTTTCAGTCCATTCGATATGATACAATGAAGCATGAATAGCAGGCTCAAGGAATATAACCTAATAACTAGTCCAATAAGGAAAACGCGGTTCCATCAAGTCCTAGTCCTAATCACAGAAGGAGTTTTACCGAAACCTTGCCCCCTGCTTTGGCGTATATGTAAAAAAACGTGTTAAAGGGTAAGCTTTGAAAAAGTCGCGAGTTGATTGCAAGGAATCGCTCCTCCTCACTCTTGGAAATGCGGGGCACTTCTTTGCCATTTCTGAGGACTTAATAACACTATATTTTACGACAAAAAGGAGTTATCGATTTTGACCAAAAGATACTGGTGGATTATTATCACCTACATAGTATGCCAGCTCTCAGGTTTAATTTTGGGCACACCTTTACTGAACTTCATACCTATTGAACAGAGGAGTGGCGCTTGGGTGGTCTTTAGTTTTCTCGTCACCTTAATCATCACCCTACTGCTTTTACTTCCAGAAAGAAAAATGCACAAAAATATCAAAAGAGCCAATACTACCGAGACCATTACTTGGGCCATTGCTGGAATCTTTCTCATCTATATCACACAAGTGGTGGCCAGTGTCATTGACGTCAGCCTATTAGGTGAACCGCCTAAATCGGAAAATACTGAGCAGATCATGGATCTTGTGCGGATTACCCCGTTTGCTGCTTTTGTCGTCGCGATTGTTGGTCCGATACTTGAAGAAATCATCTTTCGGAAAATTATTTTTGGTTGGATCTCTAAAAAAACAAATGTTTGGATTGGAGCAATCATTAGTGCTTTGCTTTTCGCACTCCTGCACATGGATAAACACATCATTATCTATGGTGGCATCGGGTGTACACTTGCTTTTCTTTATGTCAAGACCAAACGGATTATCGTCCCGATTATCGCGCATTGTTCCTTAAATACCTTCGCCTTAATCATGACGTTTACTCCTGCGATTCAAGACCTGTTAGAAAAGCAGCAACAGACCGTTCACTTTCTTAGAGGGTTACTGTGAAACTAAATATGACGAGCGTTGTTTATCTTCTATTGGGAATCACCTTTATCGCGGCGGCTGTTCATACTTCCGCTGAGACGCTTTGGAACCTCCCAACGCTCCTTTTTATAGGCATTGCGGCTTTTGATATTAAGGTCGGGCTAAGCGCCCTCTTTCAATCCAAGCATCAACAAAAGTAGTGAAAATAAATAAAAAAGGCCAGGCACCATTCAACATAATAGGACTTTCGAATTGAAAAGTCCCATTAGTGTTAACATGGTCAGCCTGGTCTTTTAAAGTTCGTTATTTTCTAATGTCGTTAAAATTAATGGACCGTCTTTAGTAATAGCAATCGTATGTTCATATTGCGCGGATAAAGAACCATCGGCCGTTCTTGCTGTCCAGCCATTGTCATCAAGTTTAGAACGCCAATCCCCTGTATTTAACATCGGTTCAATAGTGATAACCATGCCTTCCTTTAACCTCAGTCCCTTACCTTTTAAGCCATAATGAGGTACCTGTGGTTCTTCATGAATCGTTGGTCCAATACCGTGTCCAACAAAATCTCTGACCACACTAACGCCTTCACTCTCAGCGTAAGTTTGGATCGCATAACCAATGTCCCCAAGGCGATTACCGATTCTTGCTTCTTTAATCCCTCGCATCAAAGCTTCTTCTGTTACCTCTAATAAATGTTGGGCTTGTTCAGAGATTTCTCCTATTGCATAGCTCCATGCTGAATCAGCCAACCAGCCATTTAAATTAACGACCATATCAATCGTGACAATATCACCACTTTTTAATGGTGTGTTCCTTGGAAAGCCGTGGCAAATTTCATCATTGACGGATGCACAAGTCGCATATTTATAGCCTTGGTAGCCTTTTTGCTCTGCTGTCGCTCCATGCTCCGCTAAGAAGGATTCCACAAAGCTTTCAATCTCCGCCGTTGTCACACCAGGCTTGATCCGTTTTTTGATTTCACTATGACACTGAGCAAGAAGGCGTCCAGCCTCTTGCATCTTTTTAATTTCATTCTTTGATTTTAACTGCAACAAAATAATCACCCTTAACATAGTTTACTTTTTCACGTAATGTTATAACACGGCCGTAAACAGTATTATCTTTTTCTTACTTCCTCAATTATATCTATTCTTATGCTTATTAAGTGTAACAAAACTTAAGGCAAGACGCTTAATAAAAACACTCGCATCCAATATAAGAAAAATAAACCACGTAAACATGCCGTGGTTTGGATAAAGGAACTCTTATTCTTCTTCAGCATATACAAGGTCTTGTTCTTTTATAAGCTGGCGTTTATATGTACGTCTTGAGATGATCAAACTAAGCTCATAAAGAATGACCAAAGGAATCATTACAATAATTTGAGAAATAACATCAGGTGGTGTAATGATACCAGCAATGATTAACAACACAAAATAGGCGTACTTTCTTATCTTTGATAAAAAATAAGGCGTAATGAGACCTAATCGTGTTAAAAACATGACCACAATAGGCAATTCAAAAATGAGACCAAAGGGCAATGTCAGCTGCAAGAGAAAACGAAAATATTCGTTAATCCCAATCACATTGGTAATGCCTAAGGATTTGCTCAAGCTAATCATAAAATGAAGGACATAAGGAAAAAGCACAAAATAGGAAAAAGCAATGCCCGCTAAGAACAACCCTAAGGACAAAGGAATATACGACAGTGTGACTTTTCGTTCATGCTCATATAATCCCGGACTCACAAAGGCCCAAATCTGATACATAATCAATGGTGAAACCAGTACAATCCCAATAATAAAAGCCATCTGCATAAAAATATTAATAGGATCAGTAATACGAAAGCCATTTAGTGCAATCCCATTCGCTGTATCAGAATGCTGAAGATAAATAATGACCGGTTTCGCTACTATAAAGCCAATAATAAAGGTCACAATAAACCCAATAATAATAATAACAAATCGTTTGCGAAGTTCTTGAAAATGCTTAGAAAAGCTCATCGATTTATCGGACATACTTAATCATCCTGTTTCTTCTTCTCATTGTCTTCTTCCATAATACCATTGGTTGCTTTTTTAAATTCACGTAGCGTATTTCCAGCTGCCTTGCCAAACTCTGGAAGTTTTTTTGGTCCAAAAATAACCAAAGCGACAATGGCGATTAAAACAATACTCCCGACTCCTAGTCCCATGTTACTCACCTCCCTGATTTTTAAGTGGGAAATTATTTAAGAAATAAACAAGTGTCTGTAATTCAACAGCCAGATCGATATGATGAACTCTAATATCCTTAGGTAAGGAAAGTCTTACAGGTGTAAAATTAAGTATCCCATTCACGCCACCAGATACAAGGGTCTCAGCGACAGACTGAGCGGCCTCTGCTGGAACCGTCAGAATGGCCACAGAGATGTCATGATTATCATCGGTGGCCAGCTGATCGATATGGTGAATGGACGTTTCACCAATCATAGTGCCCACCTTATGCGCATTGGTATCATAAGCCTTGACTATTTTTATATTATTATTCTTCAAAAAATTATAGTTTAATAACGCTGTTCCTAAGTTCCCTACACCAATAAGCATGACCTTTGTTAACTCATCTTGGTTGAGCGTATTTCGGAGAAAACTAAGCAATCGCTCAACATGATAACCATAACCTTTTTTTCCTAAAGCTCCAAAATGGGAAAAGTCTCTTCGTATGGTCGCAGAATCAATTTTTACGACCTCACTTAACTCAGAGGAGGATATTCTTTGCTTACCTGATTCTGATAAATGCTGTAAGACGCGATAATATAAAGGTAATCGTTTAGCCGTTGCTTGAGGTATTTTTTCTTGAGCCATATCCCTACCTCACCGGTTCCCTCCCATGTCTGAAGCATATTCCCTTGGAACAGAAACCTTGACAGGGCTTCCATAAGAGCTTATCTTCAGTTTCTTAAGATCTTTTAAAATCGTCTTTCTCTTAATCCCTATACTACCTTCTTCAGCGCTTTCCTTCAAGTCGTCGTTTTTCTCTAGCTGTTTCTTCACCTATTTTTAACAACGTAAAGCACAGGGTTGCTGTTCTCCTCTTGGTTGCGCTAAACTGAAAAAAGAGAACTAGGGGTGAAGACAATGCTTTTATTACAAGCAAATAAAATGAGTAAATCTTTTGGTACTGACCTTATTTTATCGAATATTAATTTAGAAGTACAATCCCAAGAACGCATTGCCCTTGTTGGTAAAAACGGGAGCGGAAAATCAACGCTTTTAAAAATATTCGCTGGCGAGCTTTCCTATGATAGTGGGCATTTGACTCTAGCGAAGGACGTCAGTATTGGTTATCTTGAACAAAACAGTAAACTCGAATCTAACGAAACCCTGTTTCAGGAACTCTTAAAAGTTTTTGCACCTCTTGTTGCCATGGAGAAGGACTTACGAGAGATGGAAGTCAAAATGGCTGACCCTGAAAGCTTCGCGACCTCAAAAGAGTATGAGAAATTCTTAAGTCAATACGACCAACTTCAGACTTCTTTTACTCAGTTAGGCGGTTATACGTACGAATCAGATATTCGCAGTGTATTAAATGGCCTCGGTTTCGGAAGTTTCCCTCAGGATATGACCGTTAACATGCTCTCAGGCGGTCAGAAGACCCGGCTTTCTTTAGGAAAATTGCTGTTAACTAAGCCTGATTTACTCATCCTAGACGAACCGACCAACCATCTTGATATCGAAACCTTAACATGGCTTGAAAACTATCTCCAGCATTATCCTGGAGCCTTATTACTTGTCTCTCATGACCGCTATTTCCTTGATCGCATTGTGAATAAGGTCTATGAGATCTCGCGCGGTGAATCCACTAAATATCATGGAAATTATTCTAAATACCTTGATCAAAAGGCGGCCAATTACGAACGTGAGAAACAATTATATGAAAAACAACAAAAGGAAGTCGCTGACTTACAAGACTTTATTCAAAGAAATATTGTTCGAGCTTCAACCACCAAACGCGCCCAAAGTCGCCGGAAGAAGCTTGAAAAAATGGAGCTATTAGATCGGCCTGCAGGTGATGATCCGTCTGCCCGCTTTTCCTTTACCATTCTGAAGCAAAGTGGCAACGATGTCCTTCACGTTGAAGATTTGAGTATTGGCTATCATCGTGATCAGCCTATTAATGCGCATTTAAGTTTTTCCATTCGCCGGACGGAAAGTGTCGCTTTAGTCGGTCCGAACGGGGTCGGAAAAACAACCCTCATCAAGACCATTGCCAGTCAACTACCAAAGCTTGCAGGCTCGGTCACACTAGGAAGTCAGGTGACTATTGGATACTATGATCAAGAGCAAAGTACTCTATCAACCAATAAAACGGTCTTAAATGAACTCTGGGATGACTTCCCTACTACTCCAGAAAAAGATATCCGAACAGTCTTAGGGAACTTTTTATTTACTGGTGATGATGTCCTTAAACCTGTCTATGCCCTAAGTGGCGGCGAAAAAGCTCGACTAGCCCTAGCTAAGTTGATGATGAAAAAAGACAACTTTTTAATTTTGGATGAGCCGACCAACCATTTGGATTTGGACAGTAAGGAAGTCCTTGAAGCGGCAATCATTGATTTTCCTGGAACCGTGCTCTTTGTCTCCCACGATCGCTACTTCATTAATCGGATCACGACAAGAGTCTTAGAATTAACGTCTGAGGGCCTGACGGACTATCTAGGGGATTATGATTACTACATCAATAAAAAGGCTGAACAAGAAGAAATTGAACGCATGGAGCAGGAGAAGCACCAAGTCGCTTTGCCCGAGAAGGAAAGAACTGAAGGACGACATGCTTTTGAAGAGGATAAAAGGGCAAAAAAGGAAGAACGCCGCAGACAACGACGGATTGAAGAACTCGAGGAACATATTGAGTCCATAGAACAATCCATTAGCGAGAAAGAAGAACAACTTCTAAATCCCGAGATATATAGTGACCATGATAAAGCCAGAGAGTTAAACGACGAAATTGTAATCGCTAAAGAACAACTCGACACTCTTATGGATGAATGGACAAGCTTACAAACTTAAAAGGAGCATTAAATGATCAGTGGAGAGCCCTTCATAGGATTCTCCACTTTTTTGATGACTCCTTGATCACCTTCTCAACAGCGCTTTTTGTCTAAAAATGGACATAAGGGGAACACATGACGAACATATCCACATTATTCACAGGGTTATCAACACCCAAAACCACGTATTTTCAGGGAATTTGTCGATCCATCCCCGTTATCCACATCATTTATTGTATTTATCCACAAAAATTGTTCACATCTCAAATAAATGGCAGATATGGTTTCCACAGACTTATCCACATTTAATTATATCTTGTGTATAAACATGTTAATAATTTTTAACTCGACACTTAGCTCATCCCAAATCAAATGTCCAACACTCATACTGTTTTTCTTATCGTAAAAAAAAATGACCACAGTTTTACTTCCAACTGTGGTCCGTTCTTATATATTTACCAGCTCTAATCCCGGTTGGGCATTGAGTCCCATATTTGCTCTTTTACCTTGAAGGTAATCAATCGTTCCAGCTGCAGCAATCATCGCAGCGTTATCTGTACAGAGTTGAATGGGTGGAATAACAAGCTCAATGCCTGCCTCTTCTGCTGCCTTCGTGATGGCATGGCGAAGCCCACCATTGGCAGCAACCCCACCGGCCACTAACAATTGCTTGGCTTGATACTGTTGTACAGCCCCCATGGTCTTCGTCACCAACACTTCAATGACGCTTTCCTGAAAACTCGCCGCAACATCGGCCTGATCTAAATGCTCGCCTTTTTGCTCAGCGTTATGCACTGCATTTATCACTGCAGATTTTAATCCACTAAAACTGAAGTCATATGAGCCTTCTTCTAACCAGGCGCGCGGGAAGTTCAGCGGTGATGGCTCCTCTTTTTCCCTAGCCAGTCTATCAATTTCTGGTCCACCAGGATAAGGGAGTCCTAGTACTCGAGCCACCTTATCAAAGGCTTCTCCAGCCGCATCATCTCTTGTTTCGCCAATTAATTCAAAACGACCATGCTCAGGCATGTGGATAATTTCCGTATGTCCCCCTGAAACAACTAATGACACTAAAGGAAACGTAAACTCCTTTATAAAGCGATTCGCATAAATGTGCCCTGCCATATGGTTCACAGGGATGAGAGGAAGACTGTGAGCAAAAGCCAGTGTCTTGGCTGCACTTATCCCTACTAAAAGGGCTCCTACTAATCCTGGACCCTCAGTAACAGCGATCCCATCAATCTCCTCCCATGTTACATGAGCCTCTTCAAGCGCCGCTTCACATACTAAAGTGATCTGTTCAACATGATGACGTGAGGCGATCTCCGGTACCACACCGCCAAACCTTTTATGGCTCTTGATTTGTGAGGCGACGACATTAGAGCGAATCAGCATCCCGTTTTCTACAACTGAAGCTGCTGTTTCATCACAGCTTGTTTCAATCCCTAAAATTAATATGCTCTCTTCCATTATAAATTCACCCACATTACAATTGCGTCCTCTAAGTTGTCGGAATAATAATTTCGACGAATACCGCCTTCTTGGAAGCCCAACTTCCTGTAGAGGTTTTGCGCAATTTCATTAGATACCCTAACTTCTAAACTCATTCTTATTGCCCGTCCAATTTTTGCAAACAACATCGCCTTTTTAAGCAATGTCTCGCCAATCTTGTACCCACGATAATTCGGAAGAACTGCGATATTTGTAATATGCGACTCATCAAGAATTAACCAAACGCCACAATAGCCTACAATATAATCATCATCTACAGCTACAAAATAAGTCGCAAACTGATTATTTTTTATTTCATTTACAAAAGCTTCTCGTTTCCACGGATTATTAAAAGCCTTTGTCTCAACATTATAAACCCCATCGACATCTTCCAGTGTCATTTCACGTATTTGAATGCCTTCTCCCATTTCCCTATTTCCCTTCTTGCTTTGCTAACCACTTCGTTTCAGCCTCGGCTAGTTGTAAATAGGTCGGAACGAAATTATGAATGGATGTCACCGGGCGTTTCCTCATCCCTAACCAAGCTAATTCTGATGGGCTTGACTGATTCTTCGTCACATGAGTTTCGACGTTTTCCTTTCCTAAGCATTCATTTATCTGGTGCTCATAAAGTCTTACATCATTGCCTAAGAATAGAATGGGTTGGTCAAGATCATTAAGCATGTTTAACCAATCAGAAAGCTGAATAATAGTATCTTCTTTCTCCTTAATGATGTCACCATTCTTTGACCGATAAAGACCCGTATACACTCGTCCACGTCTCGCATCAAAAAGTGGGCAAATAAAGCCATTAAAGAAGCGCCCATTTTGTGCTAAAAGTTCTAAGCTCGACACTCCTACTAATTCCTTCTTTAACGTCCAAGCCAACGTCTTAGCAATAGTGACCCCTATGCGAACACCTGTATAGGAGCCTGGACCTGTTGCCACAACAATTCGATCAATTTCCTCTGGCTTGAGTTGAGTTTCATTCATTAAATACTCAATGGCTGGCATGAGTTTAACTGAATGATTTTTCTTCACATTAGTAATCAATTCACCCAGTACTATGTCCTGATTGGCAATTGCTATTCCCATTGTAATATTGGATGAATCAATAGCTAATACATTCATTTTAATAGCTCCTCACATAATTGTTCATAATGCTCACCCTTTGGAGCAAACTGGAACTGACGACTCTTTTCTTCTGATCCGTGTTTAATATAGATTTCTAATCTTTCTTCTGGAAGCTGGGATTTGATTTGACTGGCCCACTCTATAACCGTTATACCTTCTGAATGAAAGAAATCATCAAACCCAAGATCCTCCTCATCTTCAAGTCGGTAAACATCCATATGATAAAGGGGCATCGTGCCCTTATATTCTTTTATAATCGTAAAGGTCGGACTATTGACTGTTCGTTTGACGCCCAAGCCCTTTGCTATTCCTTTAGTAAAAGTTGTTTTACCCGCGCCTAAATCACCTTCAAGCGTGATAACATCTCCAGGCTGAAGAAGATTTGCAAGTCTTTCACCTAAAACCATAGACTCCTCACTAGAACGACAAATAATTTCAAGCATAGTTTATTCCTTCTTCTACCACAATCATTTTATTTTGACTCTATCTCATTGAACCATTTCAGCATGAGAATTTCAACTTTTTACCGCTATTTACTCCCTTGTAAGTCATTAGTCTTTGCCCATTCAAAACCCTCTCGCTCTGAAGATTTGTCCTCGCGGGCTTTTTTTTTACATACAAAAAAACAGCCATCTCTGACTGTTTTTTCCTTTTGCCCGGCAACGTCCTACTCTCACAGGGAGCCTACAACATGATTATACTTCTATTTGCTGGCTTGTCTCGAGAAAGCCCACTTCGAAGCATAGCGAGTAGACGCAGGGACAGGAAGTGTCTTTTCGCCCCCAATTACCATCGGCGCACGAGCTTAACGGCCGTATTCGGGGCTTGAGGCTTCCGCTGAGCGGCAGATCTCTGCGTCAACTGCAGTCACTTGCACAGGATGTGCTGACTTCTACGTTTGTCACAGGACGTGACAGTCTTTAGTAGAAGTTCCTTATTACTCATGTACGGTGTACATTCCGGGTCTCGTTCCTTTGCTTCCTTGATCTCTTTGCTCTTCGAAACC
>NZ_BMFV01000018.1 GCF_014639255.1 Pullulanibacillus pueri
GAAAGCGTAGTGTATTTCCGTAGCGGTGCTTATGTGTGGTGAGTTACGTCGCCATTTCCTTCAACTATTTCATGACTTGGGAATAGGAACTGCTTCTAGCAAAAAGCCGTATTAAAGATAGGCTTCGATTGCTTTCCATAAGGCGTCTTTCCCGATGCCTTCTTGTGAAGAAAAGACGATAAACGTATCTTCTGGATGAAGGTCCAGTTTTCCTTTAATAATCTTTTGCTGTTTAGGTCGCTTGGTTTTTGGTACTTTATCACACTTTGTTGCCACGACAATGACAGGAATCTCATGGTATTTAAGAAACTGATACATTTGTATATCATCGTTTGTTGGTGGATGTCTAAAATCCACAAGCGCCACAACAACCCGCAACTGCTTATTCTCAGCAAAATACTGCTCCATCATTCGTCCCCAAGCTTGTCTTTCTTTTTGAGAGACTTGGGCATAGCCATAGCCTGGAACATCAACGAAATAAAAGGCCTCATTAATAATAAAGTAATTGATTTTCTGCGTTTTCCCCGGTTTTTGTGATGTCCGTGCCAAGTTTTTACGGTTTAAAAGATGATTAATTAAGGATGATTTCCCGACGTTTGAACGTCCTGATAAAGCAATTTCAGGTAGACCATCTGTGGGCCACTGTTCTGGCCCAACTGCACTAATGACATACTCAGAGCTTTTCACTTTCAATTTTTTCACCACCTAAGGCGTGCTTGAGAACCTCATCTAAATGACTGGCCTTAATAAAGGTTAACTCCTTCCGCACACTCTCAGGAATATCCTCTAAATCATTTTCATTATCCTTTGGAATAATAATGGTTTTGAGACCCGCTCTATGAGCACTTAATGTTTTTTCCTTTAAACCACCAATGGGTAATACTCGACCACGTAGAGTGATTTCACCGGTCATTCCCACTTCTTTTTTAACTGGGCGACCAGTGAGAGCAGAGACAATTGCCGTAGCCATCGTTATCCCCGCAGAAGGTCCATCCTTCGGAGTTGCGCCCTCTGGAACATGGATATGAATGTCCGTCGTTTCACTGAAATTGGCTGAGATGTTTAAATCATCGGCACGCGAGCGCACATAACTCAGGGCTGCTTGAGCCGATTCCTTCATCACGTCTCCCAGTTTTCCCGTTAAGGTCAATCGCCCTTTACCTTTAGAGGTTGAAACTTCTATAAATAAAGTGGTCCCCCCATAAGGAGTGTACGCGAGACCAGTGGCGACACCTACTTGATCTTCCGTTTCCGCCTCATTTTGTCTAAAGGTGGGCTTCCCGAGTAGTTTTTCTATCATTTTAGACGTGAGTGTCACCGATTTTTTTTCACCCGTCACAATGAGTTTTGCCACTTTCCTACAAAGAGAAGCGACTGCTCGTTCAAGACTTCTGACTCCTGCTTCACGTGTATAACTTCTTATCAGGAAGAGTACAGCCTCTTCCTTTACACGGAACTGATTTTTCTTCAATCCGTGCTTCTTAACTTGTTTAGGAATAAGATGTTCCATAGCAATGTGTAACTTCTCAAGTTCTGTATAACCCGCAATAGACAAAAGCTCCATACGATCTAACAGCGGGCCTGGAATGGTCTGAGCATTATTTGCCGTTGTAATAAACATGACTTTACTTAAATCATAAGGTTCCTCGATATAATGGTCACTAAACACATTGTTTTGTTCAGGATCAAGAACCTCAAGCAACGCTGCTGCAGGGTCACCACGAAAGTCATTAGACATTTTATCAATTTCGTCTAGAAGGAACACAGGATTAATAGTCCCCGCCTTTTTCATCCCTTGGATAATCCGTCCAGGCATGGCACCAACATACGTCCGACGATGCCCTCTTATTTCCGCTTCATCCCGAACCCCACCTAAGGAGATACGTACAAAATGGCGGTTCAGCGATTCCGCAACAGACCGGGCTAATGAGGTTTTCCCAACACCAGGAGGGCCAACTAAACAAAGGATCGGGCCATTTAATGATTTCGTAAGGGTTTGAACTGAAAGATATTCAAGCACACGCTCTTTGACCTTGTCCAAACCATAGTGGGCTTTGTTCATCGTTTCTTCAGCATGGCGAATATCAAGATTATCTTCGGTCTCATGGTCCCATGGCAATTGCAGTAACCAATCAATATAATTGCGAATCACACCGCTCTCTGCTGAACTTTGAGGTATTTTCTCGTAGCGAGCAAGTTCTTTAAGTGCAGTCTCTTTGACCTTTTCGGGCATGGCCGAGCCCTCAATCTTCTCGCGCAGGCTGCCAATTTCATCTTCCTTAGTTTCCTTGTCACCTAGTTCCTTTTGGATAGCCTTCATTTGTTCACGAAGATAGTATTCCTTCTGAGTTCTTTCCATTGACTTTTTTACTCTCTGACCGATCTTTTGCTCCAAGCCAAGGACTTCTTGCTCATTACTTAGAATGCCAATTAATTCTCTTAAGCGTTCTTTTATATCTAAGGTCTCAAGCAACTTCTGCTTTTCCTTATTTTTAAGAGGCAAATGATAAGCGATCACATCCGCCAAACGTCCAGGCTCTTCAATGTCTTGCACAGTAGCCAAGGTTTCAGCAGTAATTTTTCGAGATAAATTAATATAATTGCTAAATTGATCTAGCGTACTCCGCATGAGCGCTTCCGTTTCTAGATCAATCGTTTGATCCTCTTCAATAATTTCTACGTTTGCTTCAAAAAAACCGTCTGTATTCGAATACGACTGTATCCGACCTCTATGTTCACCCTCGGCTAAAATTCGAAAGGTACCATTGGGTAATTTCAACATTTGCTTAACGGTAGAAATTGTACCTATTTTATAAATGTCATCTGGTCCAGGATCTTCTGTTGCCATTTCTTTTTGTGCAACGAGAAAGATTTTCTGATCATCTAGCATGACTTTTTCAAGGGCCTCAACGGACTTATCTCGCCCGACATCTAAATGAAGAACAACCGATGGATAGACGAGAAGTCCTCGAAGCGGAAGAAGAGGTATGGTTTTTATCTGGTTTTTTGGCACGATAACACCTCCATTACATACTCTGTACAATTCTACCTATAAACTTTTATGTTGTCTAATTTAAGCTCCATGAGCACAAAAATAACCCTAAACTGATTGCGATGGCGATTGAAATTGTGAAGTCGCTGGAATAACATCCTCTTTTTCAGGCTCAATCGGTCCTTGTAAGGCTTGACTTAACACCTCAGTCAATCGTCCAACAGTAATGATTTCAATATCTTTTATTTCCTTAAACAGGGACTGATAATTTTCTTGTGGAATAATCACGCGTTTCGCTCCAGCATCCCGAGCAGCTTCAATTTTTGCCATGGCTCCACCAATCGGCTTAACCGCACCGTGAATACTTAACTCTCCTGTCATTGCGATAAAGGGATCAATCGGAATATTTTTTATCGCCGAATAGATGGCGGTAGCAATCGCTATACCCGCTGACGGACCATCCACTGGGGCTCCTCCTGGAAAATTCACATGGATATGATATTGATGAGCCCGAACACCCATTTTATTCAAAACAGTAATAACATTTTCAATCGAACTCTTGACTAAACTTTTACGTCGGATCGATTTAGTTTGTGATCCCATCGTCTCTTCTTCCACGATCCCTGTTATCGTTAAGCTTCCCTTACGACTTCTAGTTGCTGTTACTTCAATTTCTAATAAGGCCCCACGATTAGGACCGTAGACAGCAAGGCCATTAACAAGACCGACAACAGCTTCATTATGTACCTTTTTATCAGGTTTTGGTTGTAATTGGCTGGATTGAATAACCCACTCTATATCTTCTAAAGTAATGGTTTCAGTGTTTCGTGATATCGCAATTCCCGCCGTAATTTGCATGATGTTCGTCACCTCTCGCCCATTACGTGCGTATTCGGCAATTTTAGTCATACAAGCTTCGTCCACTTTAATTTTAAGTTTTTCCGCAGCACGTCTGGCGATCACCTTAATATCCTCTATTTTTAAATCATTGAAAAAAACTTCAAGACACCTTGAACGGATCGCGGGCGGGATTTCCTCAGGAGAGCGTGTTGTGGCTCCAATCAATCTAAAATCTGCAGGTAATCCATTTTGAAAAATATCATGGATATGCGGGGGGATTTGTGTATTCTCTTCACTGTAATAGGCGCTTTCTAAAAAGACTTTACGATCTTCTAAAACCTTCAATAATTTATTCATTTGAATGGGATGAAGCTCACCAATCTCATCAATGAACAAAACGCCACCATGGGCATGGGTCACTGCTCCTTGCTTTGGTTGAGGGATACCCGCTTGCCCCATTGCTCCCGCCCCTTGATAAATGGGATCATGAACACTTCCAATCAGCGGATCAGCAATCCCTCTTTCATCAAAGCGTGCGGTTGTCGCGTCTAGTTCAACAAAAACAGAAGAAGGTTTAAAAGGAGAATGCCAATTTCGTTTTGCTTCCTCCAACACAAGACGAGCAGCCGCTGTCTTTCCTACCCCTGGTGAACCATAAATAATCACATGTTGCGGGTTGGGTCCACATAATGCGGCTCTTAATGTTTGAATCCCATCCTTTTGCCCAACAATATCATCCATTGAAAGCGGACGCACTCTTTCTGATAAAGGTTCAGTCAATGAGATATTTCTTAATTTACGGAGTTGTTCCATTTCCTTTTTAGACTCTTTATCAATGGATGATTTTTGTGAATGTTGATTACGCAGTAAATTCCAAAAGTATAGTCCAATGACGACACCAAAAAAGAGCTGGACTAAAACTAAAAGCGTTGTCCAATTCATGACACATCTACCTCCTGATTTCCTTCTTTGCGTTAGTATTTCCGACGAACGGTAGGAGTAAACAATCGAATGCAAAAACATTGATGAAAAGGTCAATTTAAAGGATTTATTTACAAGGAAACAGGGTATAAAAAATAAGCAAGGCGCACCTTGTGCGTCGAATACCAACTTAACTCACGCCAAAAAGGACAAATATCCTGGAGGGTTATATTCCCCGAGAAGAAGTCCATAGACCTATGACCAAAAAAAGTGAACAGCCTGAGGCGGAAACCCCTTCCGTCTACCGATGACAACCAATACTGCACAATTTTTTCTTATGTAAGCTCCTTCTTTTACTCCTTAATCGCTCTAAGCTAACGTATCGCTATCTTTTTTAACCATTTTGCAGTTTTTAGACACAAATGATTTATAATACCGAAAATCAAACAAATATCAAGAAAAATTGGATTTGAGCCCCTTTTGTGTTCATGCTAGAGTTAATATTGTATTTTTTTACTCTTATGTAGAAAAATACACTTTAACGTGGGATTTTTTAAACAAATGAAAACAGGAGGTGTTGTTGTGATTGAATTTCAAGAGATCTCGAAAGTTTATGAGGATGGCTTTAAAGCCTTAAAGGATATTTCTTTTACAGTAAAAGAAGGAGAACTCCTTGTACTTATTGGTCCGAGTGGATGCGGGAAAACGACAACCATGAAAATGATTAATCGTTTAATTGAACCTTCAAAAGGCACGATTATGATCGAGGGAAAAGATATCGCGAATGAAAACCCGGTCAATCTTCGTCGTAACATTGGTTACGTGATCCAACAGATCGGGCTTCTTCCTCATATGACGATTCGAGAAAATGTCTCGCTTGTCCCCCGGTTAAAAAAATGGGAAAAAGACCGTTACCTTGATAAGGTGAATGAACTTATGGAAATGGTCGGACTGGACCCCGAAACTTTCGGAGAACGTTACCCTTCTGAATTAAGTGGAGGGCAACAACAAAGAATCGGCGTCATCCGCGGTTTAGCAGCAGATCCCAAAATTATTCTCATGGATGAACCGTTTAGTGCCCTCGATCCTATTAGTCGGGAGCAACTTCAAGAAGAGTTGGTCAAACTCCAAAAAGAAATTCACAAAACTATAGTATTTGTTACCCATGATATGGATGAGGCATTAAAAATAGCCGATCGCATTTGTATTATGAAAGATGGTGAAATCGTACAATTAGATACTCCCGAGAATATCCTACGCCATCCCGCCAACGATTTTGTCCATAATTTCATTGGTGAAGAAAGGATCCAAGATAATATTGAAAGTGAAGGCGTCAATTTACCGAGCTTAAAAAAATTAATGGTCAAGCCTATCACGGCTTATTCAACCCGAGGTCTTGCTGAAGCTCTTAAGACCATGCGAAAGCGCCGCGTCGACAATCTCATTGTTGTAGATAAAGACGATACTTATTTAGGGATTGCCACCGTCTGGGATGCCCAAAAGAATTATCAAAACGAAAACCTAACTTTGAATGATATTAAACAGACGGACCTTAAAGTCCTTACACCGGATGTCCCTGCTGAAGAGGCTTTTCAGCGTGTCAACACTTCTCAATATGGTTTTATTCCAGTGATAGAACACGATAGCCGAAAGCTTCTAGGTATTGTCAATCGCGCCAGTCTTGTCGAGCATATTGTTGATCAAATTATCCAATAAAAAGAGGTGATGACAATAAATATACTTCATGAAACACTTGATGTCTTTGTTAATCGTTGGTCAATGGTTTGGAACTTGATTTTAGAGCACATTTATCTCTCTTTTCTCTCAATACTCATCGCGATTATTATCTCCGTTCCTTTGGGTATTTTCCTCACACGTCATAAAAACGTAGCAGGTCCTATTATAGGAATTACCTCTATCTTTCAAACAATTCCTAGTCTCGCCTTACTTGTTTTTCTCGTCCCATTTATCGGTACAGGAAAGCTACCCGCTATTATTGCCTTAACCGTTTATGGCTTGTTGCCTATCCTTCGGAATACGTATTTAGGCATTATGGGTGTTGACGATTCCATCATTGAAGCTGGTAAAGGGATGGGGATGACAAACCGACAAATCCTCTGGATGGTCGAACTCCCTCTCTCTTTACGAGTCATCATGGGTGGTGTACGAACAGCCTCTGTTCTCGTCATTGGTGTAGCCACTATTGCAGGTCTAATTGGGGCTGGTGGTCTCGGTGATTTAATTTATCGAGGACTCCAAACGTTAAACACCGGTCTCATCTTAAGCGGTGCTATCCCAGCTGCTGTTCTTGCGATTATTTTTGATTATCTCCTAAAAAAACTTGAAGAAGATGTCACACCAAAGGGACTTCAAGACAACAAAAAACCCTCTCATAAAACAATAAAGGTCCTCCGCTGGTCGATCGTCGGGATCATCATTCTTGCTCTTGTCGGTAATTTCACCTTAAAGAGCCTTGGCGGTGATCGTGATAATACCATTGTTATCTCGGGTAAAAATTTTACTGAGCAACAAATTATGGTGTACATTATGGGACATCTCATTGAGGATAAAACAGATTTGAATGTAGAATACCACTCTTTTTTGGGAGGAACTTCTCCTGTCTTTAATGGAGTCAAAAAAGGGGATTATGATCTCTACTGTGAATACACAGGAACAGGATTAATCGAAATATTAAAGCACGATATCGTCAGTGATCCTGACAAAGTCTATGATATTGTCAAGAAACAATTTAAGGAGAAGTATGATCTGGATTGGTTAGAGCCGATTGGCTTTAATAATACGTATACCTTAACGGTCAGGCAAGAAGATGCCGAAAAATACGGACTCAACACCATCTCCGATCTAAAAAAAGTCGAATCGAAATTCACCCTTGGTTCCGAACCAGAATTTTTGGAAAGGAAAGACGGATATCCGGGATTAAAAAAAGCTTATGGTCTCAATTTTGCTTCGACCAAGTCAATGGACTCCGGTATCATGTATAGCTCAGAAAAGAATAAAGAGGTCGACGTTATTGACGCCTTTGGCACAGACGGGCGGATTCCCGCCTATCATCTTAAAGTCTTAAAAGATGATAAACATTTCTTTCCCCCTTATTACGCTGCGCCACTTATCCGTGATGACACCCTTAAAGCCCATCCAGAATTAAAAAAAGTACTCAACATGCTACAAGGTAAAATCGACGACCAAACCATGCAATCACTCAATAAACAAGTCGATCTGGATAAAAAGGACTACGAAGACGTCGCTGTCAATTGGTTGAAAAAAGAAGGGTTGATTGATTAATTTTTATCCCTCGACTTTATCGTCGAGGGTTTACTTTATGAATAAAGGCACCCTATGCATCAACGCTGTTCATATAGATTGCGACGTAACGGGTAGGTGGATTTCCGCTCCAGGTCGCTCGGTTTCCTCATGCCCACAGGACTAAGGAAAGCGACTAAGAGATTAGTCCTCGCAGAAAAATCGTGTTCTTACGATTTTTTGACGTGGGGTGGATCGGTGTTCGACGCACAGGATGTGCTAGCTTCGACGTTGTCACACGGATGTGACGATTTTAGTCGAAGTTCCTTAATGACGTGACGATTTTAACCGATCGTCCTTAGTGGCCTCAGCTAACTTGGGAATGGACTATTTTGTTCCAAGTATTTATGAATAAAAATCTCCTGTTCCTGCGTCTACTCGTACCGCTTCGTCGTCAGCTTTCTCGGAACTACTCGAAGTGTATTCGTGAAGTCACGCTGGCCCCGTTCCCGAAGGACTCTATTTTATGCACCCGTGAGTCAGCGGCGCTGAGGAACACACTTTTCCTGAGGTGTTCCGAATCTCGCGCCTTTCACTCCAATCCACTTCCATGCTGTCGATGCTTATTGATGAAAAGATTGGGCATCTTTGCTTTCTTTTAAGCTAATATTAACTCTAGTTGCAAGTAAATCAAATCATCTTACCTAGCGTAGGCAGAATACGCAGACTCCAGTGGGAACAGCACGCGTCCGAAGATCCACTTTGGAGCACCAAAAAACTGACTCCAAAGTTAGCTGAGGCCGTGCCCACGGAAAGCGAAGTATTCTGCCGAAGCGGTTGTTAAACACTAAATATAATAAGGTATGAGCTGTCAAAGCCGATCGAATTGACGTCGCAATTTCCTTCAATTCCTAAGTTCTTTTCTTTAGTAAAAAAGCAACTGATATAGCAAAAAGGTCTCACCCTTATCGGATGAGACCTTTTTCTGTGTTAATTCAATTATGCACTTTCTTTAGGTGATTGTTCATTTTTAATCACGGTTCCATCGTCCATCACTAATGTTGGGCCGACTTTACCTTCAACAGTCTCTTTCGTAATAATACATTTTTCAACATCATCACGAGAAGGAAGATCATACATCACATCAAGAATTATGTTTTCAATGATGGATCTCAACCCACGGGCACCTGTTTTTCTTTCAATCGCTTTTTGAGCAATAGCTCTAAGGGAGTCTTCTGTAAACTCAAGCTCGACATTATCGAGTTCAAGGAGCTTGCTGTATTGTTTAACAAGCGCATTCTTTGGCTTCGTTAAAATTTCCACAAGGGCATCCTCATCTAATTGTTCGAGAGAAGCCACAACTGGAAGTCGACCAATAAACTCTGGGATAAGTCCAAACTTAAGTAAATCCTCTGGAAGAACTTTCTTTAAATAATCGTCCTTGCTATCGACCTCTTGTTTGGAAGCATCAGCTGCCCCAAAGCCAATAACTTTCTTCCCTAAGCGTCTTTTAATAATTTGTTCGATTCCATCAAAAGCCCCACCACAAATAAAGAGAATATTTGTCGTATCAATTTGAATAAATTCTTGATGAGGGTGCTTTCTTCCTCCTTGAGGCGGAACACTTGCAACAGTACCTTCTAAGATTTTTAAAAGTGCCTGTTGCACCCCTTCACCTGACACATCACGTGTAATTGACGGGTTCTCTGACTTTCGAGCAATCTTATCAATTTCGTCAATGTAAATAATCCCACGTTCGGCTTTTTCAACATCATAATCAGCTGACTGAATCAGTTTGAGAAGAATATTTTCAACATCTTCACCAACATAACCCGCTTCTGTTAACGACGTTGCATCCGCAATCGCAAAAGGAACATTTAAGATTTTTGCCATCGTTTGTGCGAGTAAAGTTTTCCCGCTCCCCGTTGGTCCAATCATGGCAATATTACTTTTTTGCAATTCAACGTCATCATTTTTTTGCTTGGCATTTATACGTTTATAATGGTTGTATACAGCAACAGATAAGTTCTTTTTCGCTTCTTCTTGACCAATGACATAATCATCAAGAATTTCCCGAATTTGTTGTGGTTTCGGTACATCCTTAAACTCAACTTCTTCTTCGCTGCCCAGTTCTTCCTCGACAATTTCAGTGCATAATTCTATACACTCATCACAGATATATACACCTGGTCCTGCAACCAGCTTTCTTACTTGATCTTGAGTTTTCCCACAAAAGGAACATTTCAATTGTCCTTTTTCTTCGTTAAATTTAAACATACTTTCACCCCTAGTCTCTGTCTTTTAAGCACGGGCAGAAAAGAGCGAATTGATTTCCTCTAGAATACCTATTTTTGAGTCGTCGTTCAAACAAAAAGCTTAAACAACCATAAAAGCAAGCTGCCTTTGGCTATGTATGCATTGTAACATAAAAGCAGGAACGACAATAATGATTCGCCTTATGAAAAGGATATGTAAAACAGATGAAAAATACACTCATTTCCTCATTTCTTTTAATACCACAAATTTAGGAAATTCAATCCTTTAACTTGTTTGCCTTTATAATGAAGGGTAATTAAGTGTACATCTGCAAAGTGAGTTTGAAGAAACAAGGCACGTTGAACGTGCCTTGTTTGTCTTCAGTTAAACATTAAATTCGTCATTTTGGAATCAATAGACCCTTGACTCTATGCGTAGTTGTTTGCTTTTTGTGAATTGCCTCTTTAAATATTATTCACTAACTTCTTCAGTATTCTCTTCTTTTTCTTCACTTTTAGGAACAGCTTTACTATTCTCTACGAGGAGATCAACTGCTTTACGAACTTTCAAATCACCTTTAACGGCTTCGTTACCACCTTGAAGAGTTAACATTTGTTTCACTTGCTCAACATCAATTTTATACGTATCTGCAATGTTTTGAATTTCTTCTTCAACCTCTTCATCGGATACTTCAATGTTTTCAGCTTCTGCAATGGCTTCAAGTGTCAAGTTCGCGCGGACACGTGTTTCTGCATTTTCTTTCATTTGCTCACGTAGGCCATTTTCATCAGTACCAGAGAATTGATAGTACATATCCATGGTCATACCCTGTGATTGAATTTGTTGTTCAAATTCACGAACCATGCGATCTTGTTCACTCTTAATCATGGCTTCTGGAATATCAATAGTTGCATTTTGGGCAGCCTTCTCAACAACTTCATCACGGATAGTAGCTGTAGCCGCTTGTTCTCTTTGATCTTTTAATTGTTTTGCCGTTTTTTCTTTTAGTTCTGCAAAGGTTTCTACTTCTTCATCCACATCTTTAGCGAATTCATCATCTAATTCAGGGAGTTGTTTTACTTTGATTTCATGAACCTTTACCTTAAAAACAGCCTCTTTACCTTTTAAATCTTCGGCATGATATTCCTCAGGGAAGGTTACTGTAATATCCTTCTCTTCTCCTGTTTTAAGACCGATCAACTGTTCTTCAAAACCTGGAATGAAAGAGCCTGAACCAATCTCAAGAGAATAGTTTTCGCCTTTTCCGCCTTCAAAAGCCACACCATCAACAAAGCCTTCAAAATCAATAACAGCTGTATCGCCATCCTCAATTTCGCCATCTTCTTTAACAGCAAGTTCAGCATAGCGTTCTTGAAGCTGTTTAATTTGTTCGTCGACTTCTTCATCAGTCACTTCAGTATTCTGCTCTTCAACCGTTAAACCTTTGTAATCTCCTAATTGCACTTCTGGTTTAACAGTGACCTCAGCTTTGAAAATCAACTCGCTACCTTTTTCAATTTTATCGATATCAACATCTGGTTGGTCAACTGGCTCAATCCCAGTCTCATCAATTGCCTTTGAATATGCTTCTGGTAGGACAATATCGACAGCGTCTTGATAAAGTGATTCAACACCAAAACGTTGTTCAAAAATCATGCGTGGTACCTTCCCCTTACGGAAGCCAGGAATATTGACCTGCTTGACCACCTTTTTGAACGCTTGATCTAGTGCCTTAGTAAAACTCTCAGCATCCACTTCAAAAGTAAGTGTGCCTTGATTTCCCTCATGTTTCTCCCAATGTGCTTTTACATCCATATATTCTTACCTCCAACATTCAACTTCATACTTAGTATCTTACCGATTTCAATTTAGAACCTGTTCAAAAAGGGGCCAAAAAGTACCGAAAATCTAAAAATATACCGCTCCTCAATTACTTACTATTAAAAGAAAACGAACAGATTTATCGTTCGCGTGATTTACATCTCTTTCAAAGAAGGAAAAAGCGAGCTAACACTAGAATTCGAAAGCTATTTCCACCAAACTTTTTGAACACTCTCTTTTCAACCATTACATTATATCATAATAGACTCTTATACGGAAATCAATGATATATTATGTATTTTCTTCAAAAGAACGGATAACTTCTACTAAAGGATAGACGTTTTCTATAGGAGTATCAAAAAGGAGTTCAATCGTTTCACTATCGTCTTCTATTCCACTAATATGTAGTGAATAAAGATAGCAAGCCGCCGCCCATAACTTAGCATCAAGAGGTTCTAGAGGCCGAGGGTAAACCAATAGGACAAAATGATTCCAAATTTGTGACGCCACTTCCTCTAACGTGGGATTATTCGACGATAATATATCCTCTAGCATTCTGTTAATACTATCCGAAAATCCATTATAAAATAGTGGTTGACTTAAATCAACAGTATAGGTGGTGTTGAACTTGACAACATTCACTTTATCCTGAAAGCCACCCTCTTTTAGACCTTGCAAAACAAGACTTTTGAGTATAGGGTCACCTTCCTCTTCCAGATACTTAATTAAACTAGGCAAAGCCGCTTTATACCGCTGCGCTAAGTTTATGGCCGACCATTGCCGCTCATGATTCCCACTTCGCAAGCCCTCTTCAATTTCTTGAACAATGTGTCTTGGGACCTCATCAGTTGGAGAAATCTCCCGCTGGAGTCCTAAATCTTTGGACAGCTCATCAACTAATTGGGGATCATCATGGGTTTCATCTCTTCTTTGTTCTGCAAAATGGGCTAGCTGGAGTAAGATTTGTCTTATCTCAGTTGGCACATCATTTTCAGCTAATACCGCATCAATAATATTAAGAACTTCATTATATTCCCTCATTTGTATAAGGACGGTAATGTGTAGCTTTAAAACATCATAATAATTGCCGATAGCCTTATGCAACATTGCTTTAGTTAAACCTCTTGCTTCTTCATATAAACCTAGCTCAACATAACACACCGCAAGTCCATAAGAGGCCTGAGGATGATTTGGCTCAAGGTGTTCTAATTGTTTAAAAAGGTCTAAGGCTTCTTTATAGTTTTTAGACTTTAAAGTAGTAATGGCTTTTTCTAATAATCGCTCTGATAATCGTGGGAATTGAACAACATTATTGTGATTCTGATCTTTTGAAGTCATCATATCACCCACTTTCCTTTCAAATATGCTTCGTATAGTGTAGCAGGTTCACTGTCACAAAACAATAAAGCCACACGCTTATTCTCACTTCAGGTATTTAATAAAGTATTTTTAGGCAAATAAATAACGCCCATAAAGTACTATCAAGTACCAATGGACGTTATATTATATTACATTTGTTTTTTAAGTTATGGCGTCCCAGGAGGACGCTATATAATAGGAAGAAACACACAGTTTCTAAGGGTTTGATAATATCAATGTGTAAAATTTGTGTAAAAAAATAATCGCATGTAATATAAGCAAGTATGTGCTAATCCGTACTTGCTTATATCTTATTTAAGCATCGCCCAAATAATAATCAAAATAATAATACATATGGGCACAAACATCATTGAACACCCAAAACTCATTAGTGAGTTCCCTGCTTTATTTGTGCTTTTGCTTATCTTATCTAACTTCTCGGCAGCTCTATCTAATTTGTTATTATCCAATAATATCATCCCCTTTTTATGCAGTATTCGACACCTAGAAATTTAATTCCTCTATGATTTAAGATATGGCGCTTCCGATACTGGACAATAGATCGATAAACAAGGGAAGCATTTGTACAAGAACGTATCCAATAGCTGCGTTCATCATATACTGATAACCTTTCTCCTTTTGATCCAAACACAACAGTTGATGCAATCGAAAAGAGCACATGCGCACCTCCTCTTTAGATATTTCTCTAGAAATAGTTGGGATGGAAAAGCACACTGCCGATACCCTTCCTTTCTTCGAAACTGCAGGGTATGGAATATTCGGTTTTAATTACCAAGCTATGAAAAGTGGTTTGAATAATCCTTTTTAAATGCTTTTGTTAATGCTTATGAGGCACTGTTTGTCCGATATATCTTGTCCTTTCAATTTTTTAATTTAAAGTTTTAAAAGGGATAAACCTGTCCTCTAAAGAAATATTTAATAGGTGATTAAAATGACTCCGATTGATAAAAGGATAAAAGAGCTAGGATTAAAAAAGGGATGGGTTGCCGAAAAATCCAAGGTCTCAAAAAGCGCCTTGTCTCTTATTTGCAATGGTAGAAGTGATCCAAGCATCAAAGTTGCTCTTAGGTTAGCTCGTGTTTTAAATACAACAGTAGAAGATTTATGGGGGCACCTTATAGAACAAAAATAAAAAACCTCTTTAGTGAGGTTTTTGCTTAATCCTATTCATTATTTGATCGTACTCCTTTAAAAACTGTTTGCTTATTTTTAATGTTTTATCCCTGTAGCTTTGGTATGTTAATCCAGATGGATCGATAGCCAAATTTACGTATCGTAAGTTTGTAGTATTGCACTCTTTGATTAGATCATAGTACTCTTTATACCCCTTTGGGTAATCGCTTAAATCACTAATTCTCTTTTGGATTTTAGCTTGATCACTGTTTAATTGTGAAATGCTGCCGTCTTCTTCGAAAACTTTATATTGGTCATTTACTGCCTTGTCAATATCGTTTTCTTTTTGGATCGCTTCATCCCAAACATCTTCGTATTGATAAATCATTAAATCGGCACTTGAATTATTGATTAGAATATTTTCTGCTACATCATTTACTTTTTTAAGATATATTTTACCCGGTTTAGCAACTAGATAATTGTGATATAATATCCCGCCGATTATACAACCTATCAAGACTATCAAAGCAATTACAATCCATAATATTTTTGATTGAAAAAATGATTTGGGTTGTTGATTTTCTTCTTTCTCTATTCCCATATTGACTACCCCCTATATCTCTTTGTAAATAACAATATTCGACACAGGGAAATAAATTCCTTTTAAATCAAGAAAATATTAACAATATCCTTTATTCTTCATTCAATTCGACATCTATAATATCGGATATAAAAACGATTATACTACTCGCGTCATTTTTAATTTTAATCCAGTCCGTATATCCGTTAATGTTTTCTGCATATCCAGTTATCTGCTTTTTCCTTTTATCATTATGATCATAGTACAATACAGTAATTATTATCCGCATTTCAATCGCGTAAAATAAATATACGGATGTGTCTTCAGACAATTTATCATAAATGCTCCGATGTTCTTGGCATCTTATAACGTGTAAATGTCTCATGACGCTATTTGCGCCCTCTTAATCAGCTTCCAACTCAAAATATTATCGTTATAAAAAGTACGAATGGATTTCTTTGTATAACAATGTGCCACTAACAGAGTGCCTTTTTGTTTAATCACTCTGATTGTTCTATGGCTGATAACTCCACTAAAATCCATATAAATGATTTCAATTATATCACTCTTATCAAAGCTCATTTTTCAGTCCTCCTGAAGTACACGTATCGTTCTTGGCTTTGCAGGCTGCCATGAAATATAGCCCGACTTTTGCAACCGTTCCAGATGACCATAAACCGTACTTGTTGATTTTAGTCCTACCTCGTCCCCGATTTCTTGGACAGTTGGTGGGTACCCACACTCGGAAGATAATTTTGCGATTGCCTTTAGTACCCTTCTACTTGTTTTGCCTAACTCCATTTTTAATCCCCCTTATAATAAGAACGTTCATTCGATAATATTATTATACACAAACATTCATTCGTGTTTCAAGTCTTTTGTGATATAATACAAACATATATTTGTATTTATGAGGTGAAGAAATGAGTATGACCTTGACCGATGAAGAGGAAATGCTTGTACAAAATTATATCTTGTTGCCCTTAGCCATTAAAGTAGTCGAGCATGATCTCGATCATTTAGGAAAGAGCAAATTAAAATTTAAGAGCCCATATCGCATGTTATTAGAACAAATAAGAAGCCAATTATATAAAGAGTTAAGTGAGATAAAGAAAAATGTTTTTAAACAGAAAATGAGGTTTTATCGCAAGTCGGAGCTGTCTTATGAGGTGTGGGTGAGAGGTTGGAAACACAACATTGGTTATCACCCTACTGTTGCATCAACCTGGGTTGAGTCGAGGATGACAAGTAAATTTAACATCGATGGTGCGCCAGAGTTTAAATATGAGCACGATTCGATGAGACATGTGGTAAGGCCTACGCAAAGATAAAAAGCCCTCAATTAAGAGGGCTACACTTTTTTATATAAGTCCATAATCTCAACGCCAAGCACTTCGGCTACTTGAGCAAGCTTGTTGGCCGTGATCTCAGAGCGTCCTGTCTCGAGGTAGTAATAACCGTTGATGGTTTTATAACCGATCAGAGACGCCATCTTTTCCAAGGACATTTTCTCTTTTCTAAGCCTTTTCATCTTTTCTAAGTCAACGACATACATAGCACAACCCCCATATTTGGCATTTATATGGGGGTTCGACATAATTCAACAATTCCCTGCTTATGTATTCGTATAATTAGATTAGGCCAAAAAATTCTTGTAATAATACTTGTAATTCGACTTTTGCATCTATAGATATTTCATTTTGGCATTCAAATAAATCGACTTTTAAAATTGGTTGCATTAATTTTAATTGCAACAGACAATCAACTGCAACACTATCTCGTTTGTTAAATAATTCTAAATCAAAATTTCTTTTTAAATCAGTTCTATGAGATAAGGGGGCAACTGAAACAACAGGACAAAGTGGATGGTGGTTTTCGCTTGAATTAGAAACAACCACCACCCACCTATCCTCATGTTTTTTTCTCGAATCTGTTCGATCAGCAGTGGGCAAGGAAATGTGTCGATCGTCAACTTTCCAAACAGACCCAAAAACAAATTGCCTTTCATCAATAAGTTGCTTCCTAGAATTATAACTTTGATTCAACATCATTTGCCCTCCTTCTAGTATCTTCGAATTCACGAAAACGCTCTAAAAGGTGAGCATAGTATTCTTCATCTGATCCCTTATTTTGTTTCCTGGCCTCTAATCTTTTTATCGCCTCAAGACGTGCCTCATTTGACGACTTAAATATTGGTCCTGTTTTAGACATATCAACCACCCTTCCATAGTGATTGGTGCCATCTTCCTTTTCTTCATGGAGGATTTCCTTCATAGGAGGGGTATTATATGCAAATTCTAATACTCCTCTATAATTCTCTTTCCCTAGAATCCCGCTAACAAAACTAGCAACGAACTCAGCGTTGGTATCTAATTCATATGTTTCTATTTTCTCATTAATTATGCGATGATCATAGGATGTACTATTATAATAATTTGTATACTCATTTATATGAATTATTCCTGCATCTTGTAACTCATAGGTTGCATCCACTACCGCACTCTCATTTGGCCCAAACTTATACCTTTCAAATTTTAGGTTTGTAAACTGTTCACCGAACATCTGGTAATAATAATACTCAAAGACATAAAGATACTTCATTAGTTCTGTTCTACCTAGATCCTTATTCGAATTCTTTAAAAAATATACCAATAAGGATTTTACTAATTCCACAATAAACTTTCCCTCCCATCCTCTAACGACAGAAAAACATCACTATATTGGTTATATCGACTTATTCTACATTAATTTTAAATATCCTTTAATTTTTTTGCTTAAAAGGATCTCAATCAATCTTCTGTTTTATTTATCTTATATTCGTGACCATCCTCATCCACGCATTTATTACCTTGTGACGCCCATGGTTTTAAACACCTGTGACAGTATAACCTTTGATCATTAATCATCTCAATCCTATAGGGGTCGATCATGTTGACAACGTTCCAAAACAACTTATAAGGGTTTCCATCTCCATCTATCGCCCCCGCCCAATATTCGACGCCAGAAGATAAACTGACTGGTCTGTTTATAATCTTAAAATCCTTACCTCCCATAGATATCTCCAGGTCATAGGGGACGAATTTAGAAAAATAATTAACTGTGGTTTCTGGATCCTCATCCACTGATAAAAAATGTGGCTTTCCCCATTCAAATTCCCGCTGGGCTTCTGCTGTTAAAAAATATGTCAAATCCCACGTCACCTTATAATGGTTTACGTCATCACTTGGACTGGGATTAACCTCTCTAAAATGTGCGGAATATCTATTTTTGTTATCAACATCAGATGATGCGCTTGTCATACTCGTTAACCTTCGCCCGTTTAAAAATAGATCATTTAAACCCTTGAGTTCTCTTTTTCTTTTTTCATTTACTTTAAGGTTACTCTTATCTAATATCCATGTATTTCCAACCTTTGTCGCCTTTAATTTACCTTCTGAGCAATAGTTTTTTACTGTTCCTGGAGTTAGACCTAACAGTTCAGCTGCCTTTTCTACCCCTATAATCATATCTAGCATTTTTTCTCCTCCTTATATGCGATAACGCATGTTTTTCTCATAGTATAACACATGCGTTATCGCACTAAAACATTAACCACAGGTATAATTTTACCTTATAAGGTTAAAATATTTTTATAAAATGTTTATTTTATCGTATTTTACTCTTTACTTTTTACCTTATAAGGTATATAGTATAAGTAACAAATCAAACGGGAGGTAAAGAAAATGAAAAAACTACTCATGCAAAACGCTTGGAGATATGCAAAGATAGGGGCTAAAAAGTATGGTGGTAAAGCTGTAGAGTACTTTGCAGAAGCGTTGAAGCTATCTTGGAAAAATTATAAAGCTTTACTTGCTAAAAAAGGTGGAAAGATCGTCGCTATCCAAGACTGGTTTTTGAAAAAGGAGTTTGGCCATCCTAGCGCTGTCACTCAAATCCAGCAATCCGTTTACACTGTAAAAAAAGAAACTGCGAAAGCTTACTTTATCGAAGCTTATGCCCGCGAGTGTGGAGTCGATATTGTTAATGAGTTTTGGGTTCCAAAATCCGTTTGTATCTGAGGTGACACTATATGGGATTTGTTGATCTAAAAGATAAAAGATTTGGTCGTCTGGTTGTCGTAGAAAAGTTAGATGCCAGGAAAAATGGTCGTGTCGTTTGGCGATGTAAGTGTGATTGTGGCAATTACGTCGTTGTTATGAGCACTTATCTAACAACTGGGCAAACAAGATCGTGTGGATGTTTGAAAAAGGAAACAGAACGTAAGAACCTACGTGAATCGTATGACAACAAACGCGTTGATGGTGTTGTTAAACCACTATATAAGGGGCAAGATCCACGTAAGGATAGCACTACGGGATTTAGAGGGGTTGCCAAATACTACACTCGTAAATCAAAAGAATTGAGATATCGTGCGTGGATCACCGTTAAGGGCAAGAAGTATTATAAATCAGGATTTAAATCGGCTGACGATGCTTATTATAATGGCCGTTTAAAATTAGAAAAATTGCACTTACCAAAGGAGGAAAAAAATAATGAAAGAGATTGACAAGTACATGACGCCTTCCGAGGCAACCCAAAAGTGGGATTTGCCACAGGACGCTATAAAAAACAAACTCAAGCCATCTATTGTTGGTGAGGATACGTTAAACGAGATGATCGCATCTGGACTTATTAAGTACTTTCAAAAACCTGATGGCCAGCGAAAAGAATGGATTGTATCCGCTGAAGCTATGGAAAAATGGTTTGGAAAAAGAAAGTTAACAAACCGCGAGGTATTAGATAAGATATTAGAATTTGACAAAGCACTTAGGAATCAGCACGCTACTCTATATGAGGCGCATGAAAATACAGAAGTACTCTCACCTGAGCGTCAAGCTTTAACCGATATTATTTTTGAAACAAATAAACTCATAAAGTTAAATTTGGTAAAGTATGAGGAAATTAGTCCGAAAAATGAATATGATGAATGGCTTGAGTCAATTTCAGAAGATGATGAAGAAAAATAAAACAAAAAAGCCCCCAACCATTTAGGCTGAGGGCTTTTATTATGAAGCTTTTTTAATTGAGTCTTTATAGTGATCCGCTTGAATAGCTGCCTTTGTAAAGCTGTTGTTTTTCCACCAAGCCCATACTGCAGAAGCGATGGTTAAGACTGTGGAAATACCATTCTCGACTTCTTCATCACTAAATGGCAGTGGAGACTTATGAAATACTGCCAACACCTGATTAATGATCATGACAACTAAAACGACTGTACGGATAATGGTTGATTTGCTAATATTTTTCAAATAAAACCTCTCCCTTATTTCTTATATTTTAATTTTTGTCCTGGTTGGATAACGTATGGCGCCTTGATGCCATTAAGCTTTGCGATATCATGCCAATCAACTTCGAGATCAACACCAATTCCACTCAACGTATCGCCTTTTTTAACTGTATAGGTCTTAGTAGCTGACTGTTTAGCCCCACTCGGCAACTTAAGTTTTTGTCCTACTTTGATAACATATTTAGGACCCTTAATGTCGTTAAGCTCGGCAATGTCATGCCAATCAACATTATGCGCCGCACCAATTTCAGAGAGGGTATCTCCAGATTTTACAGTATAAGTCCCGCCGCCCGGCTTAGGAGCCTTTGCGCTATCCAAATGTTTTTGAGTATCAGGTCCGATGATCCCATCCACTTGGATTTTTTGAGCCTTTTGGAACGCTTTGACCGCCGCCTCCGTTTGTGGACCAAAGATACCGTCAACCTTGCCTTTGTAATAGCCAAGGGCGATAAGCTTTGATTGAGCAGCCTTAACCTTTGATCCTGTGTCTCCATTTTTGAGTAGACCATCATCCTTAGGTTTTGGCTTTGGCTCTGTTTTAGGCTTGTCCGTTACTTGAGACAATTGAGCAATCACCCGACGATCAAGATCAACATTTCCACTTACTCCTGTAGCCTTTCCAGATGACGTATACTGGACCATAACAATCTCATAGTCTTTGGATAGCTCATCTGTGTATGACCCATCACTTGAATAATCAGCGAGCCACACAGGCAAGTTAAATTTATTGAGCTCTGTCTTTAAAAAGTTTGGATAGGAGTAAACCACTGTTTTTAAGTCTGCTTTTTTGCTTAACTCTTTGCTAAAGGACATTACACATCCCGTAAGCGTAGCCTTGTCCAACTTATTATCGTCTGCTTCAATGTCCAAAACAGCTTCGTCATTGTATAAAGCTTTACCCGCCAAAGTTTTAATAAAGAAGTCTGCCTCTAATTGCGCATCCGTCTCATTTGCAAATCGAGCAAAGTGATAGGCTTGGACTTTTAGCCCTGCCTTAGTTGCCCCTGCATAATACTCGGCAAACTTAGGATCGACAAAGTCATTTCCTTCGGTACACTTTAAAATGACACCGTCAAAGTTTTTGGCGATGTCATCCCAGCTTGTTACTGTATTATGATGCGATAAATCCAACCATTTTTCTTCTTTAGCCATTCCAACCACTCTCCCTTATAAGATTGATGGGTCCTTAATTACAAGCGCAATTAAAGCCATAATAAAAGCGCCTATGAGCAGGCGCAAAATCCACGTGGTATTACTTTTAATGCTTGATATGTCCTCTTTTATATCTTGAATATTCGACTCTGCAACAGCTAACCTAGTCTCAACATTGGTCATCCTTTCCTCAAGCTTTGTATAGTGCTGTTCCACTGTATTTCTCTCCTCACTCATGATTTGCCCCCTTACACATAAAAAATAGACCCCTTTAGGCGTCTTGATCTAAGCTTGCAATGACTTGTTGTTTAACGAGAGAAACGAGTTTCACTGGATCCCCAGCTGCATCACTATATTGATCTTTAGTGACAGTTACATAACCGCTCGAGTTAAAAGTTCCACCTGAACTATTAAAGTTTAGCTTTACGTCCGTGTATTCTGCATTGAATCCATTTGTGTAATTAAAATTAATCCCTGTCAAAGTTAGTTTCATTATTCATCGTCCCCCATTTCATCTTCATCCGCTTTAAATTGATCGCAGAGATAATCAAAAGTTTCACTACGTACGCCTTCATATTCCACTTCATCATCAATTAGTTTCTTCAAGACCCTTTTGACTGTCCGAATCATCTCACGGTGATCTCCACCCTCAATGACCATTTTTTCTTCGTTTAATTCATTAATGGCCTCGTTGAATGCTTCCTGATCTTTCATGATATAAATGTTATTCTCAACGACGGGATTTCCCTCTGAATCCTTTTTAGAATACTCATTGATGAGCTCCATCCGATCGGCATCCACTCGTTTTTTACGCTCTTTGAGTTGATCAATCAAATGCCTACGGGCACGAGATTGTTTTCTCGATAATTTTAAAGTAAATAAATAATCAATAGACTGTTGTAATTTTCCGTTTTCGATTTCGATTTTCATAATTTATGCCGCCTCCAATTGAGATATTCTTTGTTTGGCTTCCACAAGTTCCTGCTCAAGATCTGCGATTCTATCTTCATGATCTGCTTGTTTAACAATAATGTTTTGACTTTGTTCCTCTAAAACTTGGATACGCTGTTCTTTAACCTCATCTCTTGCAATGAGTTCTTGTCCGACTTTCAGAGACAAACTGTTCATCGCGTATTGTTCGACACCGTCCCCGTCTATCACCATTTCTGGGGTACGGTATCCATCGCCAATGACGAAACCGTGTCGGATTTTGTCTATACCCGCTTCGACTTCGCTTTTTAGACGATATTGGTATAAATCAGCATTTTTAATGATGTCAATCACTGAATCCTCCCACGGCTGAATGTCTTGCTTATATTCCTCTAGGGAACCCGTGGGGAATGACGACGCTCTAAGCGGAATAAGCGTGCCTGAGGCATATTGTGTCGCACGAATCTCACTTCGGGATGTTTGGATGTACCCATAGCTTGAGTCAGTTATGATGCGGAAAGTCTGTTTCTCTATTGTAAGGTGTCCGTTGATATTAACGTTTGTTACGGGCGTGATGTCAATATCCCCATTCAGATTCGTCCATCCCATATCTGCATTAGATGGGGATGGTACACCGAAATATCCAGTACGTGAATCGCCCACATTTCGATAAAACTCAATATAGGAAGCACCGCCATAACCGACAAGCTGGAGCGCGTTACCCACTGATGATATAACTTGAAGATGTTTAGCCGATATTGTTATGGTATTATCTGGGTTTGAGTAAATAGCTGAATTTGGACTTCCATCAAAATAATCACCGAATCCAATACCTTCACCGGGAGAGATATAAGTACCGTTACCACCACTACTTTTCAATTCAAGACCATATTTAGTCAACTGAACGGTGTTCGTTCCCCCGGTCGCTGAAATTGTCGAACCTTCAATCGTTACCCCTTTGATATGTCCTGCTGTAATGTTACCCAGATTTGCACTAATAGCACTTAGCTGATTAACATTTAGTTTCGAGGCGCTAACGCTTTGAATCATCGCATCCTTGATGACGGCATTATCGATCGTCGTCTGCCCCGTGATGTGGACTCGATTCCCTGCGATTAGAATAGACTCATCGGATACATTAATTTGGTTAATGACGTCACCTTTTTGCACACGAAGGTTGATGTCATCGGCAAGTTGACTTATTTGAGACCCAAATCCTGATTGGTTAAGCAGATAAAAAATATCAATACCTGTTACAGTGTCTGAGCTCCTTCCGATTCTCGCAACAAGACAATCATCTTCATTTGGAATAAAAGGTACATATTCGGAATTGTTATCGTAGTACCACTGACCGTCCTTATAAATTCCAAATATAAAATCTGGAGATCTTACGGTTGAATCTATTGGAAATCTACTACTATCACTACCATAAAAGATAATATATCCATTAACAGCAGGACTGCCATTCTCCATTTGGGTGGCAATTTCTTGACCACTTTTAATCGTAAATACCCTTCCATTGGGATGATAAAATTTATTTCCCCTAGATGTATCAATCAAGATTTCAGCAGGATTATTTGACCCATCCCAATTAGTATTGATTAAAAATTCCCCAGTGAAATTACCACCAACAGCTATTCCTTGATAACTCGCTGCATTAGCGTTGCTAACGTTTGTAATCGTGCTTTGCAAACTACTACTCGTCTCTGTAAGTCTATTAATATTGCCTTCGGCATCAGCCACTTGTGCTTGAAAACCTTCCAATGTTTGCGTAAATGATGAAAACTGTTGCTGGATCGCTTGATTATTAGAGTCGTAATCTGTTTGACTAACCCTCGAAGCAATAGCATTATTGACCACTTTAAATTGCGCTACTGTATCTTCCGGAGCAGGAGACCATCCTGCATCCCTATTCCCTTCAACCAAACTAATCTCTCGCCAATAAACAGAGCCATTCATGCCGAGATAAGGAGCGACCCTAATATAAGTACCAGCAGATGGTTTAATGACAGCACTATATCTGACCCACTGACCATTAGTAAGGCCAGATACATCTTGCTTACGGATGTACTGTTGCCAGCTACTACTAGCGCTAGAATTATCTCTAGGATTAGTTACTGTTCTTACGCAAAAAATAACGTCTGAATCTTCAACAATCGAAAGATCATCTATCTTTATATCAAAAGACACCACAAATTCCTGAGAACCATCGACATTGACCATTGCAGCATCTGACCATATTTGGACATTCCCGTCTCCATTACTTAAATGGACAATGTTTGAGGAAGGTTTATCCCCTTCAGGAGGAAGCACCTTATAACCCGTTCCCCCTGCAGCCTGCCAATGAGTAAGGTCCCCCGAGTTAAACGTTGAGTCGATGACTAAATTCCGGCTACTAATCCTAAGGTTATTAATTTTTTCCAATGCGCTTTGAGCGTTATCAAAAGCCGTTTGGACATCCTGCGATAGATGGTTAACCGTATCATAAGCACTATTAGCTTGACTTAATGCGCTGGTGACATCCTGTTGGGCTTGGGCTATCGCATCATTAATGGAGGCGTTATCCACGTCAATGACCCAATGTGAGCCATCCCAATGTTTAATGGCAGTAATCGTCCCACTATCATCCTCCACAAACCAGTTATCCCCGGGGTGGGGATCAGTGGGTGGATCTGGACCATAATAATTGGTGTTTTTACCATTAGCCGCTGTCAGCGCATCGTCAGCCGTTTGAGCAGCATTAGTTGCCTGAGTATAAGCTTGATTGGCTGTGTTTGCTGCATCGCTAGCTGTTTGTTGAGCTGTGTTTGCCGTCCCTTGAGCACTTACAGCTGTCTGGCTGGCATCATTGGCTGTAGTGTTTGCCACATTAGCCGTTTGTTTTGCCTCAACCGCGTCACCTTTGGCCGATGTCCAAGTATTAGAGTTGCGCAATAATTTTTTTTGGATGTTTTCAATCTCTTGGTCAGTTGATACATTAATTTTTTGATAATCCCCAAATTGATATACGTAACCACCATTAGGATCTCCCATTTCAGGCATTTCTGAATAGGTCACCTGGGCAGTCAAATATAAAGCAGGGTCAAAATCAGTATCTTTTATACGGATGTTCATATAAGTTCTAATCTTTTGATAGTCTATATCCATTTGTTCAAGGGCTATCCCCGTAACTTGGTAGGCAGTGACACCATTAATAGACTCTCTCATGGCCTGCTGTGTAGCATTCATCATCTTTTGCTTATCAATCGTTCCATCTTCACTTTCAGAATCGTATTGATGGATTTGGTAAATGTGTTGGCCATTGATATTCCAACGCTGATAAGCATCGTCATCCTCAACATAATCTTTACCATCGTTGATTTCTGCAAAAGTGACTAGTTTGCCGTCTGAATCAAAGGCTTCACCAACCATCCGCGTGACACGCTTCGTCCGATCTTCTTTTACCGATATGCCTTCTATATTTCTATTAAATTCTAATTCCACACCACTAAAAGTATCGTCAGGACTTTTGAAATCGACATACTTTACGATGGAATTACCTGATATCTCGACTCTCAAATCCAATATACCGCCAAAGGTACTTTGAACTTGTTGAAGAAACGCCCAAGGAGATAAGTACTCTGTAGTCGTAATATCCTGTGTGCCTAGAAAATCCACTTGACCTATCACACAATCAGTACCAGCTATGGCATAAGCGACGGCAGTTTCAGTTGTGGCGCCTGTTAAAGTTGTTGGTGCCAGAGGTTTGGCCTTACTCAGCGATGCATAATCTCCATCTGCCCCAATGGTATAAATTAGTCCATTATCGCTGTGGTTTTTTTCTAAGGCAGAAATTAAAAAAAGCCGAAGCGCACCGTCTGGCTCTTGTGCAATCAGCTTTGTCACATTGTCAAATGACCGTCTAATATTGGTTGTTACGTCAAAAGTGAATAGTCCAGTGGAAGTATCACGTGTAAACTTTGTTCCCCAGTATGCCTTTTTTGCACCTGTATTAACTAGGTTGTCTATAATTTTTTCATTGCTATCTAATAGATGGATCAATATATCGCCTCCTATAAAAAAGGAAAATAAAACCTCCTGTCGAATATTGTAAGATGAGTGGAGGTGAGAATTATGGAATGTCTTAATTGTAAAAGTCGACTCCAAAAAATGCCGTCTAATGGGGTAGAAGGTAAATATATCTTAGCTGACCTTCAACCTCATGATGAATCCGGTTATAGAAAGGTTAAAGATGGTATTGTAGTCGACTTATTTTACTGTTCAAATTGTGGCTTGGTTCATCCTAAACTTCCAAAACAGAACTAGCTCGGATTGGAAAAAATCTAGTAGTGGACAGGTCCTTACTCTCCAAAAGTTCAAGGATTCTGTCCACTTTCTTTTCTATTCTATCAAGCTGTGTTTCTGTAATTTGACTTGCTCTAACAGGCTTATATTCACTAGCTACACCTTTAGTTGTCACCCTTACTTCTCCATCATTAGATGGCCTTACATATAAATCTTTATTCTCCATCATAATCACCTCATTTAAATTTTTTATAACCAAGCACTCCTAAGGTTAACATCAACTTTTGCGACGTCAGGAGGATTTACGGCAATCTGCGTTTGACCAGGACCGATGGGAAAATAACTGGCACCAAAGTCTTTGTATTGAATAAAGGATTGATCTCCATTTATAGCTATTGATGCATTTTTATGATCAAACGTAAGCACATCTCCGACATCAGCGATATAAGGTACTTGCTGAGCACCAACGTCATTCAATTTCCAAAACTTAAGTGCGTAAACGCCCATTCGCGAATGATTAGTGTTCGGCCACTTACGAAATGCTATCTGAACCTGGGCGACTTTATCCATGTATAAACCGTTAGGTGGAATATAGTGCTTCTCCGATATTTGAGTCCTTCTATCTCCATCGATCCGCGCAAAATAAAACCACCATCGACTTCCACGACGTTGTAACTTCAACATACCGTAAAAGTTATTCCAGTCCGTCCTGTTCCCTGGTGGATTCGTGATATATGGAAAGCGGGCTGCATCACCCATTCCAAGTTCAACACGACCTTCATTTTTGGCATAAGCTGTCCACGAATCCGCCATGTGGATCCTGCCCACTTGATTGTTCTGGGCATCTAAAAGATATACTTCCAGCATTCCAGTTTCATAACCTACGTTTTCGGCTCTCACAACAGCATTCATTTCAAAGTCCTGGACCTCTTGGGACAATGCCTTTTTAATGGCTGGCCCTTGCCATCTTTCAGGAGCAAGAGCATCTCCAAAAGATGTTGGATAAAAACGGGATCCATCTGTCTCAATAGTCCCCCTTGCATATCCATCCGTGACATAATCCGATTGACCCCATCCATTAAGTGAGGACATATCATCATCGATAAGTAACTCATACTCCTGTACGGTTGAACCTTCAACATCCACTGGTTGCCCAACTTGATTATAGGCATCTGGGCTAATAATTTGTAAAAAGGTCATTGGTTTAAGGACTGTCGCAGTAAACACTGGATAGGTGTCTGTTGTCCCTGCATTAGCCACGATATCGTTAACTCCATCATCTTCATCTGGACTGTTAATGGTTTGAGTAACCTCAGCACCGTATACTCTGGGATCAGAACAGGTAAAAAGAAGAGTTGCATTTGCTAAATTGTCTGTTTGGTTAATCCGACTTGGAGCTGGCAAACTTGTAAAATGGCCATAAAAGGCAAAATCGTTCAAGTGGGAAAAGATCATAAGACCTTCTTCAATACTTGTTTGAGCGAGTACACCCGCCGCCTTTTTTAGTTTTAAAAAGCGATCGCGTTCGCTTTTAGCCTCGATGGTTATATCAATCTCAATTGGGGCTGACGATATCTTGTTGCCAAAAAATAGATTTCCAATCATCCCTGGGACGTCTTGAGTTTTTTCAGTTATGCTACCAACAAAAGGAAACCGAATGTCGTTTACAATTAAAGAAAGATCATCGTAAGACTCAACCCCATTAAAATTAAATGTTGGGATATCCATAAGTTATCGCCCCCTTGCTGTCTTTAGTCGAGCTTGTAGCTGATCTGAATAATTTTTATTAGCATCATAAACCTGCTTCTCAGAAATGTTAAATTGCTTGTTCTGCAAGGTTTGGATGAGCAAACTCACAAGCTGATTATTTTGAGCCTGTAACTGTTCGAGTTTACTATTGTCCAGCATCACTCGCTCGGTACTCGGTGAGACTGATTGACTTCCTAAGAATTGATTCATAGCCTGTATCGAACGAGATTGATCAGTTAAAGATGCCATCATTGCTACAGACTTTTGATTGTCATAGATCTTGGTCCCTTTTGGTAGATCAATGAGCTCAGGCCCTTTCTCACCTACCCAGGTTAGACCCCCGCGCCAGTTATCTGTACCACTAGCGTTAGCCCCGATCAATGCATTGTGCCCTCGGGTATTACCCATTAAATAGCTTTGTTCCTGGTAAGTCACATGCACTGTTTTAAAAACATCTTTTTTAAGTTGATCATCGACAGTATAAGGTTTTGGACTAACCGTTATTTTAACCTTTTTGTTAATGGTTTTTCCTAACGTCTTGTTGGTCTTCTCACCGTCTTTATTCATGCCTTTAATTTCGGTACGGGCATGTTGTAGTTTACTGATCTGATTATTTATCGATGATACTTGATTTTTATATAGATCAGAATTCCTTTTATTCGGGGGAACCATTTCATCAAGTTTCTCTTTTTGCTTTTTCAGTTTAGAGATCGATGAGTTAATGTAACTAACTGACTTTCCATCTTTCACAAGTTGATCGGCCTTTTTGCTTGAAATGCCGCTCTCGACAAGTAACTGTTCTTGCAACTTCTTCTTTGCTTCATCCTTCTTTTTAAGGTCAGTATTTGTTTTGGCTATCTGATCGTTTAATGTATTGTTTTGTTTGTTGAGGGTATCTAGTTGATCAACAAGGGTCTGCTTACCACCCTTTAAAGCCTTGAGAATCTTTTGATCTTGTTTAATCTGTTTATCAAGACTTTTATCAGTGATGCCCAGCTGATAGTTATGCCATGATTGAGTATTCAACTGTAAAAGCTCATTTTCATATTTTTTAATAGCGTCGTTTACTGCCGTTTTATTGTAGTTTTGTGCGAGTTTTAGGAGTTCAGTTTCCTGTTTTCTCCCCGCATTAATCTGACTTTGTAATTCTGCTTTTTTAGCCAGTAACTTAGGCTCATTTGACAATGTCTTTTGATACTCAATCTCCAAATCCCTTGTGGAAGCTTTGGCTAATTCCTCGTTATACTTTTGCAAGGATGAAGTCGTTCCAGCCACTCGGTTCCCCTGTTCGGTGATCTTGTCCGTTGATAGGGGCAGTTTTTTCGTTAAAGTACTATTTAGGTCCACCATTCGATCAAGTTGGTCATTGGTCAACCCTGACTTTTTCCTCAGCTTTTCTTGCTCATCCCGTAATCTTGCAAGTACTTGTGGATCAGATTCTCTATTGATTTTAGTCTGGATGTCTAAATATCTGCCAAATTCATCATTCGTAAGATGCGATTTCGCCCGCAACTGGTCAAAAGAGTCTATTAACTTAGCATTTGAGTCGTGCTGTTTCATTAAACTTTCCGCAGTATCAAAGGAGACCTTTTGCAGCTCATCCATGGACTTGTTAGTTTTCTTTAAATGCTTATAGACTTCATAACCAGCAAAACCGACAGCACCAAGACCAGCTACTGTAAGAGTAACGGGGTTTGTAAGGAGACCTAAGACACCCGTTAAAGCTCCTGCCTCTCCTGCTGCCGCTGCAATGCCTCCGGCTGCTTCCACCTTACTTACTGTTCCCATCACCTTTGTTGCCTTCGAATATTTGTTTAAAGCTGTCAAGCCCTTTCCAAGTCCACCAGTTAAAAGCCTGACCGACTTAGTAAGGCCACCTAAAACAAGAGATGCTGGGCCAATCCCTGCTGCAAATAATGCGATATGGATAATATTTTGCTTTTGCGACTCATCAAGGTCACCAAACTCTTTGATAAGATGTGTGACATCCTCAATCAAAGGCGTAATTTCAGGCACTAACTCCTGACCAATTTCTTGTTCTAATACTTGAAAGGAAGCTTTTAGCCTATTAACCTTTTGCTGAGCCGAGTTGCCCATCTGGTCAGCGAGATCTTTCGTGTAGCCAGTTGCGTTTTTAGTTTCTTTACTTAAATCCCTTAAGGCATCTCCGCCTTGAGACAAAAGCACATTCATGCCTGTCTGGGCTTCAACTCCAAACGCTTGGGTAATTAAATGGGCTTTTTGGGCTTTGGTCATACCCTGCGTGTTTTTATTAATGGTATCAATAAGATCAGGCAACGAATAAAAGCCTTTTTTCATTTTATCTGTAGAAAGACCCATCTCTTTAAAGGCTACCGCACTTTGCTGTGTTGGCTTTAACATACGCGATATAGCTCCACGGAGCGCAGTACCCGCCTTTTCCGCCTCAATACCATTATTGGAGAGTAAACCGATGGCCGACGCAGTATCCTCTAATGAGTAGCCTACAGAGTGAGCGACAGGGCCAACATATTCCATGGCTTTCAGTTATGTTATCGTTAGGCTCTTTATCCTAACTTCTGCATGTTTCCATGCAGCTCAGACTATATCATGTTCTTCACCATTACGTGGCAAGAACCCAGGCGCTCGTGGGTGATTCATCTGTTCTAGATTACTTTCACCTAGTCGTTACACCTTCCACACATCCCTGCGTGGCTTGGCTCGGTATTGGCATAGCATTTAAGGTATACCTTAATTACCTTAGCTTTCTACCGAATTCACCTAGTATTTTATGCTGCTGATTTCTCAGCAACCGGGCATTTATGTTTACCCATATCAGCAAAGCCTGCCGCTGTCTTATTGGCAACGAAACTTAAATCATCAGTAACACGCTGTGTGTTACGAGTCATTGTGGCTGTGTCACTGGACTTGAGATTGAATTGTTCAAGGGTACTCGAGGCAATACTCATAACAGTATTAAAGTCGTCCCCTGAAGCCCTAGCGCCATCTAATAATGATGGCATGGCACCAATAACTTGGTTATAGGTGTAGCCCTTTTTGGTTAACTCTTCTATCCCCTCGTTAATGTTAGTTGTTGATTGACCGTATTTCTGAGCCCACTTCTGAGAGTCATCCCCAAGTGCCTTAATCTGCTGATCGAGTTCAGCCGCACTAGTTGTCCCATCGTTTAAAAGAGATCGCGTTTCAGTAAGCTGTTGATTAAACTCAATGTATTGTTTCGCACCCTCGCCAAGCACACCGCCTATTGGCAGGGTCAATGCAAAAGTCGCCCTAGTACCAAAATCTTTGAGTTTTTCGGAAGCTTTTTGTGCACCTGAAGAAATTTGAGTAAACGCTTTGGATGCTCGCCCTGCGGAAGATAGCTGACTTGAAACTCGTCTAAGCTCCGACTCTGTATTTTTCATGGCGACAATCGCCTTATTAAGCTCTTGCTCAGCTTTTATGGTGACAAGGTTATCTTCGCCCTTTGCTTGCTTCAACGCCTCGTACTTTGTGCGTAAAGCGCTGACCTTATCGCTCTCAGTCGTTAAAACCTCAGACAAATGAGAGGATTTTTGACGGAGTTGATCAGTCGTCTTTCCGAAGCTTTCTGTGCCCGCCGTAAGCACACTGTACCGGCTATTTAAAAGCTCCATCTTTTGGTCCATCGCACTGACCGACTGATCGACTCTTACACTCGTGTTGTACCAAGCACTCTGTTGCTCTTTAAGCTCCGTGTTGACCAAGTCAAGCTGTTTTCTGAGCCCTTCTTGTTGCCTAACCGTATTGTTAATTTGATTGGCATACCTAAGGGCCGCGTCGCTATTTTCACCGTATTGAAGCTTAGCCTTGTTGTAGTTTTCAGTAAGTTTAGTAATCTGCAAATCTTGAGCTTCGATCGTTCGCTGGAGACCTGTATATCTGGCATTTAACTTGCCTAAGTTATCTCCCGCTCGGTCAAACATCGCCATCTCAGCTTTCATTTGATTTGTCGATGCTCGTACCGTATTTTTAAGAGCTGTAAGGCTCTGGGTGACCTTGGCACCATCTAGCCCGACCCTGATGATTACGCCTTCTGGCATTTGGTTACCTCCTTTCCACTGGAATTAGAGTTAGAGTTATTTATATAGTGTGTGTACCTTCAACATTTCGTTGTTCTCTACCCATTGTTCGTTTTCTAAGCCACAATAACGCTTCTTCTAATTTAAGATAAGCCATCTCATTTTCATAACATGCAAACTCCGAGTTCTGAAAATGGTCTAATCTGCAAATTACCATAGCAATTAAGTCCTCATTCATCACACCATTTACACCGTGCTCTTTTATCGCACCTTCTTGAAAATGGACCTTTTCGATATATCCGTTTCCATCAACTTTTCTGACCTCAAAAGTGTGCGGGGCATTGAAATTAAAATCATCCTCATGATGAACTTCTGTATATTTTTCAGTTAGCAAATCATGCTTTACTTTTGCCACTAATAATCACTCCTGTTAAATCGAATTAAAGAACTCCTCGCCGCTCATTCGGTCATCCTCTGACAAAACGGACAATAACCCGTACCAATCCGCATTATCTATGTCATTAAACGACCAACCAGCTTTCATGAGTTCCCTGTATGTTTTTTTAAGACTTTTCAACGCTTCCTTAGCCGTTATTTTTCGGCCGCTACGTCCTTTTTTTCTCCACCAAGCACCTCATTAACGACTCTATTGAGTTCTCCGAGGAGTTGTGGACCTTCAATCCCGTCATAAATCGTGTCAACTGTAACCGCCTTATCATCAAAGACACTTGCCACAAAGTTAACTTTTATATCAAGGGCATCTGCCTCTTTAGCGACTTCTCCACTTTCAAACTTGTCCATCATTTCAAAAGCCTCACGGACCTTACGTCCGCTCACATAATCCTGTTCATGGACAACTTTTTGACCCTCTTTGTTTCGTAATTCAAGTCTAATCATTGGTAATTCCTCCTTAAATTTAGGTAATAAAAAGGCTACAGCATTTAAGCTATAGCCTTAATAAATGAGATTAAGCATCAGGTGTTTCATCAATCGGAAAGATAAAGTCCTCAAATTGATCCTGAGTAACATCGTCAGCTTCACGCGCTTTTGCCCAAGACAAACCATCGGAAGCCCGAGAAACCCCAGACCCATTAAGGACATCAGAGGAAAGTGTAGATCCATTGTTGTCCGTTGATTTGATGTCATCCCCATCAAAAGTGAATTTCACTTTAAGAAGCCCAATAAAGAGAGCTTTACCGTTTTTATCGTCCGTATAAAGTCCTACGGCGCAATATGGAGCCTCCGTATTAGCTCCTATCGTTGTGATACCATCTTCGTTTTTCTCACGACCTAGAATCTTATCCAATGCTCCTTCGGGCAGAGCTTCTAGATCAGCAACTGTTAATGCAATCTTAATATCTCCTGTACCCTTTGAAGAAACATAATAAGGGACGTTGGAAGCATAGACAACGTTTTGTGTCGGGGCCAACCCTGTAATTGCTGCTTCAATTGCACCCGCTGTTTTTTCATCAGCTGTGAAAATGTTATCAGCTGATGTTTTTTCATTCTCATCTAAAACTGCAATTTTGGCAGATTTAAAACCAACTGTAGCCATTAATCATCATTCCTTTTAATAATTTTTTATTGGTCGTTTCTAGCAACCGAAGCATTCGCCCACATGACCGCTTCTTCAATTTTGGTCATTGCAAGTGACTTTTCTCGCGAGTTGGGACATAGATCATCAACCAAAACAGCAAAATCCTTAGCAGAGTTTCGGATGGCGTCATATTTCGCCGGTTGACCCTCTTTAGGGGCGTGATACGTGAAATTGTTATCTAATCTGTCTTCCAAAAAAGAACACTCCTTTTATAAATTTTTGCAATAAAAAATCCACCGTCAAAAGGTGAACTAGTCAAACGTGTTTTTATTAAACTTTGCAGTGAGATATAGCTTTTCAATGTCCGGATCTTTGTCAGTATAACTGTTATACATGTAAAAGCCGTTTGCCTCCATGTACTTTCTCAGGAGTGTTTCATAGTCTGACGTATCGGTAAACTCATACCATATTTGGATTTGCACTTTTCCTTCGACAGAATGACTGACGTTGCTTGAATAATCGCCAGGGATGTTTTGAATATCTGTTAATAAAACCAACACAGACACTTGCTCTTTTGGAGTACCGTCTGGCATCTTGTCAGGGATAAAATAATTAAACACGTAATCGGGGTTAAAACCCAGCGGATTATCCTCTGAAGAAACAAGATTAAAAGCGTCTACGATCGCACTCACAATCCATTCAATTCCTTTTCGATGACTTTCTGCATCTCTTCGGTAACCTCGCCCCTTGCTTCTGCCTCCGTTTTTTCAGCAAAGTGTTGGGCTGGTTGATTAATAGTGCCATCATTAACAAATTTAGACCGCCATGCTGTATCTTTCCCAAAGTGCACCTGATATTCACCCAGATCATTCACTCGGGATATTTCAACATCATCTATTAAGTGTTTTTCGGTGTCAGGATCATAAGGCGTATTTTCTTTAAGCTTATCCGCGACAATTTGAGCGCCTGCTTTTGCTGCCTTTTTACCGCCACTTTTAGTACGGGCTGCTAACTCTAAAAATTGTCTATCCAATCCACTATAATCAATCTCAGTGCTCATGCTGTGACCACCTCACAGATAATAACTTTCCATTCTTTTTTTGTTGTGTCGGGCGTGATGTCTTTAATTTGATAGGAATCATCGCCCCAAGATACGGTCATTTTGTTATCAATCTCAAAGTCTTGTTGCTCTCGGATGACAAATGACGTAGTATTAACGACCTCATTCCCGATATTGGCCATGCGATCTGATAGTTTTTGAGTGATGACCTTTGCCCAAACAGTAGCCACTGCTACATTCTGTGTTGTCGCAATACCATTGACCTTTACTGTTTTCTTGGCATTAAAGGTAATTCGCTCATTTAACTCTGATGGATCATTAACAAGTGGCACTGATCATCCCTCCTGATCGGTCGTTGACATACCGCTTTTAAAACTTTTCAGAGACAAAATGATGCTCTGTAAAGAAAAATCAACAAGGTGAGACATGGTACCAACCAATGCAGCAGTACGATTCTGATACCAATGTGTGATCAGTATTTTCTGAGCTTGCTCATATAATTCAAGGTTGGCTGTTGAATCACAGCCAGCCCCTTTTAAATATTGATCTGATGATTTAATAAGAGAATTAATAAGGGCGTCATCTGCAGTAGAGTCCACCCTTAAAAAGTTCTTTACCTCTTGTAAATCCATTATTCACCACTTCCGGAAGAAGCAGATGTTGTTACCTCTAAAGCATTACTCAATTGCGATTCTACACCGTCGGCACCAACCGCTTTGACTTGATAAGTATAGGTGGTTTCAGCAGTCAATCCGCTATCTGAATAGCTGGTTCCCACCCTCGTACCTATACTTGTCCCATCACGATAGACCTCATAGTGATCAGCGTTTGCGACGGCATCCCAAGCTAATTTAACCGACGTATCGGTCACGTCACTTGATGTTAGCCCAGTTGGTGCGTCTAGGCTGCTGACTTTTTTGCAATTCTAAACGCTGATTTCAGCTTGATTTGGTGATCAAACCACGCCGTAACAACAAATTGCTCAATACCTGTTTTAACGTCTTTGTCCCGATCATAAAGCGCCCCGAGATCATAGTTAAAGTGAGAATAGCTAAAATCACCAACAATAGGATTAACCGCAGAGTCACAGAATACAACAGGTTTCCCAAGCACTTGCTCAGGTTGAGCTGTATACAAAGTGGTACTCCCATTCGCAAGATCCTTGATAATATTCTTATAGTCTTGGTACCGCATGACAATTGTTGCATTTTCGCGGTAATCTTCGTGTAGATCGGAAATCGCATCTGTGATGGCATCATACATGTTGGCTGCTGTGATTTCGGAAATACCAGCGCCATAAAACGACATATGCTCTTCACCCGTTTTTGGCTCAGTAGCAAAAGCGACTTTCTTCTCTTTCGCAGCGACACCCGATTGTAATGCTGATTCTGTAGCTGCTACTAAATTGGCCTCTGAGCCATTAATAACTGTTTCAGATAGGCCCGCAAAGACCTTAAATTTATTCCGGCCAAAAGTAACAACATCGCCAGTCTCTTCAAGCTCTTTCGCTGTTGCTTTATCAGCAATAAAATCGTCATCATCAAGAGTAAAGGACAATTTAGGGATTTCCAGATTAGTAATCTGAGTCAAAGTAGAGATTTGACGCAATGGATTTTTAACCAAAGGCTCCATTAAAATATCTGTGGACACTGTCTTTGGCAGGAATTTGTTTCCTCCTGTACTATCATCATCCCCCAAGACTGCAACGACATCGTTAGGAATCTGCTTGCGTTGCATAACAGATCGGATTAATTCCGCTTTAGCTTTAACGACTTTGGCTTCTGGGTCATTAATATTTTTAAGATCGCTCGAAGCCTTAGAAGCTGCTTGCTGAAGCTTTGCTTGCTGCTCTTTTTCCAGCTCATCATGTTGTTGTTTAATGACATCAAAGCGCATCTTTAGATCATCACGCGAGCGTTGCAATGCCTGAATATCCTCTGAGGATTTTGCAGGGTCAATGGCCGCCGCTGAAAGTTCCCCCTCCATTTTTTGGAGTTGCTGACCAACAGTAGCCATATTCTGCTTTAATTCAAACAGCGTCGGGTCACTAAAAAACTGCAAATTTAACTTTCTTTGATTCTTCTGTTTTACTACTCTGAACAATTCTTTACTTTTTGTCATTTGTACATTCCTCCTAGAATGGTTTCTAAATATGCTTGATTTGCTTTTGCCTCATCAGCGATTCGTTGACGTAATGCCATCTCGTCTGCGCTGATTGTTGTTTTAGGATTGTCTATCAGACTTTGAGGGACATTTTTATAACGCTGGAAGAGATCAGAGTTAATCGATGCCGCCATTTGATTTTCACTTTCAACGACATCGCATAATCCAAATTCAAACGCCTGATCCGCTGATAGCCAAGTTTCGGCATCGAGCATTCCTTGCAATTTTTCCTCAGTGAGCTTATCTCCTGCTTTTTGCATATAAGACTGAAAAGCAGACCCGGCAATACGATCCAAATCATCGGCCTGTTTACGTAGTTCTGTAGCATTTCCAATAGCAAAAGTCCAAGGATTATGAATCATAAGCATGCTGTTTTTTGGCATATAAATAGTGTCTCCCGCCATAGCGATGACACTTGCGATTGATGCCGCTAACGCATCAACATGTACGTTTACTTTAGCCTTATGTCGCTTGAGCATGTTATGAATGGCAATACCTTCAAAAACACTGCCACCCGGTGAATTAATATAAAGATTTAGCGTTGACACATCGCCTAATTGATCTAAATCTCCCTTGAAACTCGATGCTGTTGTGTCTGATTCATTCCAACGATAGCTCGTGATATCTCCATAAATAAAGATGTCCGCCTCATTTGATTTATCAGACGACATTTTCATATCCCAAAATTTTTTAGGATTTTTTTCACCGAAAAACTGTAAGTTTAGCTTTGGCCTTCCCACTAACCACTCACCCCCTTTCAAGGCAAAATAAAAAAACACTCACTGAGTGCTATCAAAATTTGAGCTATGACTTTTTCTTTCTCTCGGATCCATCTCTAGTGGGTACATATCCCCTGAAATCCAAAGTTCGTCTGCTTTTCCAGCACGTGGTGGCAAGTCCTCATACTGCCGTACCTCATCGCGGCTCATCCACCCGTCACGTAAAGCATTGTGGTAAAAAGCGGTTTGAGATGCTGTATCCCCCCTCAATAGCGCTTTAACATTAAACTTAAAATAGTAACCCGCTTTCCTTTCTTCAGGTGTCAGTAATTTGCGGTTAAATTCCTGCTCATACTGTCGGACAATTGGCATCAGGGTAAGCTGTACAAACATCCTCATCAGTTGTTCGTTACTTGCATAGTTTTGACCCTCAGTGTCATTAAGCATGATGACAGGCATATTATAAACATTTGCTACACGTGACTTAGTAATCCGCTCAGATTGAAACGTATCTGCAGCAACATATTTCCTCTCAAATTGTTGGATATCGACTCCAGGCTCTTTAAATAAGACACCGCCATTATCTTGATAAAATCGCTTAAAATCCTCGATAATTTCTTGACGCTTATCAGTGTCAACGTTTTGCCCATATTCCAAAATAAATGAGTATGCCGCTCCCTGCATTTCTTTTAAGCTAAACTCGCGGACCGCCTTATCATAATCCGTGGAATTGGTCAGGACTTTTATTGGATTGATACCCTTTAATCCACCTGACCCCACAATATGCTTAACATGCAACATGTCCAAATTGTGAATATAGTAGGTATTATTATCTCCTATTACTTGATACCACAATTCGTTGGTCTCTCGTTCAATTACCGGCTCTACAAAATCTGGATTTAAAGGTGTGATTCGAGAAACTTGCATTCGGATATCCCGTTCGATTAATGCATAAGCATTTCCTCTTTCATCTCTCATGGTCTCCATATTCCTTATAAGATCAAACGATGTCATGTTTTGGTTTGGTGAATTTAACAAAACATCAGATGTCGTATTGGAAACCACATCATAATTTTTGTACATCTTCAAGGGCAAAGAGGCTAAGCTGTTAGAAAGACGCGTAACAACACTAAAAATGGTTTCATTGGTTGCTAACTTAGAATTATCAATGCCCCAGAAGGTATGGCCAAACCAATTCGTAAAATCAAAGGTGCTTCCTTTCCAACTTATAATCGCTGCTCGGATAGATCGCCGTATCCTACTAGTCCACTTCACAAAATGATCACCACCTTTCTAAGCTAATAAATCCCTCATTGTGATAGCTTTGATCTTACCGCTACCCGATGGCTTAATAAGTAAATCAACTGTTTCGGTATGTGCGTTAAGAGCAGCTGCAAATCCATCAATCTTTCGATTGGCATTTTGTTTCGTTGGCATCCAATTGTCATTGCGATCTTTAACTAGCCGCACGTTATTGAGATACCATTGAAACATTTTATTCCTATTGAAAATCACTTTTCCATCGAGCAACAATTCTTTAAAGTTTTGCATCGGCCCACCTAAAGTCAAAAATCCCTGTCTTACTTCTTTTGTTTTAAATCCATGATTTTCAATTGCTTTATTAAGATAGAGCGCCTTTGCTTTGTCATAGGCAATCATCTTAATTCTATATTTTTCAGCTTGTTCCACAAACCAATCAAAAACATATTCATAATTGACATAATCACCGGGAATGACTGTTAAATATCCGGCTTGTTTCCATTCGTCCAGTCTTTGAGGGTTGCTATCCCTGTCATATCTAGCCTGTGGAATCCAAGAATGACAAAGGATAAATACAGAACCATCATCCAAAGGAAATTCAAGAGCTGCAGCTGTAAAATCCTCTGTTTCTGAAAGATCGTACCCTGCGATACATTCCCTGTTTTTCAGAGTTTCTAAATCGATGACCTTGTTATTTTTCTTAATGGTCGCGATGTCCACAAACGACAGTTCGTCGACATCTGAGAAGATGTTAAACTGCTTTGTCATCCAGTCTGCGCGTTCTTGGGGACTTCTTTTGTCCTTTTTCCAGTCGGAAACAAGGTTAACAAAATCCATTAACCCAATATTAGGATTAGCTTTAATCCACAATTCAGGATGATCGGCTTCTTCAGGCTTGTCTAATTTGGCAACGTAATAAAAAGTACGCTCGTCTAAATTATCTTCAAGGTTGTCCAAGCAATCTTTTGCCTGTTCTATATAGGTCATTAGTGGCCCATCTAAAACATATCCTGCCGTTGTAATGTAGATAATAAGTGGCTGTTTTCTCGCTCCACGAGACTTTTTAATGACATTGATCAATTTAAAATTCTTAAATTCGTGAATTTCGTCGAAAATTCCTAGATGAGTATTTAATCCATCAAGTCGTTTACTATCGGAAGCCCGTGCCTGGATCTCTGCAAACTTTTCAGTGTACTTAATCTTATTTCTTTGGGCCTTATACCGTTTTGATAAATATGGAGATTTCTCCACCATCGCTTTGGCTTCATCGAAAAGTTCATGTGCCTGTTGTTCAGCATTTGCCAAAACATAAATACGGGCACCGTTTTCGTTATCGAAGCCTAACATATAGTTAGAAAGGCCAGAAATGAGGGTTGTTTTACCGTTTTTCCTTCCAACCATATCAAGCGCTTCACGAAATCGTCGAATGCCTGTATCTTTATGAACCCACCCAAAAAGGGACCCGATCACAAAGTGTTGCCAAGGTTGCAACACCAATTGATCAAAGTCCCCTTTTGAAGGTTTACATTTTTTTTCAATGAAACGGATTGGTCGATGACCTTTCTCTTCATCAAATATCCAAGGAAAGTCATCTGTTCCCTGCCGTTCCAGGTCTCTCATGTGCCGTTTGGCCGCTAGAATATTTTCTTCACTTGCCGGAATAGACCCGTCAATAAGTCTTTCAGCATACCAAGTTGTCAATAGCTCAGGATAGGGCCTCTCTAATATTGCCCCCCAGCTTTTTTGTTCTGCAAGATAATTTGACCACCATTTTTCTAGCTCAGTATAGCTCATCTCCAAAAGAGAGCTAGAAGTCATCTTCTTCCCCGTCGTCGCTTTCTAAATTAATGGCCAATCTTGCTCTTGCAGCTGGTGACAATCCTAAATCGGATCCTAATGACCTCATTTGTGAGGCTGCATCTTTCATACGGATAAAAAATGGATTAGGTTTTCCATCAATCCACATCCCCTTTGCTTTAACCTGCCTTTTAAAAGACAAATACTGAGAATAAGCATCGCAATAAAGGGCTAAATGAGTAACATCCGCATCATTGATAAGCTCGACTTCCAGAAGTAATTTTGCTAATCTCTCAAACTCTTTTTTCGCTTTTTGGTTGAGCCAAGCAGGTGGGATAACATGCTCAGCACTCATTTTCATCTTTTCTTCTTGTTCAGCCCGTCTTTTTAATTGTTCAACGTTCTTTTTCGCAGGATTTCCCTCTACAAGCTGTAATCGTGCGGATTTTGCTGGCGTTGGCATATTATCACCACCTTTCTAAAATGTAAAATAATGTATTTATAAAACCTTTTTAAAAAATCTGATCGGCGGTTTTATTGTAGAGTTGGGGGCACGCCGTTCCTAAGAATACATGGATGCAAAAATTTTGGGTAGGGGGGTACCCCTCTGTTAAAAAATGTCAGGGTTTCCCATCTCCTTGTGAACCTTAATTTTCATCTTCTTCTTGCGCTTTCCTCCACCCTTTTCGGGGTGCTCCTTGTTGTGACACGATGGACAGATCGTCTCAAGGTTATTGATGTCCAAAGCCAAGTCAGGACGCTCGTCCAATGGCTCAATGTGGTGGACGATGTTCGCTGGTGTCAGCTTGTCATGCCTTAGACATTCCTGACATAGATAGTGATCTCGTTTTAATACAATTGCCCTACACTTTAACCAAGCTACCGATTTATAAAATGCTGTATCGGTCATTTTAGGAATCTGTATACAGCATTCCCTTTGTTATCATAAACATTGATTATTTCTTCTGGTGGATTATGTTCAATCACTTTAGTATTCGGTGGCTTATCATAGTCCGCATGTTTGATCTTAATGTGTGTTGGGCTAAAACTTTCGGTATTGGTATTCCAATCGATCCCGACATGTACTAGATCAGTGATCTCTTCACCATTATAAAAAACTTTAGGGACAGCATTGATATCTTCCAATGTGATTTTAAGAAGTGGTTGCTTTGGCTTGTTGTTGTTGTTGTTGTTGTTGTGCGATTTATATTTATTAATCTTCCAAACATCAACAAAGGCGCCATTACATTTCGGACATACTCTAACTTCGGAATAATCTTGTTTGGTAGCTTGGACGTTTTCTGTGTGCCCACAGCTTAAGCAACCGTATCTGACTCGTGATAGCTTAGGAGGATTAAACAAAAGATTATCAACGAAACTCCTAAATTCATCAGGTGGTAAAAAGTCATAATAAGATCCAAACCGTTGGTAGACATATTCTCTAAGGTATTCGTATCTCGATTTACCACGTTTATATTCGATGTGATTAACCGTTTCGTTAAACGGCTTAGGGAATATAGGACCGTCGCATATAGGACAATTCAATCCGTCAATATTGTGTTTACCAGCGTCGATGATAGCTTTACATCTGTCGTTCATACACTCAAGTTGTATTTTACTCATAGGATTAACATCTCCCTTCAGAATCACTGGCGGTCTCTGATTCCCTCACGTGAGTGACTCAGTTAATACCCGCTTTTAATCTGGCAATCTGGACATTTCATTTCAATAAAGCCTTTTACTTTATCAGCCCGTTGTGCTGAATTTCCTGTTATTCTTTTCATTCTGTCGTGCCCGCATGAATGGTGGATATTTTCTCTTGATGAACCGTATCTAATATGTGCGTCCACTAAAGCTAGAACACTTGGAAAATATGGAATGCTCTTTTCTTTTATTAGAGTTTCAATAACAAAGCATATAAAAATAAATATTTTTCTCGTGACACCCACCGCCCATCACGTATATTTCTTCATGGTAAAAAAGCACCGTCGACTACTCTACTTCGGAGGATTACTCCTACTCTTTTCGCCGCTGATAGGTGCTTTATCACTTACCTAATTATTCCACGCTATCATGATATCACATTTTTGTAGGCCATTTGCACAAGTTTTGCACACGATTCTATTGCCAACCTATTTTTACGGCGATTAACGTTACTATTTCATGGCGGTATTTCCTAAGTGTATTTCTGTGAACATGGCAAAAGTCTGCCACCTCTGCCCAAGTTCTACCCTGACGATCCCAATATCCTTTTTCTATAACCTTGCGGTGTCCAGAAGAAACTTGATTATAAGTGCTATCGATAGCCGAAACAATTTCCTCTAAATTCCTAAGTTTAATATCCGACATCAAACGTGTTGCCATCCGTTCAGTGGGTCTCCCTGGCTCTCTAACCGAATTTGGCCCTTTGACGACATTAATCTGTTCTGGGTTCTCATCAAAAGGATTCATAATTTCTTCTCGGCGGCGCTGGATTTCTTTTTTTGTTTCATGGTAACCGTATAGTTCCGCTTCAATATGTTTAAATGTTGCTGGCTTTAGTTTCATTACTGCGGTCATTAACTCACCTCATTCATTTTTGGCTTTTTAATACATCCCCTAACCAATCAACTAACATTTCCATTTGCTTTTCAACCAAGTCATTATTACCGTACTTTTCACAGAGCTCACCAGTCGTTTGAGCCACCCATACCCAGAACTCGCTACTGTTAATCCCATGCTTTATGGCTTGTTGATTGCTTTCGTAGATCCAATCGGCTACCTCTCCGTAAAATACGCGATAGTCCATCAAATCGCCTCGATTCGAATATAGATCCCTGGCATCTTCGCCCAAAACTTTTCCACAATCTCTGAGACTACTAAGGCATCGTCTTTCCAGTACCCACAAGCTGTCATGCAATCCTTTAAAAGTTTTTGCAAGTTATCTGTATCTGGTCGCGTGTGCTTATATTGGCCGTCTTTATAGTTCCCTGTAACCGGAAAGCACCATTTAACCATCAGTCGAATAGGCCCTGTATATTTCTTTTCTGGGACATGCTGACCAAGGTATGCCATCAACTTTGCACGAGCCGCCTTTAAATCCTCAGGTTCGTAGAATATTGGCTTACCATTTATGACAGATACCTGTTTCTGTTGGTGAGTCGTTGTCGGGACCTTTTTCATTGGCATGAAGAATTCAATCACGTAGATCAGCCTCCTTCACGAATACACCATCAATCATTTCACCTTGCCGATATTTAATTTCTTGGTAAGCTGCATCAATGCAACTTTCAATACTCAATCCTAACTGCATGGCAAGAATAGTAATGACAACGTAAATATCACCGATCGCATCAGCCGTTTTCCATTCATCTTTTCGAACTAATGCAGCCGATAACTCTCCTGCCTCTTCCATCAATTTCATCATCTGCTTATCTGAATTGGCATTATTTAATCCTCGTTCTTCAGCCCAATGTTTAATCGCTTGAGTCATTTCATCCAACATGATTTCACCTTCCAAAAATTAACTTTTTATTTTTTGTTGAGAAATTTTGCTTTCGTCAAGGATAGGGGAAGTATGTCGTCGTGCGTAAGCTATCGCACGACTACTTACCCCCTTGACCTTGAGGGAAAGGGAAATTTACCTATACGTAGTATAGGGTTTTTCCTTCCCTCGGAAATTCTCGAAAATTATCGAGTTTTTCCCTCGGTAGTGAAATCGGGAAAACATTCGACTTTTTCCCTAATGAGGGAAAGGAAAAATACCGAGAATTTCCCTACGTAGGGAAAGGGAAAACATTCGACTTTTTCCCTTTCCTTACTTATCAGGTTTCCTTCCGACTTCACCGTTCGTTATCCAAAAACCACCGTGATTTTTTATCCTGTTTCTAACAGTTTTTGGAGTTACACCCATAAATTCTGATAAGGCTTCAAGGGTTACTGTTCCATCTATTGTGCAAGATTCATAGGCTATTTCTAATGATTCGTTCTGTTCTTTCTTCTTCTCCTGTGGACTTTTCTTCTTGTTAAAATTCTTTTTCCATGGAGGTTGTTCACCTTCTGGTTCTATATCTTTCAAGAAGCCTGTATCATCCACTTTATGGACAGGATACTGGAACCACATATTAACGGGCGAAAACTTAGGATATTCACGCAACGTGCCTTCTACACGCCATGCAGATCGAACACGGATGCTTTCTACAGCTTTGGTAATCTCTAATTCTACTTGTTGTAACCTTTCCGGATTAAGGACACGTTTAGCATGTGTATTCATCTGTGTTACGCTCTGTTGGTCATCTAAGCCGACGTGCTCATCGAAGTAATCAAAGTTCGCTTGTTGGATTGCCTTAGAGTACATTTCAGCCATCACTGCGCCTTCCTGTTGCTTTCTTAACTCGTCAGTAATCTCTAACTCTACCAAGTCGATAAGAGCGTCAGGATCACGAGCAAATACGCCTGATCCACTGGCTCTATCCATTGATTTTTTATTCCCTTGAGTACCTTTGGAATGGTGATGGCAGTATATAACGCTTGAACCCAACTCTGTGGCAATCTTATCAAACTGATTCGTAAAGTGAGCCATTTGGTCTGCACTATTCTCATCACCAGTAAGGACCTTGTAGATAGGGTCAATGATGACTGCGATATAATTCTTTTTCTGAGCTCTTCTAATCAACTTTGGTGCAAGTTTGTCCATGGGGACAGACTTACCACGCAAGTTCCAAATGTCGATGTTGTCAATGTTGTTCGGCTGTAAACCTAGCGCATGATATACATCTTTAAAACGATGTAAGGCACTAGCTCTATCTAGCTCTAAGTTGACGTACAGCACTTTACCTTGGGTACACTGCCAGCCTATCCACTTAGCACCTTCGGCTATGGCTATGGATAGTTCGATTAAAGCAAATGACTTACCAGCCTTAGAAGGTCCAGCCATTAACATCTTATGCCCTTGTCTGAGTACTCCTTCAATTAGTGGTGGCGCGAGCTCGGGCATATGCTCCCAAAAGTCCGTAAGACTTTCGGGGTCCGGTAGATCGTCGTTCACATCTTCGATCCAGTTCTCCCACTCTTCCCAGTTTGCCTTACCGATATTGGTATCGATGATAAACTGTTTTTTGCCATTCCGTTCGACACCAGGCATACGAGAAAGACGAGAGGGATTTCTATTTTGGTTATCTATGTTTAGGCCGTTCTTTTTACAAACGTTATATAGGTAATCTACGCGCTTACGGTACTCATCATAGTTAGCAGCATCGATCTTTACGATGGCATGTATGCTCTTTTTGCCGCTGTAAACTAAAGCAGCAATTGGTAATTCAAGTTCACGCATGATGGCGTTCTGTTTCTCCAAGTCCATCGTGTCTGATTCGACTAGTGCATATCTATATTCAGTGACGTTTTCATTTTTGACGCCTTTTCCATCCAATGGGTTAAAACGGATCCAAGCACCTGCTTCTGGGTTATAATCACCAAGTACAGCGCCGATATCTCCATCCGATTCATTTAAGGCTTGAATAAGTTCCCCAGCTGTTCTGTCCCAGTTTCCTTTCGTGGGAAGATGTTTGCCTTCATCGTTCTGCCAGGTGGATACCACATACCCTACATTCTCTGAAGCTTCGAACAACGTCTCTAAATAAGTAGTTAACTCTTTAACTGGATTCCAAATAGTAGGCTCTGAAATTTCCATACCCTCAATCCAGTTTTTATCGATAACAACATAATCATCGTTTCCTGATATCTCATCATCCCAACTTAGTTCACGTTCATCTTCACTGGAACGGTGAGGCTCCCAACCGTTATCTTTTGCCATCTGGGTAATGGTTGCACCTGTAATGCCACTACCTTCAAAGGTAGTCCACTTTTTGAAGCATTCTCCGGGATGATACCTTTGACCATCCCGTTTGCTCCACTCTTCCCAATCGCTTGCTGTATAACCTTCATACCTTAGTGCCATTCCAACGTTTAACCATTCCTGGTAATCGAGGAAAGCAGGGTCGATATAGTCTAATAGAGCTTTTAAATCTAGTTTATTTTCCATACCCCATCAACCTACTTTCTCCTACGACGATTGCCTTTTCCATGTTCTAACTGTATCGCTAGACTTCTTAGTTCCTTATAGTTCGCACAACCTCCGCAAACTGTATCAGGATTACGTGAGCCATTATAACGACGCTTTTCACAACTGTCACAGTTATTCAATGCCTTTGAGATTTTTAACATTATGTCATGATTTTTCATGTAGCATCGCCTTCTAGGGCTGCCTCTGCAATTATAATCAGTTCCGATTCACCAAAATAATCTTTCCTTTTTGATACTATGTCTTCTAAAGCCTTCCGCAGCCGTTGGTTTTCTTTCTGCTCTTTGAAGAGTTGTCTATCCATATCCTCAAGGTCCTGCTTATTTTTATCCGCCCTGGCTTTTGCTTGATCAACTGTTTGTATGAGCCAGTCAACATCAGATTCATCAACATTAAATTGATCATTTTCTTTACCCGGGTATCCAACTTTGAGAGTGGAATTGATGGGTGATTCCATCAGAAATCACCCTCTTTCAAAATCTCTGATAATGTGGTTAAACGTGTCAGCATATTTACTGCTTTTAATGAAGCATCCATACCACTCATAATCTTCCTCTTTCGCAAGAACCCTGCTTCTCCCATCTTTCACCCTTCTACCCGCACCACTAATATCCTTCCATCCTTCTTGCTCCATCAATTTAATGTGTTTTTCTCGTAAATCTTTTGTTTCATACAGATACTCAACTGTAGTTTCAATCAGTTTCAAACCTTCCATAGTTCGTTTCCCTCCTTTGAATTACAAAAGCCTTAATTCAAGTATCTTTACTCCTCCATTAATAAACTGTAAGCACGTGCGTCCAGTTCTTCATAAGAATCAATTCTCATAGCAGTTATAACCTTTTTCATTCTTGGTACATTCATAAATTCATCCCACAAATGTTCCGTATCGAAAAACCACTGTATCATTTTGTTGTTGTCCCCTAATCTTTGTTCAGAATCGGGGTATTTTTGTTTGAGTTTCATTTCAAAACTACCGTACCCTTTTGTATTACCGTTCAAATACACATAGCACCGCTTTACGGATGCGAGAGAATTATTGCGATTCATGACGTATTTTCTTCTCCATCCAGGTAGATTGTCGAACTTGCTTTGCGCCAATTCCTTGTTGACATCACCTTGAATTGTCAATCGTGTTGCCATTTAAATTCACTCCTTTATTTCAGAATTTCTCTCTACTTGGACCGATAATTGGTCCGATGGACTGATTCTTCTACTAATCTTAAAACCACATACCCAGCGATATCTCTAAGCGTATCTATCTTACTTTCATCCTTAACCTTCTGTGGTTTATTAAGGAGAGACTTAAACCGTTCAACTTTGTCAGATAAACGAATAGCCACCGATAGATCACCGAACTCTTGATATAACTTTGAAAAAGAATTACCGTAATCATGATTTTTCGCAATAATGGTATCTGCAATCTCATGGCATATAGATCGAACTGCTATTTCAAATTTGTCATTTGCCATTTTTTATTCCCCTTTATATTCCTTTGGATTAATCCCTGCTGGTATCTTCCAACCGTTAGCCGCAATTCGGTCAATCAGCTTTTTAGCGTTATCAAACGACCATTTTCCAACATGCTCAAATCCGCGCTGTTCTAAGAATCTAATCTGCTTAGGAGTAGTTAAACCTTGCTCTCTACGCCTGTCTAATCGTTCTAATAGTTTAGTAGCTTTTCCAGCATTGTCGATCTCATCAGGAAGGATACCAAGTTTTTCTAAGGTTTTGACTTGTTTCTCACTAGGTGGACCCATTTCCCAACCGAATGAAGGAACGTAACTTGATAAGTCTTCAGCTTGGATACTCATTTCAAACTGCAACGGATCGACGAGCTTCCGTTTACGACGCTTCATTTCTGCTAATTGTTTAGCTAATGCTTCTTCTCTTTGAGCGACAACGTCTTCTGCCGCAGTTTGTTCAACAGCTTCTAAATCAAGTGGTACACCAGCTTCTTCAATCTGCTTGGTCATAGCTTTGGCTACTTCTTCATTTTCAGCAATCAAATGGGCTGGATGACAGAGTTCGTGTCTGTCTGTATGCCAAAGGAAGTCAAGCAACAATAATTCAGTTTTACCAGGATACAGTCGGGTACCGCGCCCAACCATCTGGCTGTATAGACTTCTTACTTTCGTAGGTCTCAACACAACTACACAATCCACAGATGGACAATCCCATCCTTCTGTTAAAAGCATAGAGTTACATAGAACGTTATACTTACCTTTATCGAAATCTTCCAAAATCTCAGCGCGGTCTTGTGACTCTCCGTTGACCTCTGCTGCTCTAAATCCTTTTTTATTCAGTATCTCTGTAAACTTTTGACTTGTTTTAACCAACGGGAGAAACACAACAATCTTTCTATCCTTTGCATTCTTCCACATTTCATCAGCAATCGATTCTAAGTACGGATCAAGGGCAGAACCTAAATCACTGGTTTTAAAATCTCCGGCTTGTTGACCAACTCCGGATAAATCAAGTTGAAGGGGTATGGTCAATGCTTTAATCGGACTAAGGTATCCTGACTTTATCGCCTTTGGTAGGGTGTACTCGAAAGCCAAGCTTTCAAAGTATGAGCCGAGGTTCTTCATATCCCCTCTGTCAGGAGTAGCTGTGACACCTAACACATTTGCATCGAAGTAATTTAACACACGTTGATAGCTATCAGATATACAATGATGCGCTTCATCGATGATGATGGTGTCAAAGAAGTCTTTACTAAACTTTTTTAATCGCTTATCACGCATTAATGTCTGAACACTACCTACTACTACTCGGTACCAACTACCGATTGAAGTCTCTTCTGCTTTTTCTGTTGCACATTTTAAACCTGTAGACTTTTCTAATTTGTCAGCTGCTTGTTCTAGCAATTCGCCCCTATGGGCAAGGACGAGAACACGCTCGCCCTTTTTCACTCTGTCTTCAATGACTTTTGAAAATACGATTGTTTTTCCACATCCAGTGGGTAGGACAAGTAACGTTTTTTTAATACCTTTTTCCCACTCACGTTGGATTGATTCTCTCGCTTCTTGTTGATAGTCTCTAAGTTTCATAGTTACCTCCTAGAATTGACCTGGCGTGAATCCACCCTGTTGCTGATTTCCAGTGGGGAAAGGCGCTTGTTGCTGTGTCGGTTGTTGCACTGGCTGTTGATAGCCTTGGGCTATCCCTTGTGGAAAAGCTTCATCAAATGGATAGAACTTCTTAACTTGGTTATTTGTTCGTTCTTCTCCGTCTCTTCCAATGAATTTATTGACTTCTAGTTGCAATTTCCCTTTTGCACCGATAACGGCGTTCCAATTCATACGCAACTTTTCGCCTTTCTTCTTTTGGCCGATACCTGTGAAGAAGTTAGATAGTAAACCTTCTGTCTTCGTATGGAGAAGCAAGTTGTGAAATATAACAACGTCTCCATGTTCAGGTGAGTGAACAGTCAATTCTAGTTTTGCTTGGTTACATGGAGGCATTTTGGCGCTCCCGGCAAATCGGCCACGTTCAAATTTGCTGACAGTGAACATATAATCACCCTCAGGCAACAATATAAAATCGCCACCATCCTTCTCTATCTCATCATCCCAACCCAACTCGCGTTCGATTTCTTGACTCATCAAAAATTCCTCCTAGTATACTAAAATGGTAAGTTCTTTCTAAACTCTTGAATCATCCCAAAGACTTGCTGCCATGCACCCACTAGTACACCCTCGATAAAGCTTGGGTCATAATTCGTGATCGGCGTATCTTGTGGATAGTAGCCTTTTTGACTAACAACAACTTGAATCTCTTCAGGTGATACATTATTTTGTATCATTAAATCCCTTAGTGATTGAGGGATTGCTAGGTCTAATTGTTGCGTCGGTTCTGGATTAATCGGTGGCACTTCGGTTACAGGTTGTTGTGTAGCCTGTACCGGTGTTTGTTCCAACACATCAGTATTGCTTATAGGTTGATCTTGTCTTGATGTCCAAGTTTCAGTTACTTGATCTGTCGCTTGCGTATTAAAAATATGAGCAATCTGTGCATAATCCATTGGTATTTCATCAGGAAGATTGTGTCTGTTTTTTGCATCCCATGCCGGGTGATGTGTTGTATAAATAGTGCGAACACCACCTTGTGCTTTGTGTTTTTTTCCTTTGTCATCCGCTGCAACACTATAAGTTTTATAATTCATGAACAGTACAATATCCGCCCATTCCTTCACTAACGGTGCAGTACGCGAAGTTGTTTTTTTACCAAGTTTCAATTCCCAACGGTCATAAGCGCCCATTTCATCTGGTTGTTCAAACTTTCGTATCTGAGCATGTGCTGCTAAAACAACATTAATACCTAAATCTACAACATCTTGTAACTTGTTAAGGAAACGTCCAATATCTTCTTCTAATTTGATGTATCCCGAACCATACCCAAAATCCTCAATGCTTTTTTTGTCATGAGTGTTGCACAAGTTCTCAATACATAACCGTTCGGCCCAATCAATCGTGTCAATGACAATTGTTTTGCAAGGGCGATTCTGCTTCACATACTCGATCTGCTGTTCCAAGAATGTCCAGCTAGTAGGCTTGTCCATCCGTGCCACATCCATGTTACTCGTACTACCTTCTGTATCTATAAAGACAGGATCCGGAAACTGTGCCGCAAAGGACGATTTCCCAATCCCCTCTGGGCCATACAACACAACCTTTTGTGCTTTAGCCACCTTACCTTTCGTTATATTCATGGTTTAAAATTCCCCCGCTTTCCATGTTTTTGTCTGGGCTACAGGTTGCTCTGGTGTTTGGGCTGGTAAGCTTTCTTGCCCGGCAACATATCCATCCTCAATGATGATAGAACACTCTTCACCTGTACTTACTCGCGTTGCAATAGCTTGTAGCCCTTCTTGTTCAAGCCATTTCCCAAATTCTTTAAGAGTGTCCATATCCATCTGTTCAAGCTTGTCCAAGAGGATAAACCCACAATTTGGCTTTAATTTGCGAACGATAGCTGTAGATACTTGAAGTTGTTCTGCACCGCTCATGTTGTCCCATTTTTGGCCGTTATAGACCAAATCCCCATCTTCAACGGATAGACCAGGTAATGGTAAGTCAGCATTGTTTAGAAGAGCTGTTTTTTCCTTACGAACATCTTCAATTGAAACCGTTAATTGATCGTATTGTGCTCGATAGTCATTAGCGTCTGTTTCGGCTTTGTCTTTATCGAGATTGGCTCTTACTTTTCTATTAATCTCTTCAATTTGTTGAATGTTACGCTCAAGTTCCTCAGTGGATTCATCCACGAGATCTAAGGTATCTTTTTGAGCGATATCTAAGTCTCTTCCTAACTCCGCGTATTCTGATTCCGCTTGCTGGAGCTGTTGTCTTAAACGTTCAATCTCTTGCCCTTTTGACGCATATTGAGCTTGAATACTTGCTAACTGCTGACGTTTCCTTTGATTCTCTCCATTCTTAGCGAGTATCTCTTGCTGTTGTCTAATCAAATCAGAAGCAGAAATAGGCTCCTTGGGTGCATCAGGATAATAGGGTTGTTCCTTTGCAAACTTAGTCTTTTGATCAGCGATTTGACCTATTGTACGACGTTGGTTATACAACTCCTGTTCCTTTTGCTGAAGTTCATGAAGCTTATCACCCACTCCGATGATCTTTAAAAGGATATTAGCCTTTTCTTTGCTGGTAGAGTTCATAAACTTAGGTAGATCAATAGCAAGTTCTTCTACAAAACTATCCAATAACTGTTGACCAGCCTTTTGACCATTAGGATCTATAACTTTTAAATCGCTGTTTTTACCCTTACGTTCTACGACTAATCCATTAGAGAGAACGATATGAAGGTAAGGTGGTACAACTGAACCTTCACGTTCGGCCTGGCTTGGTCGATACTTGTTACCGCCTAATGCCCAGGCTATGGCGTCTAACACACTGGACTTACCTTGCTTATTCTTGCCGCCTACGATGGTTAAACCGGAAGCTGTAGGCTCGATTTTTACGGCTTTGACCCGTTTTACATTTTCGATTTCAAGCTTATTAATCTTAATCATTTGCTTCCTCCTCTTGCTTTACTGCAGCCCATAAGCTACAATGAAGCTAAATTTGTGTTTAGTGTTGAGTCCGTGTTGCCGCACGGGCTTTTTGTTGTTTACGGGGTATAATGTCTGAGTGATCATTCAACTGAGTCATACTCAATCACACCATCCCACTCTTCCAAGTCATCAAAAAATTTACTGTTACTTCGGTGACTAGCATCCACGGCGATTATCCAATTTTGTAAGTTATCTCTTAGGTTGCGCTCGGATGTAAAAATGTTAGTCGCGTGAATATCAACAATAAAATTTCTAAGTTCTGCCGCGAAGTACACTCCAACACTTGATTCTCTTTCATTAATTTTCAACTGATACTCTGTTCCATTGACCATTATCTTTTTTGAAATCAACCTAATCCCTCCATCTCATAACCAGCCTTAAGTGCTGCTATGCATATTGCCATAGGTGCTGATTCTGAATATGCTAATTTTCCTCTGCCATTTTTCATAAATGCAGCTGAAAAACAAATTTCTAAACCCTTGTTCGATTGGATTTTATATTCTGGTGATAATTCTTTAACCACTTGCCAAGCCCACTCAATATCACGGCTGTATGGTGGTATGCCGCTTGATAAGGTACCTCTAACCTTCCTACCGTCATGCACTTTGTAGCCTAAAATCTTCTCAGCAATGAGTGCATCAAGTTCTGCTCCTGGCTTCATCCAATCCCTCCTCACAAACTAAGTTCAATAAGACAATCAAATCTCTTTGACTCTGCTTCACTTCTTCAAAGGATTTACAAGCATTTGCAAAATACTTAGCCAATACTTTTGTGTTTAAGGAAATATCAATTGGACGATTCCATAACATCCATATTGAGTTCAACAAGAGCCTTTCTTCCCTTTCGAGTTCAATCAATTCAATGGCTTGGCTTACTTCCTTTTGACACCTTTCCCACTCATGCATGAACCAGTCTGCCATTACGTGATTGCCCATCGCTCTGTATCTGTTTGCTCTATCAAGACAATCCATTGAGCACTCTGCGCGACGTTTAAACCAATCTTTATTAAATTTTTCTGCCGCAGTCGTCATATGTATTCACCACCTTTCATAGAATGGTAAGTTAAGCAATATGTCATGATAAAGGTTAAAAAGAGTAGCGCTCATATGGCGCTTAATTTACGGAAAACTTAACCTTCACACGTTGAAATGTGTTCAAAGTACAAATCAAAATCATTAATATCTTCATCATCTAAGTTGTTCATTTCAAACTCTTTACCGCAAAGTGGACATTCTGCAATATCACCTAATCCATACTCTTGAACTGACACCTTTTGCACCTCCTAACGTAAAATTTTTACGGAATGCGACATAACTTATTTCATGAAAACCATCCAATGTGTTTTCGATCTTCTATTTCCAAACAAAGGCTTTTGCCCAATTGCTTTAATAACCTCACTTGTCTTTACTTGATCTTCATTCCACTTAAAAACAAGCGTTCCGTTTGGTTTTAAAACTCTCATGCATTCGCCAAAACCTCGTTTAATATCAGTTGACCAACTTTCGTTTAACTTTCTATACTTTTTGGCCAACCACGAATCATCGCCTGCTTTTAACAGATGTGGAGGGTCAAACACCACAAGATAAAAGGAATCGTCTTCAAATGGCATATTTCTAAAATCCGCAATCACATCAGGATTTACATTCAATGTCCTACCATCGCATAAAGTTGTTTCTAATTGTCGATTGTCCATGTACAGGACATCTTCATTTTCCTTGTCAAACCAAAACATTTTGCTACCACAACAAGCATCTAAAATTCGTTCCTTGCCTTCCCTCCTTATTTCGCAATATGTCTCTATTCTTCAACAGGCTCTGGTCGCAATATCGCCCAAACTGAATTATTAAATTTCATCTCCACAATCGTGACATATGGTGATTCTTTCATCAGTCCCTTGTATGTCAACCGTTTCACAGTTTTCATGAGTACATCTTTCCATTCATTTCACCTCCTTTCAATAACTCCAAATGAGATACCCAATCAATCCCCCTAAAGCAATACAACAAATAGCGATTCCTATTATTAAGAGCATTATCGTTTTAACCTCTCTTTCGAGATCAAAACCGTTTTTCATTATCAAAACACCCTAGCTTCAGACACTGTACGATACAGCCGCATGACATGTGGATTTGCTTTTGCAAAGGATTCCTTGTTGATCATCGGGATGTCATAAGCAAATTCTAAATCGGTCATCATGGCAGCTAGTCGAATGGTTTTCACACGTTCTGATGCCTTAGACGCGATGATGTTTTTAAACCGATTGGTATAACCTAACATCTCCCCAACGGTCATATCCGACACCCGTTTAACCCTGGCATCCAGTCCAGCAAATAAGTGCCACCCTGCATCTGTTTTCCTTTCGAGAACATCTTTGTAAGTAACCGGCACGTAGCGAGTACCCTTATCGTCTTCCACTTGGATATCGATTGAATAGGATTCATCAAGAGCAATGTCCTCTCCATCAGTACCTAGAAACACTTGGCCCTCTTCCACGAATAAGCGACCTGTTAAGTAATCATCTAGACGATCAGCTGCGACTTTGAAAAAGTTATCTAACATTTTTAACTGCCTCCTTTGAAAATTAAACTAAAGTTTTCTTCGAGGAACTCAGACATCTTGGTTGCCTGGAAGGACCACGTTTGACCTTTGCTTCTCGGGTAGAAAACAAAACCACCGTTGTCTGAATCAAGGATTTTTCGAAACCTGGATGGGTAAAGAATGTTTTCCTTTATCCATTCCTGTTTTCGCCCAACACGACTTTCAAGGTCTTTCATATTCCAATAAACACCTGCCAATTCTTGACGTTTAAGTTCTTTAAGTTCAACTTTTGAGATCAATACCGAATCAGCAGGTATCGGGATGGTTAAGTTGACATTAAGCTGTTGCATTGGTGTCGTCTCTTTCTATAAGAGGAAGTATGTCTTGCTGTTTTAGCAGTTCATAGATGAAAAGTCTGCCTTTTTGTGTCCATTTAGTGCTAATTCGAGACTTCTCAGAATCAATTACATGTGTAGTTGTCTGCGTATATCCTCTATCTTGATATTTGGCATACAACAGCCATATATCACCCTGTTTAAATTGGACCCCGAGATCATGTAATTTTTTATTAAGGCTCCTGGCGCTCATTCCAAAATCCTTAGCAATCTTAGAAACAGATAATAAAGATTTATTTTGTAAAACTAAATCATAATAAGAAGCTTTTGGTTGTAATTCATTGACTTGCTGTTTAAGTAGTAAATTACTGGTCTGTAATTTCTCAACCCGAGCGTTCAAATAATCCATCGCTCTTTTCATAACCATCTCAGGACTGTTCCATCTTCGTTCGAGTTCAAGGAAGTAGAGTCTTGCTTCTTTACCCTTTTCGTTGCGTTGGAGCATGGCGATCTCTTTTGCCATTTCAATGGTTAAATGGTGATCTTGTATAGGTCTACCACCGCTAGGTTTTTCACTTTTTTGTGATAAACCTATGAAATCAACATTTTCGGAGAATCCATACTCTGACATTCTTTCAAACCATTGAGTATATGGAGTTCTCACTTCCAAAAACTCATGGAGATCTCGGCCACCAACCAAAATCCGATCTTTATCTTTGATTGTTGGAATTAGTTCGTTCAAATTAATTCTCCTTTCATTTATTTATAATGATGTCTGGTCATTTTTAAAGCTGCCCTCCTTTATGCCGAATTTAAAATCCGAAAAAAATCGGATTGTTGACCAAAAAAAATATTTTCCACCGACACATTGTATACCTTTTCGATCTTAATGAAGAATGTACGAGGGACATTGGTTGAATCTTTCTCATACTTGGATAGTGTGTCTGGGCTAATGCCAAACTTCTCTGCCGCTTCTTTCAAGGTATATCCGCTATTTACACGAGCTGCCCGAAGCGTAATTTGCATCATGTATTTCACCTCCGTTATTAGGTTGTCTCTATCTTATCCGATATTTTTCGGAAAGTCAACCGATTTTTATCGGATTTTTAATTACATTTATACATAAAACAAACCTTCCTATAATTCAATCCGAAAAATATCGACATTTTTCTATAAAACTACTTTATTTTCCGTAAAATATCGGATATAATCTTATTAGGGTATTAAAAAGGGAGGTGAAAACATGACAAGAGAAGAGATTAATAAAATGGAAGAAAATCTTAAAAAAGAAATATCACAAAACTTGATCCGCATCATGAAGGAAAAAGGATTTACTCAGGTTAGATTAAGCGAGGAATCAAAGATACCGAAGAGTACGATTTCTGATTACATAAGGAGAAACACATTAGCCAATCCAGGTAACATTCAAAAAATGGCCGATGTTTTAAAAGTCTCTAAGGGCGATATAGATCCAAGTTTTAGACCTCAAAATGATGATGCTGTTGCGGAATCACCCGTATTTTACGAAACAGTAAACAAAGACTTTTCTAACATCACAAATATTCCTATCGTGGGTACAATAGCAGCAGGGACACCGGTATTAGCCGAAGAAAATATTGAGGGATATATGCCTGTTCTCTCTTCGACAATTGATAGGTATAAACAGTATTTTTACTTAATCGTTAAAGGCAACAGCATGAATCTAGAGTTCCAAGAAGGCTCTTATGTGCTAGTTGAAAAGACTAACCAAATTGAAAATGGCCAAATTGGAGTTGCCCTAATCAACGATGAAGCGACTGTAAAAAAGATTTATATAAATAACAACATTATGAACTTGGTTCCTGCTAGTAATGATCCCAATTATCAGCCCCAAATATTCGATCTTACTAAGGACAACGTAAAAATAATCGGTAAAGTTGTACAAGCTGTCAAAGTGTATTAAATTTTTAGCGCTAGGAATTTAATCAAGCGGGCTGATCACCCGCTTTTTTCTTATAGATAAGGAGGATTATTTTATGGCTAGTTTTCAAAAGCGAGGTAAAACATGGCAGTACACAATCAGCAGAACTGTGGCAGGTAAGTCTAAACCTATCCGAAAAGGTGGATTCAGGACGAAAAAAGAAGCTGCTGCCGCCGCTGGTGAAATCGAAGCAGAGTTAAGAAAAGGTGTTGTTCCTCACCTTAAATTAGAACCCTTTGATGCTTATTTTGAATCATGGCTTAATATTTTTAAAACGAACATCGCAAAAAATACCTTAGAACGCTACAAGAACACGCTCAAGACGGTTCAGAACTATTTTGGTGATAAACCTATTCAAGAGATCAATAAACGCTCATATCAAGAGTTTCTGAATCTCTACGCACAAGACCACGCAAAGGATTCCACTAAAAAATTAAATACACACATTAGAGCATGTGTGAGAAATGCAATTGACGAAGGTATCATCCGTGTGGATTTTACACGTGGCGCAGTCCTTACCGGAAATAAAGAATCTAAACGACCAGAAGAAAAACATTTGCATTACGATGAGAGTCAGAAGCTTTTAAAAGAACTGTACAATCGTTTGGATAGAAGTCCGACTTATTACTTATTATTGCTCGCTCTGACCACAGGATGCCGATTTGCCGAACTTGTGGGACTACAACGAAAAGATTTTAACTTTGTCACCAATAGCCTCTCGATAACAAAGACCTGGGGGTATACAAAGAAAATGCCTGAAGGGTTTGGGCCCACAAAAAATGAACAATCAGTAAGGACGATAAAGGTTGATAAAAAAACCATGAAAATATTTAATAAATGGTTTGATGAAACGCCAGAGAATATTCTTAAGTTAGTCTTTTATAGTCCACAATCAAAATATAAGGTAATAAGTAATGGAGTCGCAAACAAAGTATTAAAATCAACACTTGAAAGTTTAAAAATATCACCTATAAGTGTACATGGTTTACGTCATACCCATGCAAGCATTTTATTATATAGACAAGTATCGATTTATTATGTAGCGGAGCGTCTTGGTCATGCTAATACTGAAACAACAATTAGAAACTATGCACATATTATTAAAGAAATGCGAAAACAGGATGAAGCACTAACGACTAATATATTTGAAGCGATGTAATGTGTAAAAGATGTGTAAAAAAAATTCATTTTATATCGTTTTCTATCGGATTCTCATAATAAAGAAAAAACGCCACAAACATTGATTTAACAACATTTATGAACGTTTTATAATCTTATATCTTATTTAATTTTTAAGTTATGGCGTCCCAGGAGGGATTCGAACCCCCGACCGACGGCTTAGCTTACCACTATGACTTTCGTCACCAACAAACTTGCTGTTTGTGGTCTGGACTATATCTTCACCATTTCAGGTGCGACACGTGTAGTCTCTACGGAACCTCACGATAATCATGTGCCATTTTTACATTTTCCACTTGATTATTCTTCGGGATTTCTACCCTCAAGTTAATCGACTTATCATAAAAAGATGGATTAAAATAATAACATTCGTATCAGGGCAATAAACACAATAGATATCAATCTCATTTTTATCTACAGGTCGTGTTACTATTTGACGACTGTTAGAATAAGAAGAGTGAAATCTAATTTCTAGAAGCCCTTTAGAATCCAAACCACGATACTTAACTTACACTCTTTTAAAAACATGGATCTTTATATATCACTAAATCAAAAGGTGCATGCTTTGTTTGAGAATAAAGTATCATGTATCCCTTTTTTGATAAAAATCAACTTGAGCCTTTAAGACCCCTAAATCTCCCCTACTTTTGGTATGATGATTCAAATGTAATCTCACTCCAAATGGAAGATCGTAAGTTTCCTCGGTATTACCATCAGCTTGAACTGTTAAGGCTTCACCGATATAGTGTCGTCCACTCTACAAGTTTTTGTTTCCTCGTAGAGGCTCCTATTGTTGAAGGCCGTTGCTCTATCCTGCTGAGCTACTGGGACGTATTAAAATTAAGTTATGTGTGCTTTATCCCGCTCTAGCCTCTTCTTGCCCCTCTCCGATGTTGATCGGCCAGTGCGCTGAAGATGTTCCTACGCTGCTTATTCGGACGTGCTGAGCTACTGGGACGTATTTAAAATTAAGTTATGTGTGCTTTATCCCGCTCTAGCCTCTTCCTGCCCCTCTCCGATGTTGATCGGCTAGTGCGCTGAAGATGTTCCTCCGCTGCTTATTCGGACGTGCTGAGCTACTGGGACGTATTAAAATTAAGTTATGTGTGCTTTATCCCGCTCTAGCCTCTTCTTGCCCCTCTCCGATGTTGATCGGCCAGTGCGCTGAAGATGTTCCTCCGCTGCTTATTCGGACGTGCTGAGCTACTGGGACGTGACATATTGTTTGTGTTATTCAGCACAACAAAAATTATTATACACATTTCTTATGTATGTGTAAAGCATTTTTTGAATCACTGTTGGAGCGGGTGAAGGGAATCGAACCCTCGACTAGAGCTTGGGAAGCTCTCATTTTACCACTAAACTACACCCGCATATGTATTAGCGACGATAATAAATATAATATAAAAAAGAGAGTTTGTCAATACTCTCTTTTTTATTTATCAATAAAAATAGATTATAATTGATAGACAGCCCCCAACGCTGAAACCTTCTCACCCTTGGGGGTATAAAACTCTAAGCTTAACTGTCTTTTGGACCTGTCCCAATCCAAAAGAGCATAAGTGGGTTCCTTGCGTCCTCTTGGCATGCGAATACTTCCAGGATTGAGCACTATCATTCCATTCGTCTGCTCAGATCCAGCATAATGTGTATGCCCAAAACAGACCAGATTTGCCCCTACTTCTTCTGCCTTATAGATCAGATTCATCTCTGTCATTTTGACATTATAAAGATGACCATGAGTCACAAAGACTTTCATGGCTCCATCTTCGAGATCGATTATACGGTCATTAGGATACCCTGCCCCTGGCCAATCGCAATTTCCCGCAACACCTTGATAGCCCGTCATGGCTAGGTGTGTCATTTCCAGTTCAGAATCTCCACAATGGATGAGCATTTCTGCCTCAGGATGTCTTTCCGAAATGATTTGCAATTCGTTTTCGAGTCCATGACTGTCACTCACAACAAGAAGCTTCACTTAAAAAAACTCCTTTTCAATTTCTGGCCATATATCCTTCAGTTTTTTCATTGCCTGTGCACGGTGACTTATCTCATTTTTCTCTTCAGCGGAAATTTCTGCAAACGTCTTCTTATATTCTGGGACATAAAAAATAGGATCATAACCGAACCCACTTGATCCAGAAGGCTTTTCAGTAATTATGCCTTGACATTCCCCTGAAACAAAGCGCGTGGGCCGTTGTGGACAACTAATGGCTAAAACGCAAGTGAAATGTGCCGTTCGCTGTTCAGCCGGTACACCTTCAAGCTCCTGCAAAACCTTCTTTATATTTTCTTTATCATTTTTTTGTCCACCAGCAAAGCGCGCCGAATAAACCCCAGGTCTCCCGTCAAGCGCATCCACAACAAGTCCAGAATCGTCAGCAATAGCAACACACTGGTATACCCGTGCGATCTCCTCTGCTTTTAATCTGGCGTTAGCTTCGAAAGTCGTCCCGGTCTCTTCAACATCGACAGCTTCAGGAAAATCAAGCAAAGATAAAATCTCCACATCAAAGGTTTGAAAAAGTGTCTCGAATTCCTTGATCTTCCCCTTGTTTTTTGAGGCAATGACAATTTTTTTCATTTTGAATGGCTCCTACTATCAGGTAGTGTAAAGGCGCCGACAATTTTCTTTTGATAGTCGATGAGTTCTTCTATGCCTTTTTTTCCAAGGGCTAACAATTCCGCCAGCTCCTCTTCAGAAAAAGTGGCTTCCTCTCCCGTACCCTGAATTTCAACGAACTTACCTTCCCCAGTCATAACGATGTTCATATCAACTTCTGCCGTTGAATCTTCTTCATAGCACAAATCTAAAATCGCACCATGCTTATGATGTAGGCCAACTGAAGTTGCCGCTAAAAAGGTCTTAACAGGCATCTTGCTTATTGATCCTTTTTCAATAGCTTTCTTAAAAGCAAGAACAGTGGCGACAAAAGCTCCTGTAATGGAGGCGGTTCGTGTTCCGCCATCAGCCTGAATCACATCACAGTCAATCCACACCGTTTTTTCACCAATGGCATCAAGATCTACAACTGAGCGCAACGCTCGGCCAATTAATCGCTGAATTTCCATTGTTCTACCTGACACTTTTCCTTTGCTTGATTCTCGAATATTACGCTGCTGTGTCGCTCGAGGAAGCATGGCATATTCAGCCGTAATCCAGCCTTTTCCTTGTCCACGCATAAAGGGAGGTACTCTATCTTCAATGGAGGCGTTGCAGATTACCTTTGTCTGTCCGACTGTAATTAAAACAGAGCCTTCAGGATGAATGGTAAAATTAGGTTCAATATGTACTGGTCTTAATTCGTTATTATTGCGTCCATCATGTCTCATGCAAATCCTCCTAAAATTTGTCCCATTTATTTTCCTTATTATGTTAATACTATAATCTTAAAAGCATGTTTGCAATCCCTCTTCAACCTCAAGAAGACGGTCAATCTTCACTCTCGTCAAATACTGATCTTTAAGTTCTCTCTTGAATTTCAGAAAACTTGACTTGCGCTTCAACGCTTTGCTAAACATTGCCCAATGTTCAGGGCAAACACCTTTACCATTAATGTTGTCGCTAAGCCTGAATGGCAAAAGCCTAAGTTGCCCTTATAAGGTCTTCCTCTAAGTTATAATGTCTGACGTTATGAAAAAGAGGTAGCAGGTTGCTACCTCCATACACTATACCATATTTTCCATTTAAATGCCTTAAACACCTGTCTTGTTAACATTAACATCCGGCGCACTCACTGGCTTTGCAAGTGATTTTCCGGATTCAGTTACTGGCGTTGTGTCGCCTTTCACTTGGACAGCCACCTTATTGATACCTTCTTCATTAGTGAAGGTAAGCGCGAGACAATTCAGAGCTTCATCACTCACTGTTTTTTTACTAATACTTGAATATAAGTCTTCATTAAAATCTAAGGTCGCAACACCTTTATCATTCACTGATGGCTTACTGACTAAATCCAGATCATCATTAAAAGGTGAACTTAATGAAGCATCACCAATGGGACTCTCTTTTAAAGCCTCTACTGTTGCTGTTAGCTTATCCTCTGAATCACTGTAACGTTTAGTGACCGGAACATAGTATGTGTCGCCATTGTCAGTTTGTGCAAGATAATAGACAACCACTGTATCGGTTGTTCTAATATCCGCCATGTGACTGCTGTTATCAACATTAATGCCATCTGCACGTGTTAACCCTTGCTCTGGTAATGGTGTTTTAGCAACAGGCATTTCCTGAAGAGGCTTGCCATTCACACTAAGTTTGACACGGTCAATATTATCAAATTGTGTGAGCGTCCAAGTAATGGACTGCATGATTTTCTGTTCATCATCTTTTTTGTACTTTGTGAACTCTTTTGAGAAGTCAGCTGTTAGTGTTCCGTCTTTTAGATTCACAGAAAATGTTGTTCCAGCTGGAATTACAGCCTTGAAGCCATCGGGTAAGATTTCAGAAACAGGACCATCTTCTACAAGATATTCTAACGCTTGTTTTGCAACTGACTGGGATTTTGGTAATTCAAAAGTTTGCGGCGTTACATGCCCATTTTCATCAACAAGATAGAGCTGTCTCTCAACACCTGCTGTTTTTTCATCCTGTTTTTTTCCGTTGTCTTTTTGATCTTTCTGGTCCGTGTCCTTCACTATGCTCGATTGATCTGACACTTGATCTGTATTCGATGGTGATGCTTTATCATAACCGCATCCGGAAAGCACGAGTGGAAAGAGCACACACATAGTTAGAATAGATTTTTTGCCGGGGATACGCATAGTTCTTCCTCCTCTGATGGTTTGTACTAATATGTATACGAGCTTTTGTCCAATTTAGACCAAAAAATGAAAAGTATTTTACAACATCAAGTCAAAATCTCTGCAAATTATTTAAAATATCAGCGCCATCGAATGTAACACGTCGGTCTCAAAATACATATGATATCTTGACTAAATACCTTCCTCGTAGCTCTTTGCTCGAGCAAGGAGGGGGAATTGTTGACAGAGAATTATCATCGTCCTAAGCCATTACTCACTAAACGGGAAAGAGAAGTTTTTGAACTGCTCGTCCAGGATAAAACGACTAGAGATATCGCACAAGAACTCTTTATAAGCGAAAAGACAGTTCGAAATCATATTTCCAACACCATGCAAAAATTGGGAGTCAAGGGACGTTCCCAAGCTGTTGTCGAACTATTGCGCATTGGCGAATTAGAATTATAATGAAGACCGGCTTTCTTTCTCGGAAGGCCGGGTTCATTCTTTTTAATTGCCCACAAAAAAGAAGCTCTTCACTACATAAATGATGAAATTTTTTAAAGACTATTATAATAATGGACCAAGTCAAAATTCCTCCTCCCCCTCTATGAGTTATGTTAAAATAGGAAAAGAGTGCTTACCAGACAATATAAAATCAATGGATATAGAGGGATGAGGCACCTTGCTATGGAATAGTGAGAATTTACCCTTTCGGGAGGAACAATAATGGCAGAGGCAGGAATCTTAAGCTATGAAATGACGGGCAAAATGGAAAAACAATTAAGATTAATTTCATCCGTGATAAAAGAAACTGGAAGACAAATGTTAAAAGAATATAACCTGTCGCCCCCACAATTTATTGCATTACAATGGATTTCCGAAAAAAATGGGATTACTATTGGAGAACTTTCCTCTTTTATGTATTTTCCTTTTAGTACTACAACCGATCTCGTCGATCGCATTGAAGAAAGGGAATTTGTGAAGCGTGTAAGAGATGAAAATGATAAACGATTAGTTCGCATTTATTTATTGCCAAAAGGTGAAGAGTCTATAAAGGCGGTTATCCGAAAACGTCAAGAATACTTAAATACCAAATTTGCTGATTTTACCGAAGAAGAAATTGCCCAATTTCAAGATGGGCTTAATAAACTTTATACAGAAATAAGAAAAGACTTTTAATAACAAAATAGACCATTTGGCTTTTCTTAAAGCTAAATCCATAAAATATATTTCAACTAGTGTGAAACAAATGAGGCGATGTTTTGAATAAACCAATCGGAGTGATTGATTCAGGAGTTGGCGGCTTAACAGTTGCAAAAGAGATCATCAGGCAACGTCCTAATGAATCCATCCTCTATTTAGGAGATACAGCACGATGTCCCTATGGACCGCGCCCTACTGAAGAAGTGAGAGAGTTAACCTGGCAAATGGTTCGCCACTTGCTCAAACAAGATATTAAAATGCTTGTCATTGCTTGTAATACAGCTACTGCTGTGGCTTTTGAGGAAATTAGAGACACCCTTCCCATTCCTGTTGTCGGTGTTATTAATCCAGGAGCCCGTTCAGCATTACAAGTAACTCGCAATTATAATGTAGGTGTCATTGGTACTGTTGGGACGATAAAAAGCAAGGCCTATGAACATGCCTTGCAAGAAATCCATCCACAGATTCAAGTCACTTCCTTAGCATGCCCGCTATTTGTTCCACTTGTAGAGGCTGGCACACTCCATAGCCAAGAAGCTAAGGACATTATTGCTGAGAGTCTTAAGCCACTAAAAGAAACAGATATCGATACGCTTATTCTTGGATGTACACATTATCCATTATTAAAAACTCTCATACAAGAAGTGATGGGAGACGACATTCATTTAATTGATTCAGCTAAAGAAACTGCTCGTGAAATGAGTACCATTATTTCACATAATAATATCGCTGCAACGAGCACGACTCCGAATCATCAATTTTATTCCACAGGCGGACAACATGTCCTGCGAAATTTAGTCAACCAATGGTTACAACTCCGATCATCCGTTAACCGAATTTCATTATAAGGATAAAAAGCTTCTCTAATAAGAGAGGCTTTTTTATTTGTGCCCATTAAAACTCTCGATCAAAAATATCAAGCCCCATAAATCATAAAAGCACGATTGCTATAGAATGCGACGTAACATGAGAAGAGTTATAGGGGTTAATAGTGGGGAGTTCCGCTCCAGGTCGCCCGCTTTCCTCATGCCCACAGGACTAAGGAAAGCGACTAAGAGATTAGTCCTCGCAGAAAAATCGTGTTCTTACGATTTATTGATGTGGGTAGGATCGGTGTTCGACGCACCATCGGGGTCCCCGAAAAGTGTTCTTTACTTTTTGGGGTGGTAATCGGGGTCCCCGAAAAGTGTTCTTTACTTTTTGGGGTGGTAATCGGGGTCCCCGAAAAGTGCTCTTTACTTTTTGGGGTAGTATTGATGTTAGCTACGGTGTTGTCACATGGACGTGACGTTTTCAACCGAAGTTCCTTGGTTGTTATTTGTGTTCCAAAGTCTTTATACTTCACATCTCCTGTTCCTGCGTCTACTCGTATGGCTTCGTCGTCAGCTTCGTGCCGTGTCCTTAATTTTTGTAAGTAAAGGAGGAGATTTTATTCTCAGCTTTAAAAAGAGTCTCAATCTCAAAATTGCCCGTCAAGAAAGGCACTTGACCGACAATCCTAAGATTGAGGAGGTTCCTGTTAAGCTGAGAAAGGAAAATCTTTAGTCGTAAATGACTCTAAAATACATTTAAAAAAGGAAAAGCGTCCGGTGCGTCCGGTCCTTACTTAGAGCCTTCGGAACAGTTTTAATCTAAAGTGCATCGATAGGCAACACATTGATTGAAGCGGAAGGTGCTCTGACTCCTACGGGAAGCACGCGTCCGAAGATCCACTTTGGAGCACCAAAAAACTGACTCTAAAGTTAGCTGAGGCCGTGCCCGTGGAAAACGAAGTATTCTGCCGAAGCGGTTGTTAAACACTAAATATAATAAGGTATGAGCTGCCAAAGCCGATCGAATTGACGCCGCAAATTCCTTCGACTTCGAAAATTTATGCTCTCATGAGAAAGCGATTTTCTAGAAATTCAAACGGGCATTTTAAAACATAGAAATTAGAGCTAACTTTTCTTGAACTTAAAAAAAGCAACCCGCAATTGATCATTACGGATTGCTTTTTTATTTTGATTATCTATGACCGAAAAAGCTCTTAAGGGAATGAACAGCTGCTTGTCTATTAATAGCAGCAATTGAAGTGGTCAATGGAATCCCTTTAGGGCAGGATTGCACACAGTTTTGGGAGTTACCACAGCCCTGTAATCCACCCTCATCCATAAAGCTTTCAAGACGCTCTTCTTTATTCATTTCACCAGTAGGGTGAGCATTTTTAAGTTCAACTTGACCAAAAACAAAAGGTCCCATGAAATCAGTTTTACTGTTCACATTTGGGCAAGCTTCAAGACATACACCACATGTCATGCATTTTGACAGCTCATAAGCCCATTGTCTTTTGTTCTCAGCCATTCTTGGACCTGGTCCTAAATCATAAGTCCCATCAATAGGAATCCATGCTTTGACCTTTTTCAAAGCCTCAAACATACGACTCCGATCGACAGCAAGATCACGAACAACTGGGAATGTACGCATCGGTTCAACCCGGATAGGTTGTTGAAGAGTATCTACTAACGTACTGCATGCCTGACGTGGTTTACCGTTAATTACCATGGAACATGCACCACAAACTTCTTCCAAGCAGTTCATTTCCCAATGTGGCGGTGACGTTTGTTCACCTTTAGCAGTAACAGGATTACGTCGGATTTCCATTAACGCCGAAATGACGTTCATGTTTTGTCTATAAGGTACTTCAAAACGTTGTTCGTAAGGGGTGGCGTCAGGTCCATCTTGTCTCGATATAATAAATACTACTTTTTTTTCATCAGCCATCTCCTATGCCCCCTTTAATGTTTTTTAGTATAATCACGTTTACGCGGCTTAATTAACGATGTATCAACCTCTTCATAGTACAAGTCAGGACGATTATCTGCCGCATTAAATTTAGCCATTGTTGTCTTTAAGAATTCCTCATCATTACGTTCTGGGAATTCCGGTTTATAATGAGCCCCACGGCTTTCATTACGATTGTATGCACCTAGGGTTATTACCCGTGCAAGTTGTAGCATATTCCAAAGCTGACGAGTGAATGCCGCTCCACTATTTGACCATTTTGACGTATCATTCACATTAATATTTTGATAACGTTCCATAAGTTCTTGAATTTTTTCATCAGTCTTGAGAAGCTTTTTATTCTCACGAACAACAGTGACATTATCTGTCATCCATTCGCCCAGTTCTTTGTGGAGAACATAGGCATTTTCGCTACCATCCATCTTCAAGATATTGTCATATTTCTCTTGTTCACGCAGTCTATTTTGATCATAGAGCTGAGAAGACATATCTTCAGCGTGTTTGTTAAGTCCACGGATATACTCAACAGCAAGTGGACCTGTAATCATGCCCCCATAGATGGAAGAAAGTAAAGAGTTTGCTCCTAGACGGTTGGCGCCGTGATATTGGTAATCACTCTCACCACATACAAATAAACCAGGAATATTGCTCATTTGATTATTATCGACCCATAATCCACCCATTGAATAATGGACAGCAGGGAATATTCTCATTGGTACTTTACGTGGATCTTCTCCGACAAACTTTTCATAGATCTCCATAATCCCACCAAGTTTGACGTCCAATTCATGGGCATCTTTATGGGAAAGATCAAGATAAACCATGTTCTCGCCGTTGATGCCTAATTTCTGATTGACACAGACATCGAAAATTTCACGTGTCGCAATGTCACGCGGAACAAGATTTCCATAAGCTGGATATTTTTCTTCAAGGAAATACCAAGGCTTCCCATCTTTATAAGTCCAAATTCGACCGCCTTCACCACGAGCAGATTCACTCATAAGACGAAGCTTATCATCACCAGGAATAGCGGTTGGATGAATTTGAATAAATTCGCCATTTGAATAAATTGCACCTTGCTGATAAACGGCCGAAGCGGCTGTTCCTGTATTAATCATAGAATTCGTTGATTTACCAAAGATAATACCACAGCCACCAGTTGCTAAAATAACAGCATCTGCTGCAAATGTCTCGATTTTCATGGAATGAAGATCTTGAGCCACAATCCCACGACAGGTTTGCTCATCATCAACAACAGCAGAGAGAAACTCCCAATACTCATACTTCTTAACAAGACCCTTTACTTCCCAACTCCGAACTTGTTCATCAAGTGCATAAAGCAATTGTTGACCAGTAGTCGCGCCAGCATAGGCTGTTCTGTGAACCTGTGTTCCACCAAAGCGACGGAAGTCAAGAAGACCTTCAGGAGTCCGGTTAAACATAACACCCATTCGGTCAAACAAGTTAATAATATTTGGAGCTGCTTCACACATGGCTTTAACTGGAGCTTGGTTGGCAAGAAAGTCTCCACCATATACAGTATCGTCAAAGTGTAACCATGGAGAGTCACCCTCACCCTTGGTATTAACGGCACCATTAATACCGCCCTGTGCACAAACTGAGTGTGAACGTTTTACTGGTACAACTGAGAAAAGGTCAACATGCACACCAGCCTCAGCGGCTTTAATCGTCGCAAATAACCCGGCAAGACCACCACCGACGACGATGATTTTTTCATTACTCATAGAATTACACTCCCTACATCATTGCTACTACATCTGGATTGACAAAAGCAAAGATACTTCGGATACCGACGATGGCAAGTAAAATAAAAATGACAACGGTAATATAAGATGTAATGCGTTGTGACTTCGGTGTCACGAGAATTCCCCAGTGCACAAGAAAAGCCCATAATCCATTGGAAAAATGGTAAACAGCGCAAAGTACACCAACTATGTAAAAAGCCACCATCCATGGATTATCTAAGATATTTGCCATCATATCAAAGTTCAATTCTGTGCCTCTTAGCATAGCAATCCGTGTTTCCCAGATATGCCACGCAAGGAAAATCACTAGGAAAAGCCCCGTCCAACGTTGGAAAAAGAATAACCAATTTCGATAATAACTGTACCGCTTAGCATTTGGTTTGGCTTGAAACGCAATATATATTCCATAGATCGCATGGAATAGAAGCGGCAAGTAAATAAAAACGATTTCTAGAAAGACGAGATAAGGCAAGCTTTCCATAAAGTTTGCTGCTTTGTTAAATGCTTCAGCGCCTCTGGTTGCAAAGTAATTTACAGTCATGTGAACAATTAAAAAAAGTCCAACTGGTATTAAACCAAGAAACGAATGAAGCCGGCGATTAACAAAATCTCTGCTGGCCATTAAAGTTCCCCCTTTACATTCAGGTTTTCCGGTTGCATATTCTAGAATGATCCAGGCCAATAAACCCATAATAATAATATTTGGGTCTCTCCCGCCTATGTTAGCGGAAACAGTTGCGAACACTGTTATTGTGCGCAAAACTTTTAGCCGAATTGCAAATATGTAACAAATACATTGTACTCTCAACATTATACCTCGTCAAGAAATCAGAAATTCCAATCAAATCCATTAAAAAAACTCGTAGTTTAACCATAAAAAAAACGATATACTATGGTTAGAAGGAGTGGAGCAGCCATGAAATCTGAACAGCCGCAAATGCAAACTTATGGAGAAGAGCATGTTCCCGCTTTTGGTTACGAATTACTTCGGATGGTTCTTCTCCCTGAGCTGCTGGGAGAAGAACTAGAACCCATTCTGTACTGGGCTGGACGAAAATTAGCCAGAAAATATCCCTGCAATACGATTGAAGAGCTTATTTCTTTCTTTGAACAGGCAGCATGGGGAAGTCTAGAATTTTGTGAGGAATCTAAAGGGAAAATGAAATTTGAATTGCGCTCAAATCTTATTAATGCACGCTTTAAAGACAAAAGCAATGATAAATTTTCTTTGGAAAGTGGCTTTTTAGCAGAACAAATTCAACATATTAAAGGCTTTACAGCCGATTCCTTAACAGAAATTAAAAATAATCGTGATAAGCGGGTCCTATTTGAAGTCGCCTGGGACACCAAAGATCCTATAAAAAATACTTAATGTCCGAAAAAGAAAAAACTTGTTTTCACCCACACCCGAGGAGAAAACAAGTTTTTCCATTTTAATTCAGTTCACTACTTTAAAACCCTCTCATTTACTGCATTTTCCCTGATACCCGTCTTTTATTCAACCGTTGATAAGGGTTTAACCTCTTCTAAATGAAAGGCACTGTGCAACGCTTGGAGTGCTCCAGTTAATTGCTCAATGGAAATGATAGTTGACACTTTAATTTCTGATGTGCTCACCATTTTCACTTTTATGCCTTCTTCATTTAAGGTTTTAAACATGGTTGCCGCTACCCCTGGATTGGAGACCATCCCTGATCCCACAATAGAAACCTTCGCTAAATTCCCTTCCACATTAAGCTCACGAAACTTCAAGGCAGCCTTATGATTATTTAAAACATCAAGAGCATCATTCAAAGCTTCTTCAGAAAGTGTGAAAGAAATGCTTGTTTCCTGATCATCAAGGGCATTTTGAATAATGATGTCAACATTCACTTTTGAATCCGCTAAGACTTGAAAGACACTAGAAAGTGTTGTGAGATCATTGGGCAAACCTAATAATGTGACTTTGACGACATCCCGTTCAAATGCTAACCCTCTCACCGCTAAACCTTTTTCCAACTGAGCTTCCCCCTTAATAATTGTCCCTGGTTCATCGCTGAAGCTAGAGCGTACTGTCAAAGGAACATGAAATTTTTTGGCATTTTCAACAGCTCTTGGATGAAGGACACCCGCTCCTAAATAAGCCATCTCTAACATTTCATCATAACTAATCTCTTTTAATTTTCTTGCTGTTTTTACAACGCGAGGATCTGTTGTATAGACTCCATCGACATCCGTGTAAATTTCACATAAAGTTGCCTTTAAAGCTGCGGCTAGTGCTACAGCAGAGGTATCAGACCCACCACGTCCTAAGGTTGTAATTTCATGATCTTGAGTAATGCCTTGGAAACCTGCGACAATGACGACATGACCCGTGTTTAAATAATCTAGAATAGGCTCCGTATGAATCGCTTCGATCCTGGCGTTGCCATACACATTCTCAGTTGTAATCCCCGCTTGCCAACCTGTAAGTGAAATCGCTGCCTGCCCGCGACGTTCCATTTCCATCGCTAATAACGCTATGGTCTGTTGCTCGCCTGTTGAGAGAAGCATATCCAACTCCCTTTTGCTAGGGCGGTCAGTGATTTCTTTCGCCAAACTCATAAGATGATCCGTTGTCTTTCCCATAGCAGAAACGACAACAACAACCTGTTCACCTTCATTAACTTTACGAATCAGTCGATCCGCAACCCGTTTAATGCGCTCAACGGAACCCACAGAGGTCCCTCCAAATTTCATCACTGTAATCGTCATTTGCTCGTTCCCATCTCCATTCCGACAAATAGAAAAGCAGTGAAGACATATTATCCTCACTGCTGTATAATTACCCTTTACACAACAGGCTTGGATAGTCCTCCACACAATTCTTTGTGTGACAAATCCAGACTTCTTCAATCATGGATCCAGCGAAGATTCTAATGAGCGGCTCTTCACTTCGGCAATTATCCCTTTTGTGCTCGTTCATTAAAGCTCATCCTTTTCCCGAACACTACTGATGATAATCGCGCCTCTATCAAAACACTGTTCAATCAATAGTTCTATATGAAATTAAGTTGAATTATAGCATGATTTGAAAGTTGCAACAATCAATTATGCCGTTTTCGAAACCATCAGATTAATCATACATCTTCTCTTTCTTCTGCAAAATGATTAAAAATCCTTTGGGCCACCCCTTGTGGCATACCCGCTTCTACAAGTTCCTCTAATGTTGCCATTTTAATTTTTTTTACAGATCCAAAATGACGTAAAAGTCCTTTTTTTCGTTTTGGACCAATGCCCTCGATATCATCTAACTCCGATTTAATCATTGATTTATCCCGCACTTGCCGGTGAAAACTAATCGCAAACCGGTGAACCTCATCTTGAATTCTTTGTAATAAATAGAACTCCTGACTATTTCTTGCCAGAGGAACCACTTCTGGAGGGTCTCCCATCACCAGCTGCGAGGTCCGGTGTTTATCATCCTTGACCAGACCACAGACAGGAATAGTTAATCCCAGTTCATTCTCAAGCACATCAATGGCCGCCCCCATCTGACCTTTACCGCCATCGATAAGAATTAAATCAGGAAGCGGGAGTTTTTCCTTTAACAGACGGCTATAACGTCTGCGAATCACTTCTCTCATAGAACCCACATCATCAGGTCCTTTTACTGTTTGGATTCTATATTTCCTATACGCCTTTTTATTGGGGCGGCCATCCTCAAATACCACTAGCGCTGAAACAGGATGAACACCCTGAATGTTAGAATTATCAAAAGTCTCAATCACTCTTGGCGTCGCAATGTTTAATTTTTCTCCCAAGTTCTCAACGGCTTTTATCGTTCGAGATTCATCACGCTCAATTAAGAAAAACTTTTCTTTTAAAGCAATGCTGGCATTTTTCCCTGCCATCTCCACAAGTTCCTTTTTTCTCCCCTTTTGTGGCTGGGTGACGTCAATTTCTAAAAGGGAGGCGATTAAGTCGCGATCAATATTTTTAGGAATTAAAATCTCTTTTGGTTTAATATGATTCGCCTTAAGATAAAATTGACCAATAAACGATAAAAAATCCTCTTCTGGATCGCCATAAAAAGGGAAATGCGAGACATCTCGTTCAATCAATTTCCCTTGTCGCATGAAAAAGACTTGAACACACATCCACCCTTTGTCATAGGCAAAGTTGAAAACATCACGATCTGTTGTGTCATTAAACATGACTTTCTGTTTTTCCATGACTGTTTCAATATTCCTGATCTGATCTCTCAGCTCTTTTGCCCGCTCAAATTCAAGCTTTTCGGCGGCTTCGTTCATTTCTTTTTCAAGCTTTTTCTTAATGTCACGGTGTCCGCCATTTAAAAACCGAATGATCCCATCAATCATTTCCTTGTATGTCTCTTCCTTAATCTCATTCACACAAGGGGCAAGACATTGACCGATATGGTAGTATAGGCACACACGATCAGGCAGTGTACGACATTTTCTTAAAGGATATAGTCGATCAAGGAGTTTCTTAGCTTCTTGAGCTGCTGCTACATTTGGATACGGACCAAAGTAGCGCCCACTATTCTTCTTCACTTTTCGGGTGATCACCAGTCGAGGGTCTTTTTCATTCGTTAATTTAATATACGGATAGGATTTGTCATCGCGTAGCATGATGTTATATTTGGGATCATGCTCTTTGATTAAATTCATTTCTAAGAGTAACGCTTCAATATTTGAAGACGTCACAATGTATTCAAAATCATCTATATCTAAAACTAAGCGTTGTGTTTTAGCATCATGGCTTCCAGAGAAATAAGATCGAACCCTATTCCTTAGATTCTTAGCCTTTCCAACATAAATAATGGTTCCGCGATTATTCTTCATTAAGTAACACCCTGGCTGATCTGGTAGATTCGCCAGTTTTTCACTTATATTAGCCATAGTGTTCACCTCTTAAAAACATTTCCCGGGAAACAATTGTTGCCATTTCCACTACTCAAGAATACCACAAATTCTTGCAGGCTACTTTAATTAAAATTTTTTAAAATGGTATTTCTAAACAATAAAACAAGCGGAGTATACTTGATTCGATCCTTTGCTCAGCAATGAAATTCTCCCTATGAAAAGATCTCCACCCGTTTTCACCTGTATTAGACGCGATCAACACAATCCTAATTGAGGACAACCTTTGCGTTTTCTCCCCTTTACAAGAACGGACCTATACGTCACCGTTTCGTTAAGCGCGGAATGTAAAAATGTTTCCTATATTTTATCCCATTATCCCTAACGCTTCGAACCTTAACCTCAGTATACATTTATAGGACAAAAAAAGGCTTGAGATCGTATTGACCTCAAGCCTCATGATGGGAAATTAAGCGTGTTTATTAATAAACTCTTCTAGAGCTTCTTTTGGCTGATAACCAACTACTTTATCGACAACTTCACCGTCTTTGAAAAGAAGTAAGGTTGGGATGCTCATCACACCAAATTTGCCAGCTGTTTCTTGATTGTCATCAACATCCAGCTTCACAATTTTTACTTTATCGCTCATTTCTCCGTCGATTTCTTCTAATACAGGAGCAATCATTTTACAAGGACCACACCATGTTGCCCAGAAATCAGCAAGTACAAGACCATTAGATGTTTCTTCAGAGAAGTTTTGATCAGTTACATGAGATATTGCCATTTTAAGGCCCCTCCTTTATGTTCAATTATTACTACTATTCCACCGCAGTATAACATTTAACCTCTTTAAAATTCCAATAATTGAACTCAAGGCTTTTTACATGCTGTTCTCAAGCCATGATTAGGCTTGTTGCAAGGCTTCTTTAAAATACTGCGTGAGAAGAGGAACAACTTCAAAGATATCCCCGACAATCCCGTAATCCGCAATACTGAAAATATTAGCGTCAGGATCTTTATTTATTGCGACAATCACTTTGGAACTCGACATCCCCGCAAGATGTTGAATGGCCCCTGAAATACCGCAAGCAATATAAAGATCGGGGGTGACAACCTTTCCAGTCTGACCGATCTGCAAGGAATAATCACAATACCCTGCATCACAAGCGGCTCTTGAAGCACCTACTGCGCCACCTAAAACGTCTGCAAGTTCTTGTAAAGGTTTAAAACCGTCTGCGTTTTTCACGCCGCGCCCCCCCGAAACAATGACTTTCGCTTCAGAAAGGTCAACACCGGAAGTCGTTTTCTTAACAATGTCTTTAACAACCGTTCTTAAATCCTTAATGACAACATCAAAGACCTCCACGGGAACCTCTCGAGATTCATCGATGTCTAAGGCCTCGATATTGTTCGGACGTATGGTTACAAAGATAAGGCCTTCTTTAATCCGCTTTTTCTCAAAAGCTTTCCCCGAATAAATTGGTCGAATAAAAAGGGGATCACTCCCTTCCTCAATATCAATAATATCAGAGACAAGAGCACTATTTAAACGTGCCGCTAGTCCTGCGGATAAATCCTTGCCAATAGAGGTATGACCCATGATAATCGCGTCTGGTTCCTCACTGTCAATCACTTGTTTTAATGCTTGTTTATAGCCATCTGGCGTATAATGCTTTAATTTTTCATCCTCAACGGTAAGGACACGATCAGCACCGTATTGACCTAATGTTTTTCCAAGATTGGCAAGTTGATCACCGCAAATCACAGCGATAACCTCTCCACCATTGGCAATCTTTTTACCAGCCGCAATTGCTTCAAAAGAGACATGTCGAAGCTCACCTTCTCGCACTTCAGCTACCACTAATGTTTTTCGTGCCATTCCTATCCCTCCAATATAAAATATGCTTCAAAAGAGAACCATTCAGAGCTCAATGCTTTTAGAGATGCAACGCCTTACAATTCTGCACTGACGACCTAACAGAACGATTTAATACACCTTCTATATCACTTTAGCTTCTGTTCTTAGTAATTTAACAAGCTCTGCAACTTGTTCTTCAACTTCGCCTTCTAGAATGCGTCCGGCTTGTTTTTCAGGAGGCAAAAAGACGTCAACCGTTTCAGTTAAACCTTCCACTTCATCTTCATCCAAATCTAAGTCGTCTAACTCTAAGACTTCTAAAGGTTTCTTTTTAGCTTTCATAATTCCTGGTAATGAAGGGTAGCGTGGTTCGTTTAACCCTTGTTGCGCAGTTACGAGAACCGGGAGCTCTACCTCTACAGTTTCTTGATCGCCTTCAACATCGCGTTCAATCGTTGCTTTCCTATCGGAAATCTCAAGACCTACGATGGTCGTCACGTAGGGAATAGCGAGTTTTTCGGCTAGGCGCGGTCCCACTTGCCCAGTACCATTATCGTTAGACACGTTACCACCCAGAATTATATCCACCTCTTTATCCTTGAAAAAGGCCGCTAATATTTCAGAGGTTGAGCTTTGGTCATAATTCTCAACATCTTCATTATTAATTAAATACGCCTTGTCAGCCCCCATTGCTAACGCTGTTCGCAATTCCTTTTCAGCTTCTTCTTCACCGACCGTTACAACGGTGACTTCACCACCATGTTCCTCTTTTAACTTGATAGCTTCTTCAATCGCAAACTCATCATATGGATTAATTATAAATTCGACGCCATCATCTGATACCCGACTATTTTCAACGACGATTTTTTCTTCAGTATCAAAAGTCCTTTTCATCAATACAAAAATATTCAATGAAAACCCTCCTCTTAAAATTGAGCTTATTTATCCTTAAAAATCGGCTTACGCTTTTCTATAAAAGCCTTTATCCCTTCTTTAGCATCATATGAGACAAAGACCTCTCCAAAACTCATCGCTTCTCTTTCCATTCCCCGACTGTATTCTCCTTCCCTGGCATCGCTCAAACAAGCAAGGAGATGGGCCATTGAAACAGCACTCTTTTCAGCGATTTTATGCGCAAGCGCCATTGCTTCGTGCAAATGTTCCCCCTCGGCTACGAGATAATTTACAAGCCCCCACTTCAGGGCTGCTTCAGCATGAATCGGTTCGCTCGTCAGCATCATTTCCGTAGCCTTAGGCACACCTACCAGTCTCGGGAGTCGCTGGGTGCCCGCAAATCCAGGAATCAATCCTAAATTCAATTCCGGCAGACCAAATTTTGTTGCTTTATCGGCGACTCGAAGGTGACAAGCCATTGCTAATTCTAACCCCCCACCAAGAGCAGCACCATGCATTGCTGCAATCACTGGTTTAGAAAAGTTTTCAATACGATTAAAAACGTCCTGTCCTCTTCTTGATAGACCTTTAAAATTTTCACTATCGGTGTATTGAGTAAATTCTTTTATATCCGCTCCTGCTGAAAAGAAACGTCCCTCACCATGAATGACAACCACTTTTACGGACGATGCCTCTTCAATGTCATGTAATTGCTTATCGAGTTCATTTATCATCGCTGATGATAAAGCATTGGCCGGTGGATGATGAAGCGTTAATACGGCTACTCTATCTTCATACGTACATTTTACTAGTGTCACTTTTCTGGCCCCTCCTTGCTCCAATTTAGAAGCGCCTACAAAATGTATTATTTAAAACTACTTAACGGGTTAAACCATTAAGTAGAAGATCGCTTACGGGTTCAGCAAGTGCTGCGAGATCGAAACGTTGATCATTCATGACCCAGTTCGAAACAGTCTCATCTAATGTGCCGAAAATCATTTGACGTGCCAACCGTGTATCAAGGTTCTCACGAAAGATGTGATGTTCCTTCCCATAATCAACAACACTATCGATGACAGCAATATAATCTTTTAATGTTTCATTTATTTTATGACGAATGGCTTGATTCGATTGCCGCAATTCTAGCTGTGTCACAATGGCAAGATTACGATGGGCTGCTAATTGAGTGAAATGCATCCTGACAAGCGTAGCCAGCTTTTCGCCAGGTTTCTCTTGAGTCATAATTTCGGCTTTGATCTTTTCAATAAAGTCGCCCATCTTTTCTCGGAAAACTGAGATCAAAATATCCTCTTTATTCTTAAAATAGATATATATCGTTCCATCGGCAACCCCTGCACGCTTTGCAATTTTAGATACTTGCGCTTGATGGAAACCATTCTCTGCGATCACATCCACCGCAGCTTCAATAATCAGCCTATATTTCGGACGGTCTTTAATTCCCATTCCCTTTGTATTCCCTTCTTAGAAAATGAATGACTATTCATTCATTTCTATTATAAAGAAAAAATGCAAATTGGTCAATACTTTAACAGTGAGCCAAAAGAGGAAGGCCATGTCTCCTTCCTTTTGACCCAGTTTCGTTTAAGTATACTAAAGTTAAGCCACTAAGCCAAACTTTAAGATGACCGCCGATCTTCATCCTTTAATAGTTCTCGTTTTAAAATCTTCCCAATCGTCGACTTGGGTAAATCTTTGCGGAACTCATAAATCTTTGGCACCTTATAGGCTGCTAAATACTTACGGCAATGGCGATTGAGCTCTTCTTCCGTTAAGGCTCTCCCATCTTTTGCGACCACAAATGCCTTCACTGTTTCTCCACGATAGTGATCATGAACACCAACCACAGCCGCTTCCTTGACATCAGGATGCTCATATAAGACTTCTTCAACCTCACGAGGATAGATATTAAAACCACTTGCTAAGATCATATCCTTCTTCCGATCAACAATATAAAAATAACCCTTTTCATCCATGTAAGCCATATCACCCGTGAATAGCCATCCCTCTTTTAACACTTGTGCCGTTTCCTCAGGGCGATTCCAGTAACCCTTCATTACTTGCGGCCCTTTAACCACAAGTTCGCCAACCTCTTTCAGACCCAACTCCTCACCTGTCTCTGGAGAAACAATCTTGGCCTCTGTATCGGGATAAGGGATCCCAATACTCCCTAAAATACGCTCACCCCAAATGAGATTACAATGAGTCACTGGAGAGGCTTCGGTTAATCCATACCCTTCAACTAATTTTCCACCTGTCAGTTGTTCAAAACGTTGTTGTACCTCCAAAGGTAATGGCGCTGAACCACTAATACAAGTCTTGATAGAAGATAAATCATACTTCTGAATATCAGGATGATTGATAAGTGCAATATACATGGTAGGCGCCCCCGAAAAAACCGTTGGACGCAATTTTTCAATCATTTTAAGAACTTCTCCTGCTTCAAACCTCGGTACAATAATCATTTTTGACAGATGCATAATGCTTAAATTCATCACTATTGTCATTCCATAGACGTGAAAAAATGGCAAAACACCAAGAATCGTGTCTTTTCCATATTCATGGCGATACTGCCACATACGTGATTGCTCTGTATTGGCAATCAAATTCCGGTGAGTCAACATGACCCCTTTAGCAAATCCGGTCGTCCCACCAGTATATTGTAATAACGCAAGATCCTCTTCTGGTGAAATGTGTTCCGGTACAAAATCGGTCACGCCTTTTTTAATTAATTCCGTAAATAAAAACACATCTTTAACGTTCTGAAATTCTCTCTTTTTTGGTATTTTTGTTTTGGATGCTATCGGGTACAAAAGCTTTTTAGTAAGTGGAAGGTAATCTTGAACCCCTGTAACGATAATGGTTTCCAAACTCGTCTTGGACTGCACGTTCCTTACACGGGGATAAACCTGATCGAGGCAAACGATCATTTTCGCCCCTGAATCGCTTAATTGATGCTGCAATTCTCGTTCCATATATAATGGATTCGTTTGAACAACAATGCCTCCAACCATTAAAGCTGCATAGTAAGCAATGACAGACTGTGGAGAGTTCGGTAGCATAATCGCTAGCCGATCACCTTTTTTTAATCCGTGAACCGTCAATTGCTGCGCCAACTTTAAGCTTTCATTATAGAGATCACGATAGGTCATTTCCTTTCCCATGAAATAAATAGCGCTTTTGTCTGGATGCTTCTCTGCTGCTTCTCTCAAATAATCAAAAAGCGGGCGTTCCCCATAATCTATTTGTGGGGAAATCTCCTCGGGATAGTGCGAAAGCCAAGGTTTTGCCTTCGTTCCCATATATGAATCCTCCCTTAGTACCGCACCCTCAAACATCACATTCCTTATCGCTATTATAATGTAAACCCTTTCATTTTGAAAACATTTCGCATCAATTTTTAAAATTTTTTCATTTATAGATCATAAATATGAGAGATGATATCACCATTCAAGCATTTAAGAATAAGCAAAATTGAGTATGTTTTGCTGGCTATTATAGACGCTTTCCTAGAAGATATCACAAGTCCCGTACTTTATAGTTGAAGGAAATGGCGACGTAACTGCTAAGCTAGGAGCTAACAAGTGATGCTGCTGGCTTATGGTATGGATTTCCGCTCCAGGCCGCTCGCTTTCCTCATACCCACAGGAAGTGGGTAGGATCGGTGTTGTCACAGGACGTGACGATTTTAGCCGATCGTCCTAAGTGGCCTCAGCTAACTTGGGAATGGGCTATTTGTTCCCAAGTGGATCTTCAGACTCGTGCTATTTCCGAAGGAGTCTCGCGCCTTACGCTCCAATCCACTTAATAGCAGTTGATGCTTTTCTCAACGGGTATCAACGTTGGTAGAATTAGCGTTGTCACCTCCTGCCTTTGTCTCATACGGTTCTTGCGTATTTCCTTCGTTTGATATGAATCGTGAACTCAAAAACAATCTTACTTAGCGTAGGCAGAATACGTAGACTCCTGTGGGACAGCACGTGTCTGAAGACCCCTAGATCACCCCAAAAAACAAAAAACGTTTTTCGGGGACCCCGGTTGGGTGGGTTGTCCGTGAGGAGGCTGAAGCCGTGCCCACGGAAAGCGGAGTATTCTGCCGAAGCGGTTGTTTAACACCCGATGAAGTCAGTGTATTAGAGCTGACACACTTATAGAATCTACGTCGGAATCTATTTCAATGACAGCACACGATGTGAACGGATCCTTTAAAATAAAACAACCCTTTACGCATTATTAAATACAGCGTTTTGCTGAAGAATTCATTCCCAATAAGCTCAAATAAAAAAACAGCAAGAAGTATACTCACTCCTCACTGATCTTTTACTTATCTTAATAATGTCGGAAAAACCTAAGTGCTGTTTTTCACGAGAGAATGTGTTCAAGCACTGATGGGTCTTTTATTGTATAGCAAGGTAGATGATACCGGCAGCACCGAAAATCACACAGCAACCAATCAATATTTTTGCCAAAGTTTCCAAAATGACATCCCCCTAGTGACCTTATAAAGGGCAAATAGTGATGAATCAAACGATTGACATGCGCCCTTCTTCTTAATACAAGCTTTGTCCGATGACATAGGATAACCCCATGGAAATAATCATCGCAATGAGACCTACCGCAATATTTCCTTTTTCAATTTCATCATCAATTTTAAAGGATGGGGTCAAAAATTCAAAAATAAAGTATCCCACTAATAATAGTAAAAATCCAAAGGCCCCTTGAGTTATCGTCGTGAGCAGCGGTTCTCCCGTGCGAATCGAAAAGCGGAAAATATTTGCAATCCCAAATATTTTCCCTCCAGTCGCCATGGCCACAGCAACATTTCCATTTTTAATTTCATTCCAATTTCGATATTTTGTCAGTAATTCAAAAATCGCGAGAAAAACAACACCACACACAATGACAACACTAAAATAGCCTAATGTTTCAAAATAAGTATTCTCCCATAAGTGCTCCAATACCTATCCCCCCTAAAACAAGCCTAACCGCCACGAAGATGACTATTATTTTAATTCAACGATCGTCACACCGCCGCCACCCTCGCCTGCACCACCTGAACGATATCCTTTGACCCGAGAATGATGCTTCAGATGGTTTTCAACCCCCTTACGAAGGACTCCTGTCCCTTTACCATGAATAATAGATACGCGTGAATAGCCTGCCACAAGGGCTTTATCAATATATTTATCCAAACGATAAATGGCATCTTCAAAGCGTTCTCCTCGTAAATCGAGTTCGGTTTTCACCGTCGTATTGGATGCACGAACATTGACAACCGGTTTGACCTCTTTTTCGGCTTTAACCGCTTTTAAATTGGTTGCCGCGATATTCATTTTCATAATCCCGACTTGAACCAAATACTCTTTATCGCTAATTTTCTCAATGATATGTCCTTTTTGCCCAAAGCTAATCACTTTGACCTCTTGTCCGGGTTCGAAGGCTATTGACTCTTTTTTCTTATACGATTGAGTCACCGGTTTGGATTCATTTGATAATGAATCCAACGCTTGGTCAAGACGCTTCTTTGCATCTATGATCTCGTGTTCTTTGACATTTTGCGGTTGCGCTTGAAACCTTCGTAATGTTGCAATAATCTCAGCGGCGTCTTTTCTAGCCTTATCTACCGACTCTCGCGCAGTCTCTTCAGCTTTTTGTAAAATCTTTGACCGCTCGTTTTCCAGCTTAATCCGCTCAGCTTCCAGCTCATCTTTTAACCGTTCAATATCATGTTCATAGCGTTTTGCCTTTTGTTCAGCCGCTTCAGCCTCTCTTTGGCTCTTTTCAAGGGCAGCAATCATCTCATCGACTTTCGCCGTTTCTCCGCTGATCTGCTGCTTCGCTTCCTCGATGATTTCATCTTGAAGCCCTAGTCGTCGTGAGATTTCAAAGGCATTACTCCTCCCCGGTACCCCCATTAATAATCGATAGGTTGGACGCAAGGTTTGCACATCGAATTCAACACTGGCATTAATCGCCCCTTCACGTTCATAAGCATATGCCTTCAGCTCACTATAATGTGTCGTGGCAATAATGCTCGCACCACGCCGAAAAACATAATCTAAAATGGCGATAGATAAAGCTGCCCCTTCTTGTGGATCTGTTCCAGCACCGAGCTCATCAAAAAGCACAAGACTACGAAAATTCACCTGATCTAAGATATTCACAATGTTGGTCATATGAGAAGAAAAGGTACTCAAGCTCTGCTCAATAGATTGTTCGTCACCGATATCAGCGAAAATATCTTCAAAGACATTCACAGTTGAGCCTTCATCAACAGGAATATGCAAACCCGACTGCGCCATGAGCGTCAGAAGTCCTACAGTTTTTAAGGTGACTGTTTTCCCTCCTGTATTCGGTCCTGTAATTATAATCGCCTGATAGTCTTTTCCCATATGCACATTAATAGGCACAACGTCCTTAGGAGCAATTAAAGGATGGCGAGCCTTCTTAAATTCAAGCTGGCCGTCATCGCGTAAGGCTGGTTTCGTCGCCTTTAGAGCATGAGAAAATTTTGCTTTAGCAAAAATAAAGTCAAGGTAACCTAATTGCTCAACATTAGCAATTAAAAGGTCGGCAACCTCCGCCACTTGTTCCGTTAGAGCCATAAGAATACGTTCAATTTCATGTTTTTCTTTGGCACGTGCTTCACTCAATTGATTGTCAATATCAACAACCGCTTGCGGCTCAATAAACACCGTTGCCCCTGAGGAGGATTGATCATGGACAATGCCCCCGAAAGAATGGCGGTATTCTTGCTTAACCGGGATGACATAGCGATCATTACGGATGGTGACGATACTTTCAGACAACATCTTCTGTGTATTTGAGGAACGGATCATACTTTCTAGCTTTTCTTTGATTCTAGCATCTAACGTCCGAATCTGAGCACGAACGGTTCGCAGCTTATCACTCGCGCCATCCATTACACGACCAGAATCATCAATACAAGAGGTGATCTCTCTTTCAAGAGTACCCGGGGGATCAATATAGGCCACGCGTTCCTGTAAAATGGGGAGTGCTACTTCTTCCTCCTCAAGTTCAGCAAAAAACTTTTTCATTAACCGACTGGTACGGATAGAATCTCCTATCGCGTTTAATTCACTGGGTGAGAGCATACTGCCAATCGTCGCCCTTTTAATAAAAGGCCGCACCTCAGTCAATCCCCCAAAAGGAATATTGCCGCGAAGCCGGTAGACATTCACACCCTCATCGGTTTCGTCAATTAAATGCTTGACCTCTTCTAAAAGTGTTTTCGGTTCCAGTTGTTCCACCCAATCCTTCCCTAAGGAAGAGGCCGTATGATTTTTTAATTGCTCTTTTATTTTTCCATATTCTAATAAAGAAAGTGCGCGTTGCAACGCTCTCATCCTTTCTTATCTCTCAGTCATCTCTTATAAATGTCCCTGTTTAGGGGTACTAATAAAGGCTTCAAAGCTTGCTCTATCCATAGTATTCAGCACCGTCTGCGGTTCAATCCAGCCCTTGCGCGCGGCTGCCACACCCGTTGGCATGTCATCAAGCATATCAAGCGAATGAGCATCCGTATTAATCGCGATTTTCACATGATGTTCCTGAGCCTTTCTCACCCATTCCGATGCTAAGTCTAAGCGAGTAGGATTCGCGTTTAATTCTAGTGCTGTTCCTGTCTCATGCGCCATATTTATCAGCATTTCCATATTAACAGGATAGCCTTTTCGTCGGCCAATAATGCGACCTGTCGGATGGGCAATCAAGCGGACATAAGGATTTTCCATGGCTTGGCGAAGGCGGTGCATAATGGTGGCTTCCTCTTGAGAAAAACTCGTATGGATAGCTGCAATGACGAAATCCAGTGTTTTTAATGTTTCATTTTCAAAATCCAAACGCCCATCGGCAAGAATATCCATTTCCGTTCCCGCAAAGATTTTAAACGTCTTTCCGTACGATTGATTCAACCGATCAATCTCCATTCGCTGATCAATTAAACGCTGTTCATCCAATCCACCCGCTACTCGCAAGGACTTTGAGTGATCAGTTATAACGATATACTCATACCCCTTCTTGATCGCCGCTTCTGCCATTTCTTCTATTGTATAGGCACCATCACTGTAAGTCGAGTGCATATGAAGATCTGCCTTAATGTGATTTTCTTCAATAAAAGGAAAGTCACTAAGTGTTGCCGCGATGTCTACTTCCTCTTTTCCAACTCGAATCTCTGGCGGAATAGTACAAAGTCCAAAATGATTGAAGAATGCTTCTTCAGAAGAAAAGGTGATGACTTCACCCGTTTCCTCCTGCTCCACGCCATATTCACTAATTTTCTCGCCACGACTTTTAGCCAGCTGACGCATCTTCACATTATGGTCCTTTGAACCGGTAAAATGATGCAAGGCCGTTGCAAACTCAGCTTCTGCCACAAAGCGAAAATCCACCGAGACCCCATACTCATCGTTTAACATTATCGACATTTTCGTCTCGCCCTGCCCGATGATCTCTTGGACCGCAAGCTTTTCTTTTATACTTTCAGCGACTTCCATAGGCGCTTCAGTCGCAATGACAAAATCTAAATCCTTAATCATTTCTCTGAGACGGCGCAAACTCCCCGCCCTTGAAAAGCGCTGAATTTGTGGGATCTCAGTCAGGACATTTTCGATCATAACGGACAGCTTAACCATATAATCGATCGGCAAACGTTCAGGTTTTTGTGTAGATTCCTCAACCGCCTTTAAAATCTTTTCCTCTGTTTTCTTGCCAAAGCCTTCAAGCGTCTGCACCTTTTCATCTATACATGCCTGTTTTAAGGTCTCGAGATCTATGACCCCTAGTGTTTGATAGAGTTTAGCAATTTTCTTTCCGCCAAGTCCCGGTAATTTCAATAGAGTAAGCACTCCTTCAGGGACTTCTTCTTTTAATTGATTCAAAAGTGCAGACTCCCCTGTTTCAAGCAATTCATGAATCACTTGCGCCGTCCCTTTTCCAATCCCTTTAAGTTTCCCTGGCTCTTCAATTTGCGCCATACTCCGATCATCATTTTCTAAGGCCATCGCCGCTTTCCGATAGGCTGATATTTTAAAAGGATTTTCACCTTTGAGTTCTAAATAGATAGCGATTTGTTCTAAAGCTTTAATGATTTGTTTTTTATTCATCGGGCTCACCTCTTAGTCAATTAAAAATATAGGAGGCATCCACCATGAGCGATGAATGCCGGTCCACAATCTTATGCTATTGTAAAAGTGAAGAATCTGAGAGTTCCATCCACAAGTTTTGTAGTTTATTAGAAAGGTACGGTGTGTTTTCAACCATTAAATGGGCCATATAAGAATGATCAATCATTTTATCCATTCCCGCATAAGGCGCAATAGCTCCGATAAAGAGCAAGATAAATACGACAAGATAGATTTCAACGAAACCAAACAGGCCACCTAACCAGCGATTCACTGTCCTTAAAATGGGCAAATCAGCAAGAAAATCAAGCATAGAACCCAAAATTTGCCAAACAATTTTCACAGCAATAAAAATGATAACAAAAGCAATGGCCCTATAAAAGGCTGATTCAAGACTTGCGTGGCTTAATGTTGCAAAGAAATTATTTGAAGTCTCATCAGGAAATGGAATCCATAGCTTGAGAATTGGTGATAGTTTGTCATAATACAGAAAAGCCACTATGTAAGCAACTACAAAACCTGTCAAATGGATAATCTGTAAAACCAATCCTCTTCGCATCCCCACGAAAAATCCCGCAATGAGAAGGATAAGTATTATCAAGCTCAGCATATTGATGTCCCCAACTTTCTTTTTCTCTCCGCTTAACGGTATTTCGCTAAACGCATCTCTATCATCTATAAATTAATGAGCAGGCCCCTCTCCCTTGGGCTCTGTCTTTATTAGAGGTGCACTTCTGACCCACCAACTATAAGTCTATAATATCATATCAAAAAGATGTCGAATTGAAAAACCTCTATTCTTAATTGTTGTAAAGTGCTGTTAAACGATGTAACATCCTTTGTAAGACTATCCAAAAACGCCGATGATTCCAAACGAGGTTTTGTTTCAATCACTAATGCCAATGCGCACAAATTTTATTATAATAAACTCAAAAACTGAAAGCGTATACTTATCGGAGGTTAGGACATGAACATTCTCATTGCACCAGATTCATTTAAAGGAAGTGCCTCAACAACAGAAGTCGCTCAAGCGATACGCGCAGGCATTCTTGAGGTCCTTCCAGATGCCGAAACCACTATACTCCCGATGGCTGATGGCGGCGAAGGTACAACGCACGCCCTTGTAGCAGCCTCCCACGGGGAACTGTTCACAACAACAGTCCATGACCCTCTCGGACGGCCGATTATAGGTGAATATGGTGTTATCCATCAAAAAACAGCCGTTATTGAACTCGCGTCTGCCTCAGGGCTCACCACTTTAAAACCTTCTGAACTCAATCCCTATGAAGCTACAAGTTACGGTACCGGTGAACTTATGATCCATGCACTCAATCAGGGAATAAAACATTTCATCATCTGTCTCGGAGGAAGCGCAACGAATGATGGTGGAGCTGGATTGCTCCAAGCCCTTGGCTTCCGATTCTTAGATAAAAATGATGAGCCACTCAGTTCTGGAGGATTAGCACTACAAAAACTACATAGCATTGATGTTTCTCATGTGGATCCTCGAGTGAGAGAAGCCCAGTTCGAGATCGCTTGTGATGTCACCAATCCCCTCATTGGTCCGAATGGCGCTTCCGCCATCTTTGGTCCTCAAAAAGGGGCAACGCCCAAAATGGTAGCGGCACTCGATCACGCTTTAGCCATTTTTGCCGATTGTATTGAAAAGGAACTGGGGGTAAAGATCCATAACCTGCCTGGTGCCGGTGCGGCTGGCGGTACTGCGGGCGGTCTAATCGCCTTCTTAAACGGAACATTAAAGCCTGGCATTACAATGGTCACCGAAGCACTGAATCTCGAAAACCTAATCCAAGAAAAGGCTTTTGATCTGCTCCTAACAGGCGAAGGAAAAATTGACGGTCAAACCGCTTCAGGGAAAGTGGTGGCAGGCTTAAGCCAATGGGCAAAACAATATCATCTTCCTGTGATTGCCCTTGCGGGGGCAATTGAAGGGGATCTCACGCCATTATATGAAAAAGGTCTAACAAGTGCATTTAGTATTGCCGATGGTCCTATGAGCTTAGAAGACTCTATGGAAAAAGGAAAGGTCCTACTTCAAAAGCAAACCGCGCGGCTATTTCGTTTAATCACTCAGTTTTTATAGGTGTATTTTGTTTGCCCTTAATTAAAGCATTTTAGAACTCTCCCTTTCTAGGTTATAATGGCCTTATAGGAGAGTGAATACTTTGAGTCAAGCGGTCATTAAGCTCCATCAAAACGATTTAAAAATTCTACAAACACGCTATCAAGACGTGCTATCTAATAAGTTACCTCCTGGGGCTGTATTTCGTGCCGAAACTGGAGGATGTGCCATAACTGCGTATAAGTCAGGAAAAGTCCTTTTTCAGGGAAAAGACGCGGAAGCTGAAGCTGCCAAATGGGAAAGTTTAGCACCTAATGATACAAAGAAAAAGACACCTGCCCCTGTCTTGCGAAAAAGTGTCGAAAGCCATGCCTACATGCCGCCGCAAAACATTGCAGATTTAGCGATTATTGGATCAGATGAAGTTGGAACGGGTGATTATTTCGGTCCACTGGTTGTCGCCGCTGTGTTTACTTCAAAAGAAGATGGTGATTTACTTCGATCATTAGGTGTTCGTGATTCAAAAGCGTTAACGGACGAACGAATTGGAAAGATTGCTGAGGAAATTTCACAGCATGTCATCTATAGTATTCTTGTATTGCCTAATGAAAAGTATAATGCGCTTCAAGCCTCTGGTTATAATCAAAACAAATTGAAAGCTGTTTTACATAATCAAGCCTTACAAAATGTCCAAGCTAAAATTGATCAACCTTTTGACGGTTTCCTTATTGATCAGTTCACCACACCGAGTAATTATTTTAAATTACTGTCAGATCGTAAGATGGTGATCAATCAAAAGATTTTCTTTAAAACCAAAGGGGAATCTGTCCATCTTTCAGTCGCTTGTGCCTCCATTCTTGCTCGCCATCGCTTTCTACAAGAAATGGATCTTTTGTCCCAAAAGTGCGGTGTTCTTCTCCCGAAAGGGGCTGGCCCTCATGTAGACACCGTTGCTGCACGGATTATTGAAACCCAAGGCGAAGCGGCATTGAAAAAAATCACAAAATATCATTTCGGCAATACTGAAAAGGCTAGAAAACTTGTTAAAAGGTGACCTTTAGAAGGTCACCTTTCTTAACCGTTTAGAAATTATAACTTAGCTGAAGACCTTATATTTCATGTGAAGGCCTATGCCTGAACTCGTGCTTAGCGAAGCGGTGAAGGATAAGCCACGTTTTCTAAGGTTCCAATTGCAGTATATTAGTGCTTTCTTTAGTTGTTTCTCCAATTTTAGGCGCTCGCGTGTGCCTTCCTTTTTGTTGTCTACTGACAACTCATTACCGATTTATTTCGTATAATTTAGTTTTGGTGCAATTCATATAGATTGCGATGTAACGGGTAGATGGATTTCCGCTCTAGGTCGCTCGCTTTCCTCATGCCCACAGGACGTGGGCAGGATCGGTGTTCGACCCACCATCGGGGTCCCCGAAAAGTGTTCTTTACTTTTTGGGGTGGTTGAGGTGCTAGCTTCGGCGGTGTCACACTGACGTGACGGTCTTAGCCGAAGTTCCTTAATGACGTGACGATTTTAACCGATCGTCCTTAGTGGCCTCAGCTAACTTGGGATGCGTAGTCGAGTTTCCCCTAGTATTTACGAC
>NZ_BMFV01000019.1 GCF_014639255.1 Pullulanibacillus pueri
CGTCATTTAAAAGATTTCTCTTTTTGCGCTTGGCTTTTGTTCAGTTTTAAAGGAACAATTTTTCTCCGAGTTACTTTAACAGCAACTTTTATATTATATCAAGCTATCAATGTGTTGTCAATAACTTTTTTTAATCCATTCTCGTCTCTTTTCAGAGCGACTAAATCATTATAGCACGATATAAAAATAGAATCAATAGATTTTAAAAAGATTGTCGAAGTCTGGTAATCAGCGACGTTATTAATCATACCACCCCTTTCAATGACCGTCAATTGTTTTCTGTTTCCAATTTATGCTAACTAAGGTTCTCCTTTTCTTTTATAGAAAGAGAGCACAATTTATTGCTTCTTTTAAATTCAATTGACCCTGGCCAAAATAACACTCTTTTCCTTGAACAAAGTAAAAACCCTTTTACTCAATTACTCCCTCTAATTTATTAAATTTCTTTTATGCTTTTTTCTCCACCTGAGCACTTTTAAGGCAATATTATTAATATAGAAGATACACTATATATTGAGGTGAATAAAATGATACGTTTAAGTATACTGGATCAATCTCCTATCCCTAGTGGCAAAACAGCCGTAGAAGCTTTTGCCGATACTACCCGTTTAGCACAAGAGGCAGAGAAAATGGGTTACACTCGTTTTTGGGTATCCGAGCACCACTTTAGCCCGAGTTTAGCTGGGTCAAGTCCTGAGGTATTAATCAGTCATTTAGCTGCTAAGACATCCCATATTCGTGTCGGTTCAGGAGGCGTGATGCTCCCTCATTATAGCCCATACAAAGTTGCTGAAAACTTCCGAGTCCTTGAAGGTTTAAATCCTGACCGAATTGATCTTGGTTTAGGCCGGGCTCCAGGAGGCATGCCCTTAGCGACACGTGCTTTACAAGAAGGTCATTTTTCAAATGGTGATCCATACCCCGGGCAGATTGCTGATCTCATTACTTATCTCTATGACCTTGCAGATCATAATCACAGATTTTCTGGTTTACAAGCGACACCATTAATTGAAACGGTCCCTAAGATGTGGCTTTTAGGATCTAGCGGAGGAAGTGCACGAATTGCAGCCCAACAAGGTACGGGTTATGCCTTTGCACATTTTATCAACGGAAATGGCGGTGAAGATGTCATGCGTTGGTATCACAGTCGTTTTCAACCTTCTATATTAAATGAAACGCCACAATCCATTGTTGCCATTTTTGCTATTTGTGCTGAAACTGAAGAAGCAGCACAAGATTTAGCACGGACTCTAGATATTTCGTTGTTGCAACTTGAAAAAGGTGAATCTTCAAGAAGATATCTTTCTGTGGAAGAGGCGAAGGATTATCCTTTAACAGACTATGATCAATACCGCATTGCGGAAAATCGTAAACGGATGATTGTTGGTACCAAAGATCAATTAAAAAGTAAGATTAACGAAATGAGTGAAACTTATCAAACAGAAGAATTTATGATCGTCACCATCACTCATGATTTTGAAGATAAACTTAAATCTTATCAGTTACTATCTGAAGCCTTTCAATTAGCAAAAGCTTAAATATAGAAAACCACTTTAAATAAGCAGTCCAATTGGTACATAGATATCATCTGCGATACAATAACTCATGAGGTGAGAACTTTGACTAAGAAAGAAATAGAAGATCTTTTAATCGATTTGAAGAGTGATTACGTGCGTGTACAAGGGGATTTAGAAAAGATGGAAGCTACAGTTGGTAACTCTGCATCTGCGGAAAAGGAACTTGTTCGTATTGAGGAAGAAATGAAAAAACTGAGAGCACAATTATCACAAATGTAAAAATCCTGGCTACCCACCCCTGCTTAATCACAGGAGAAAAGATTTTCCTACTTCAGCTTATACTTGCATCATTCAATAATAACAGCCTCCATTTTTGGAGGCTGTTTTAATGCCAATAATATTAAAAAGCAAGACTAAAAGTCCGTAAGAATATGATTTATGACCATAATCACACTAATAATGCATATACCACATCCACTTATAAAAAGTGTCCAAAAGGAATAGATCCGAAAAAAGAACTTCTCCTCTTTTTTCTTAAAGAAACTGAGAATAGTACCGATGAGAGCAAAAATAAAAAAAATAATGAGGTAAATAAGAAGCCAAGTCAAAGGTGCTGTTAAATATTCTCTTGCCCAATGTCTAACTGCCGGAGCAAACATCAAAACAAACAAACCAAGGAGACCAACGATTGAAGCAATCAAACTCCCGATGACAAACACCGTTTTCAAAAGAATCCCTCCGTTTCCCTCAACGGGGTCTCTATAAGTGTTAAATCACTATTTTTATATTCAATGACTTTTTTAGAATTTCACTCACCGAATTAACTAAGCTGATAATAACTATTTTAACTGATTAAAACTTTTATTTGAGCGTCTTTATGTAAAGGGTGCCTTAACATTTGAGGCACCCTCCCTGAAAGCCAGCATTTCCGCTGGCTTTTCTTACAATTGATGCATGTAATAGTAACAAAATCCGCTGAACATGACGAGAAATACAAACACATAAAGGACCATAGCTTTCTTAAAAACATTCATGACACAATACCCTCCTTTAAATGCTTAAGATAGAGAAAGCGAATAAGGAAGAAATAAATAATTTGAATGGCTACAAAGAACAACAATACCCACAACGTGGCTGAGAAAATGGAAACTGCAAACAGACTTTGCAAGGCAACAAAAGCAAAAGCACTATGGATGACCGCGACGAGAATCGGAACAAAAAAGAGTAAGGACAGTTGAATGGTTACGGTTCTATTCAGCTCTTTATTGGTCAATCCGATTTTAGTAATCGCACGATAGTGATGTTGATCTCTTTCTAAATCAGCATACAGTCTAAAATATAAGAAGCTTCCCGCTGCAATAAAGAAGACAGCCCCGATTAAGAGAGCAATAAAAAACATAATGCTATACATTTGTTCCGATAATTTATACTCCTCACCAGCAGAGGTATACTTGTAAGGCAATGACGTTTCAGGGTTTTTCTTAAATTGCGCCCTAATGTTTTTAGAGAGCGCCGCTCCGATCCCATCCGTCGCTTTCCAATCCTTGACCTTGTACCCAACAAAAGTAACAGGTGTGGTGGGATATGGATTATTTTTGTTAACATGCGATTGTAACTGGTTAAAGACAGTTCCCGAGACCACGAGACTACTGGAATCGAAATATTTATACAGCACAAGGTTTGTGACGCCCGCTATTTTTAACGCTTTTCCACTAGGTTCAAGCGTGGTAGATGATATTGGATGTTTTTTCAACTCTTTCGCCCCATCTATTGAGGTAGGAACGACGTACGCCTCATTATCACGTACTTTAAGCGGGCTAAATCCAAGTACTTGGGCAAAACGATTATAATCTTTTACCGATATAAGAGTGACCGGTATCTTTGTTTTTCCACTGTCCTGTACCTTGGTCGTTAAGGACAACTTTTTATATGAGAGATGCTTCGCTTTTAAATCTTGCTCTATGGTTTGTAAATGTTGATGAAATGCTTGATCACCTGGCTCTGAAACATAATTGATGGCGAATGGAAATTCTTTTGCAAATTGTTTATCCATACTCTTCATTGCCGCAAAGGACCCTATTGCACAAAAGGCGACTGTTGAGACAATCGAAACCAGAAAGAACATCCGGGCGTTATCCTTCATTTTATAGGCTAAATCGCTTAAGGTGATCATGTTCGTTGATCGTAAGTAAAAGTTTTGTTTTCTTTTTAAAAGGCGAATCACAAAAATACTCAATTGTGAAAACAGAAAATAGGTGGTGACAATAGTTAAGGGCACAACCATAAGCAAGCGTTGTCCAATATTATTGGTTGTTGTCGTCACTGATAAATAGTAAGCCATAACGAGGGCCACGGCCGTCAAAAGAGACACAATAACTGATGCTTTCGGCTCTTTCCGCGGTTTTGTTGTGCCTTTAAGTAAATCAATCAATTTACTGCTCCGTATAAATAAAGGCGTCATCATTGAAATCACAAGAAATAACACAAAGAAAGCGACCAGCGTTAAAATCAGTGGCTTCCATGAGAGATAGAATGGTAAGTCAACAAAATGCATGATGTGGGCGCCGAGCATGAGAAACACCTTAGCAAATACTATACCAAAACCGATACCGACCACCACCGCCGAAAAGCCGATTAACATATTTTCAAGAAAAACCAAACTGTTTAATTGCCGTCGACTCATCCCATGCATCATTAAGATGCCAAATTCCCGATGACGCGTTTTAAGGAAGGCACTGACTGAATACAAAATGAACAGGAAGGAGAAAACATAAATAATATACTCCGCAACCTTCATCCCTTCCACCGCAATTTGCTTTGTCACACCTTCATTCACTCCAGGATGGAAGATAAATAAGGCATAGACAAAGAACACTAAGACCGAAAAGGCACTACTCAAGAAGTAAGCGGCATATGTTCTCTTATTACGTATGACATTATAGATCGCGAATTGTCGAAAGGTCACCCGATTCCCCTCCCAACAATGAAAGCACATCTAAGATTCTTTGATAATACGTTTTTTGATTATCACCGCGATGGATTTCATTATAAAGTGCCCCATCTTTAATAAAAATCACGCGCTGACAATAACTTGCCGCTTGCGGATCATGGGTCACCATTAATTGTGTTGTCGCAAACTCCTGATTGATGTTACTCAGCGTCTGCATGACATCTTTAGATGCCTTCGAATCTAAATTTCCTGTCGGTTCATCTGCAAGAAGTAGCTTTGGAGAATGAATAATTGCCCGGGCAATGGCCGTCCGTTGGGCTTGCCCTCCTGAGATTTCATAGGTTCTTTTATTTAAAATCGACTCGATTCCTAATTTCTTAGCGACGGTCTTGACCTTTTCTTTCATGATCTTGACACTTACTCTTTCTAAAGTCAGCGGCAAAACAATATTTTCTTCCACAGTCAAGGTTTCTAAGAGATTAAAATCTTGAAACACGAAGCCAAGCTCTCTTCTTCTAAATGTCGCTAAATCATTTTTCTTCAGCTTAAATGGGTTCTTCCCGTCAATCAGAATCTCCCCGGCTGTCGGTCGATCAATCGTTGCAATCATATTAAGAAGTGTTGTTTTTCCACTTCCTGAAGGACCCATAATCCCGATAAATTCTCCTTCACTTACTTCAAAACTTATATTCTCAAGCGCACGGTGGGACACTTTCCCTTCGTACACCTTCGTCAGTTTTTTTACACTGAGCACCTTGAACACTCCCTATCTCTTATGATCGATAGTTTTAGTGTACAGCGAGTGGCATTCTCCAACTATCGGGTTACCTTTCATGAAGCTTACACTTTTGTAAGGTTATCAAATGCATCCTTCATAATAAGCCTTATGGTCGTGCCTTTTCCTACTTCAGAGATGAGCTCTAACTCATGATTAAGACGACGGCAAATTTCCTTAACAAGATATAATCCCATCCCGGTAGAGCCCTGATATTTCCTACCGTTTTCTCCCGTATAAAAGGGTTGAAAGACCCGCCGCCTATCCTCTTTAGGAATACCTATCCCTTGATCTGTTACTTCTAGCGCCACACTCCTACTGTCAATTCGATACCCTTTAATGACTACTTTCTTGTCCTCTCCCCCTGAATATTTCACCGCATTAGTTACCAATTGTCCGATTAAGAACGGTAACCATTTGGCGTCAGAGGCCGCCGTCAAATCCTGGGGAATATCGATCACAGGATAAACATGATGACGAATAAAGAAGCGTTTATTGTCTTGAACAATGTGATGGGCCACGCCATGTAACTGCAGACGTTCTACTCTAAAATCCTGGCGGAAATCTTCTAATCGCGCCACATATAAAGCCGTTTCAAGGCCTTTCGAAAGCCGATCTAATTCAACTTTTATGTCACCGATTCTCGGATCTTCCTCTTCTTGAAGAATGAGTTCAATCACAGAAAGCGGTGTCTTCATCTCATGGATCCATTGATTAACAAAACGATAATAGTCTCGCTGCTGGTTATAAAATTTTTCAATACGCCCTTGATAAAGCTGGTACTGACGCACGAGTAATGCTTTAAAAGCCCTGGTCAGCGAGCTGTTGGTTTCGACATTCATCGTTTCTTCTAGATCAGCTTCCTCTTTTTGCAAATGTTGATAGAAAGAACGATTGTTTAGATAACGTCCTACAAGAAATAAAGCAAGTAAGAATAACCCTAAAAGGATCCCATAGAGAGCAATCCACGGATGCTCATTCCCTTGTAACCAATAAATAAGGAAGAGTAAAAACAGCTGGAGGCTATTAAAGAGGATGAGGGAAAAATGGTCTTTAATATAGAGTCTCATCGTCACCCGCACCTTCCCAATTCGTCGTCATCCGATACCCTGCTCCGCGCACAGTTTCAATCCCATTTTCAATTCCGATGTCTTTTAATCGTTTTCTCACCCGTGTCACGTTTACATTTAAGGTATTTTCGTCGACAAAAGTTTCATCATCCCAGAGTTTTTCTAGAAGGTAGTCCCGTCCAACGACTTTTGGAAAACGCTTCATCAACGCCTCTAAAAGAATGGCCTCTTTCTTCGATAACATCGTCTTATTTTCACCATAACTGACTTCCATTCTCTCTATGTAGAGCTTTAGCCCATGGAGATCTAACACACGTTCATTCGCCGTTTGGGCATAGTCTCCATAAACCCTTCTCAGCTGACTTCTAATTTTGGCTGTGACCACCTCATAATTAAAAGGCTTGGTGATATAATCATCCGCCCCATTTTCTAAGGCCATCACCTGATCCATTTGTTCCGAGCGTGCAGAAAGAAATAAAATGGGACAAAGCGATACTTTCCGAATTTGCCTGCACCAATAATAGCCATCATACTTTGGCAGGTTAACGTCTAACAAAACCAGCCTAGGCTGAGCCTGTTGAAAACTCTCCATCACTCGACTAAAATCCACGACTCTTTTCACACTATACCCATACTTTTCAAGATGCTTTTGCAACAATTCCCCGATTTTATTGTCATCCTCAATAATTAGTACTGTCGTCACCCTTAATTCTCCCATCCTTCGCTTCCTCTTTTAATACGAAAACCGATTGTCTTTTGTTCAGATTACAAAAAGATCGTTTATAATGCAAAAAGCCGGGGGAATCCCCGACTTTTTATGGTGCCCCAACAGTATCTGCATTTGTCGTAAAACTTGTTTCAGGGGCTAATTTTAATATTTTCCTTAGCTGTCCACTCACCTGTTCTAAGTTTGTTCCATCCGGAATATAGTAGGAAAGACCATTCACCATTTCATCTTGTCCTTTTATTTCAATGGTATTCATTGAAGACTTTTTCATCGATGAGTATTGCTTTTCAAGCGCATAAATTTCTTTGGCATTAAGATTTGTCTTTACATGGTCCCCAAGTATATCCGTAATTTGTCCAACTTTGAAGATGGTCCCCGCTGAAATCGCCTGATTCACTGTCGCCTTGAGAAACTGACGTTGCCGCTCATCTCGAGAATAAGAAGCATTCACTGCCCGTTTTCTCATCCGTACAAACGCCAGTGCTTCTTCACCATTAAGGTGAGCCGGTCCCGCTTTAAAAGTAATGTGTTTATTATGATTATATATGTCCTTTTCCCAGAAACCTTCTTTTATATTTATATCCACACCCCCTAGAGCGTCGACAATTTCCCTAAAACCATCAAAATCCACCGCAATAAATTTATCAATGGGAATATCAAGAAGCTTCTCAACGGTTTCAACCTGTAGCTTTTCGGCACCGTAATCGGTGATAGAACCATAAGTATAGGCTGCATTGATTTTATGCATTCCCGTGTATTGACCCGCGTGTTCAATGTTGACCCGGGTATCCCTTGGGACAGTTACGATTGTCATCTTGTGAGACTCCGGATCCATTGTAATGACAATCTGCGTGTCCGCACGTCCGTCCTTGCCTCCAGTTGAATAGTTTTCCACACCCATTAATAGGATAGAGAACGGGTCCTTACCTATCGTTATGGCTTCATCTCTTAAATCGGATTTATTGCCCGTTCTTCCTAAATCCACTTGCGAATCATTTAATGCATCATTCGCTTTGTAAAACACGTAGATCCCATAAGCGACCACGATAAGAAATAGGATGATGAGAATCAAAAGCAGTCTCTTCAACCATTTCCCTTTTTTCTTTTTATGTTTTCTTCTATCAATTCTAGAATCACTCAAAGTAAATGCCCTCGCTTTAATTCATTGTTATAGCTTTTACAACTATATAGACGTTTTTTCTTAAAAAGAGTTTCAATTCGAGGAATAAAATTCACCTAGCTCCTCTTATAAAAGCAATCACCGGACACTATGACATATATCGACATTTATTATTTTAGTTTATAGTAAAACATAAATTTTTATGCTTGCTTCTCCAAGAAACCTTAGGGAAAACACAACCTTTTATTGGCCTAGAGCTTATTCCTGCTTGGGCCATTTTCTCCGTTCAAGTTCAAACCATGTCAATGATATCATCTTAAGGTGGAATAAAGTAGAGGCTGGCACAGAAGTCTTTCACTTAAAGAAAAATCCGAACATTCTTTTTTGAATGAACGGATTTTACTTCATACTTAGCATGAGGCCAATCGCTCCGTCAAAAGACTTCGCTTTCTACGGGCATGGCCTCAGCTCACTTTGGAGTGGGTCTTTTAGGTTACTTCACCAGTCAACTTCGAGTTGATCCGAGAAAGCTTACTTCGAAGCAATACTCGTAGACGCAGGAACAGGGGGGCTTTTAATCATAAATACTTTGGAGGCTGATTGCTGTTCCCGCAGGACAAAGGAAAGCAACGAGGCGAATCATCTTCGCAGAAAAAATCGTCGTCTCACGATTTTTGAGTCTCCGTATTTTGACTACGCTCTCCTTTTCCTACTCAACCTTTGAACTTGCATGGTTCGGTATTTGTCTTCATTATTTTGATTTGTCCTGGCTTCACTGATCCAATATATTTTGGTTGATAAATCGAATAACATCCCCACGACTAATTACTCCCACTACCCGACCTGCTCGGTTAATGACAGGAATTTTTTTATAATGATGGCGTGATAGAATTTTTAAAGCCTTTTCAAAAGGATCATCAGGATATACATAAAAAAGTTTCCGATTCGTCATTATCTTTTCTACCGTTTCATTCATTACTTTCATAATTGATTCTTTTGCCTGCTGTTTCTCTAACAATAAAACCATGGAGTAGAAATCGATGACGGTTTGTTCCTTTGGAGATAAGGCTCGAATGACATCGCCATCGCTGACCATGCCCACAAGATTGTTTTGATCATCGACCACAGGAACGCCACCAATTTTATTTTTAACAAGCTTGCGCAAGAGTTCACGTACTGTTTCATCTTTTTTTACTTGAATAACGTCATATATCATAAAATCTCTAATTTCCACATTGCTCTCCCCTTTCTTACCACTACTCCCTTATATAAATTCTTACTTATATTGTATAGAATGATAAGCAGAAAGTCTAATTCCAATATTCCTTTTAATCATTCTATTCCTATATTGGTTACACATACCCGCCCATGCCCAATAACTACTTTTCTTCACTCTGAATAATGAAGAAAGGCGAAGTCAAATCTATAGACCAATTTACCCCTAAAAAGTTATAGTGGTAATTGAATGTTTTTTGTAGGAAAGGATGGCATACCGTGATAGAAAAAGAACTTGCAAAGTATCCTATTTCAGATAAATTAAAACACCAATTGCTAGGACGTCAGTCAACAAACCACGAAAAATTCAAAGAGAATATTGGCCAGCCAGGCTATACGGCCCCTGACCTTACCCTTGTCAGTGATGCCCTTCTCGCCCTTGCTCTTGGTAAAAATGTCTTATTAAAAGGACCAACAGGGGCTGGAAAAACACGATTAGCTGAACTTTTGTCCTTTTTATTCCATCAACCTATGGCAGCGATCAATTGCTCCGTAGATTTAGACGCTGAGGCCCTACTCGGCTATAAAACGCTGAGTTATACAAAGGAAAACCAACCCGAAATTACTTTTGTCCCCGGCCCAGTAGAAGTTGCGATGCGTCAAGGGCATTTCCTCTATATAGATGAAATTAATATGGCAAAAGCTGAAACCTTACCCATTTTAAATGGCGTATTAGATTATAGAAGACAGGTTTTGAATCCCTTTACAGGAGAGACCGTGCGCGCGGCCCAAGATTTTGGGGTTATTGCTGCTATTAACGAGGGATATATCGGGACAACCCCTTTAAATGAAGCGTTAAAAAACCGTTTTGTCGTCATAGAAGTTCCTTATTTACAAGGGGATGCCCTCCTCCAATTACTCAAGGAACAATCACTCCTTAAAGACGAAACACTGCTTAAACGGTTTGTGACCTTAAGCCGTGACTTACTTTCTAAAGTAAAAGAAGGACAAATTGCCGAAGAAGGGGGCTCCATCCGTTCGTTACTGGATGCCTGTGATCTCGCTTCCGTTATTCCCCCCCTCCGCGCAATCAAACGAGCTATTGTTGATAAATTAGAAGATGAGCGCGAGCAGACTGCGGTTCTCGATATTGCTGAGACATTGTTTTAGTCATCCCAAATCGTCTTCGAAAAGGTGAGAAGCAATGAAATTTTTTAACAACTTGGAACCTAGAACTGACCCCTTTATAAAATTATCCTTGACTGATTTGGCTCAAACACTATCAGAACAGCCAAATTTAGAAGTGGAATACGCCTTTCATTCTGCGTATAAACCGCATTTAAATCGCATCAGTATTGCCCACTATTGGGATCGATTGCTTGATGAACGAAAAAAAGATGGCATGAAAACAGATGTGTACTTACGTGCTTTTGGGCAAATACGATTGACCCACTTTTCCGTCGTTAAGGCCTATCTCATGAGCGTTGACGATAAAAATCATCCCCTCTTTCGTAAACAGCTTTATTTTTTATTAGATGATCTTCGGCTTGAACAACGTGTTAGCAAAGAAAGACCTGGGATGAAACGCGCTTTCAACTCTCGTCGTGATCTTTTACAAAAACGTTATCGTGAACGGCTTCAATACCATCTTTCTCGCCATGAAGCACTGGATGCCCTTTTTTGTGCGATTTATTTACAACTGACAGAAAGGCCTGTTGCTCTTCCAACAGAACTTGCTTATTTAAAACCTCATATTCGGAATCTCGTCGCGCCATTAAAGACTTCGCTCCAATCTGAGGATATCATTGACCTTACAGAGCACTTTTGTCAGCACTTCGATGAGACGCTTGCAGATATGCATACCGCCTATCTGAATACAATCGATTTTGAGCAACACACACAAAAGGAACAGACAATACAAGAAAACCATGATGTCGTGAGCGTAGAATCCAAGGAAGTTGAAGATAAAGAGGATAAGCATACCGAGGAAGAAACGCTACCTTCCTGGCATCAAGAACAAGAACAGAACGGGGATAACTTTCTACACTTTGACCTAGATGAAGGTTCAGCAACAGATCTTCTTGGTGAAGGTGAGCGCGAAGCTGAGTCGGGTGATCAAGCCTTTGCAAGCGTCCAGGGGCAATCTCAACAAACTGAAGGCAACCAATTCGATAAATCCCCTAGCTTAAAAAAGGAAACCACTCATCCTGGTGGTGGAGCTGTTCACAATGGTTATGCCAATGTAAATCAAGCGGTTCAGGAACATATAATCCAAGCGAGAAAAGCAACCTTAGAAGAGCTTCACCGCTACCAGCAGATCAAGAGCGATATTGCGAGCATCCAAAAAGGACTCCAGCGTTCCATTCAAAGAGCGATTGAACAAAAGCAAAACGCACCAAGATCTGATCTCTATTTTGGTCGGATGGGCAAAAAGCTCCTCAGAGTTTTGACGGAAGATAATCCTCGCCTCTTTGTCAAAAAACAAGCTGAAAGTAAAGAACTTGACGTTACATTTTCACTCTTAGTGGACAGTTCAGCCTCAATGTATGACAAAATGGATGAAACCCATGAAGGGCTGGTATTATTTCATGAAGCTCTTAAAAGTCTTAATATCCCCCATGCCGTCACGGGTTTTTGGGAGGATGCCCTAAAAGCGAATCAGAAAGAGCAGCCGAATATTTTTAAAGAGCTTATTCCTTTCGAAAAGTCACTTTTAAATACAGTGGGTGTGAACCTTTTGCAAATAGAGCCTGAAGAAGATAATCGTGACGGTTATGCGATCCGTTTTGCGGCCAAAAAATTACTTCGTCGTCCAGAAAAACGCAAAATTTTACTTGTATTCACCGATGGAGAGCCTTCTGCTTTTCATTATGAAGATAAAGGCATTGTCGATACTCATCAAGCTGTAAATGAAGCACGCAAGCAGGGCTTAGAAGTCATTGGGGTTTTCTTAGGAAGTCAAGAAACAGCTACCCGTGAAAAAGAAACGATGAAAAGTATTTATGGCCGCACGAGCTTAGTCATTCCATCGATTGAAGAAATTCCAGGCGCTATGATTCCTTTATTGAAAAAGCTCTTACTTAATGATTAAAACGGAAAATCGAATTTCGACAAGCAGAAATCAGCAAAAGCGAAAGATTGTCTGATCTTGTATAGAAGAGCCTAATCCTCACGAAAAATACTGATTCTCATGAAACAATTGACGAGAAGAACCGGGTATAAAGACTGGTTCTTCTTGTTTAAAATATTGGATTTACTCCCTCCACACGCCTTTTTATCCTAGAAACACAAACTTTAACACTCTTGCCCTCATAAATTATAATAGCATCTTCTAAAACCTTTATGTTAGGATGTGGAAAATGCAAACACGAAAAAATTCCATGGCTCAAGGCATAGATGTGAGTCATTGGCAAGGAACCATTGATTGGAACAAGGTAAAAAAAGCGGGAAAGAGTTTTGTCTTTATTAAAGCCTCTGAAGGAACAACCTTCAAAGACCCGATGGTAGAAAAGAATTACCAGGGGGCGAGTGAAGCGGGGCTTTCTGTTGGCTTTTATCATTTTGCACGCTTCAAAAATAGCGATGAAGCACAAGCTGAGGCGCAGCATTTCCTTAAAACAATTGAAGGGCTTCATTCCCAGCTACCCTTTGCTCTTGATTTGGAAACAAATGATCACAAGCTTTCAGCTGATGCCTTGTCAAAAGCAGCCATTGCTTTTTTTAAAACAATTAAGCAGCAACACCCCAAACAACCAGTCGTAGTATACACGTACACTCATTTTGCAAAAACACAGCTTGATTCATCATTGGGCGCCTATCCACTATGGATCGCTCACTATGGCGTCAATACACCTGGAGACAATGGCATTTGGGATAAATGGCAGTATTTTCAATACTCTAACAAGGGAAATGTCCCTGGAATAAAGGGTGCAGTAGATCTTAATGTTACGGCTACTTCCCTACCATCTCCTAAACCTGGTCCGAAAAAGAAATACTATACAATTAAAAAAGGAGACACCTTTTGGGCATTAGAAAACCAATTTAATCTTCCACACGGCACCCTGCAAAAACTTAATCCTAATGTTGATCCCAAAAAACTTCAGGTGGGCCAAAAGATCATCATCGGTCCCGTTAATGATACCGGGGGGCAACCAGATAATAATAAAGCCATTGTCCCTTATCCTGGACACCTTATTCAAGTGGGTTCGACAGATCGTGCCAATATCCGCAGAATCCAACGGGCAGTCAAGGTGAAGGTGGATGGCATTTATGGCGAACAAACCAAAGCGGCTGTTATGGCTTATCAGAAAAGACACGGTTTAAAAGCAGACGGTATTGTAGGACCCGAAACTTGGAACACCCTCTTCTAAAACATAAAAAGGGCCAGACATCACTCCATGTCTGACCTTTTTTATTATCAATTGTGCTAAATTAAATAGCGTAAATAAACATAAATCGTTGAAATAATAATGGATAAAATCATTAGTGGAAAAGCGACTTTCATAAAGCCCACAAAAGAAAGATCATGTCCTTCCTTCTCAGCCATTCCAGCCACAATAACATTAGCACTTGCCCCAATAAGGGTTCCGTTACCACCCAAACAAGCTCCTAAAGCTAAGCTCCACCATAATGGATGAAGGTTGTCGATCCCCATCTCCCCCATATCCTGAATCAAAGGAATCATCGTCGCAACAAAAGGAATATTATCGACAAACGCTGAAGCAATGGCACTCATCCATAAAATGAGCAATGAGGTCTTCGTTACATCTCCACCTGTTAAATCGATGGCACCAGATGCAAAAGTCTCAATGACTTTTGTATCCACGAGTGCCCCTACAAGGACAAATAATCCCATAAAGAAGAAAATAGTCGTCCATTCCACATGCTTAAGCGCATCTTCTAAATGCTTGCTCCCTGCTAAAAGTAATAGCAAGAAAGCACCCGCTAAAGCAACGGTAGCCGATTCAATGTGCAAGGATTGGTGCATGAAGAAGCCTATAATTGTGAGCCCCAATATAATTAAACATTTCACTAAAAGCTTGGAATCCTCAATCTGCTTCTTTTCGTCCATGCCCATGATTTTAAGTTTTGCGGCTTCTGTTGTAATTAACTGCTTGCGATAAAAAACCGCAAGAATAATTAAAGTGATAATGCCAATGACAAACGCAATCATCGCGAGCTCGTTAATAAAGTCGATAAAGGAAATATCCTCGACTCGACTTCCAATCATAATATTAGGCGGATCACCAATCATCGTGGCGGTTCCCCCAATATTGGCGAGCATGATCTCTGACATCAAGTAAGGGATAGGTGAGACCCCTAATTGCCGAGTAATACTGAATGTTACAGGAACAATCAAAAGAACCGTTGTGACATTGTCTAGAAATGCGGAACCCACTGCTGTAATCAGGGAAAGAATGATTAATATTTTAAGAGGATCTCCCTTTACTCTTTTTGCCGACCAAATCGCAATATATTTGAACAATCCTGTTTCGGCGGTTATTGAGACGATAATCATCATACCTGTCAAAAGTCCTAAGGTATTCCAGTCAATGTGGTGGATGGCCGATTCCTGGGTCACAAAATGGCAGGCAATCATGACCAATCCTCCAATCATCGCCACAATCGTCCGATGAATCTTCTCCGAAACAATAAACGCATAAGCAATGACAAATAGCCCTAAAGCAATCAATGCTTGATCTGTCATCTCCCCACTCCTTCCAAATTTTCACATAAACCCTTGAATTTCACGCTTCTTTACATTTTCTTACAATTTTATAAAAGACAAAAGGAGCCTGTCAATGACAGGCTCCTCCGGTAAAGAAACGTATTCAAAGTTTTAAGAGGACTAAGATATTAGTCTTCTTTATCATAACATGAAGCGTTCATGGATGCCAAAGTTTTTTGTGAAAACTATGTGTCATTCTCTGTATAAAGCTTCTCCATAATTAAAGCCCTTCATGCTAAGAGCGGCGACTTTCTTTTAAAAAAGTTCAGAGTAGATCAGGTAAAAATTCATGTAAGCTGTAAATCGTTTTACCGTCACGCCCTGTTGTTGTCTCTGCTGTAATAAGTGCGTTTAAAATGGCTTCTTCTGTCGCCTCCACTACTGCTTGAAAAGCTTCTTCAATATCTTGATCAGCCATCATGGCCAAGGTTAGAGGTTTTCCCCGAAAATCATGAGGGATAAGATGTGCTGTTGAAAACCCGATCACAATATCCCCGCTCCCATTCCCCATATAGGAGCCCGTTCGTCCTAAGCCAATACCTGCTCGCTTGATTACTCGCTTTAATTGCCGACAAGATAAAGGAAGATCTGTCGCGACTACCATCATGATGGAGCCCTGATCCTTGTGGTTGCCTAATTCACTCATTCCTTCTTTCTCTGCTATTCGTTGACTAAGACGGTTCCCCACTGGTTTCCCATTGAGAATAAAATCGTTCGTCCTCCCAAAATTCGTCAGTACAAGAACCCCTAAGGTATATGTATGATGAGCAATAGAAAAACACCGAGAAGCTGAGCCAATCCCACCTTTAAGCCCCATGCATACCATTCCTGTTCCTGCCCCAATACTTCCTTGCTCGAATTGCTGGTCTGCTTTATTTAAGGCGGATAAAACATCCTCTTTCTTTACATAACCCGCTCGTATATCATTGAGAAGCATATCATTGCATTCTCCTACGACAGGATTAATGGTTCCCGTTGTGCGTCCGATGTCTGGATTTTCCTTTAACGCCCTATCAATCAGTGCTTCCGAAGCGGTCGGAACGCTTAAAGTATTGGTTAAAACAATCGGTGTCTCAATCGTTCCTAATTCATCAATCTGAATAGTCCCTACGGTCTTACCAAAACCGTTAAAAACATGACTTGCCGCGATCACCTTTTCTTTAAAAATATTACCGGGATGGGGTTTAATCACCGTTACCCCCGTTTGTTTTGGCCCCTTTTTTAAGGTCTGATGCCCGACCATCACCCCAGCAACATCTGTAATGGCATTTTGTTTCCCTATATCCATTGAGCCAATAATAATACCGTAATCTCTAATAAAAGCCTTCTCTTGCAAAAACCATCACCCTTTCATTAAGAAAACGGAGGTTAAACATGTTGAAAAGAGTGTGTTCATTTTCCTTCAAACACAGCTTAACCTATCCATCTGTTTTAAGATTATGATAACTTAAAGGAGTGATCAGGTCATTACAATTAAGAAAGGCAATGAAAATTATCAGGACGGTGGAGCTCCGCTTCAGAACGTTCGCTTTCCTTATGCCCGCAATCAGGGTCCCCGAAGGATGTTCTTTACTTTTTGTTTTTAAAATTTTTTCAACGCTTTCATCCACTGGCTTGCTAGAATTTTATAAATTATATTTTGAAAAAAGACAACCGTAGTAGGCTGCCTTTTTTCTTCATCAACTTCCTTCGCCATGATTTTGGCGGGAATGATTGCGATTTTTTACTTTTTTGGAGCCACTTAAGGGTTTGGGCTGCTGTGTGTTATGCTGACGTTTGCGTTTATCTGCCATGACCAAGCTCCTTTCAATCATCGCACATATTAAGTATGTGGGTTTTAAAGCAATTTTATTTACATCAAGACGAGACGTTTTTTTCCATCGTTATTGTTACGATAACCAGCGATTTTGACGTAAAAGTTGTTCCTTATCAATTTTTCTATCGGTCATTATACTCACACTTACGAAAACAATGAAAGAAAAGACGACAGGTAAAACAACGGGATTCACGCCTAACGGTTCACTTATCCAACCCCATTCCATAAAAGATTGAATAACAACATAAAGAACGACACCGGTAATCATGGAGGCAAGCGCCCCATAGGCATTCCCTTTTCGCCAATAAAGACCGAATAAAATCGGCCAGATAAAAGCTGACTCTAATCCACCAAAGGCAAACAAATTGAGCCAGATCAACAAGTTAGGGGGGTGAATAGCCATAATAAACACTATAACCCCAATGATAGCGGTCACCCAATGACTCCAGCGTCTCACCGTAGGTTGCTGCATATTTGGCTTAATATAATTCAAAATAATATCCTTTATAATTGAGGAACTCACAAGTAATAATAACGCATCCACGGTCGAAATAATAGCGGCCATAGGAGCAGCTAATACAATACCGGCAAGCCATGGAGGAAGTACCTTCATCGCTAATAGAGGCATCACTTCATCCCCAACTTTAACACCTGGAATCACCGCACGTGCAAAGGCTCCAGTGAGATGCATCCCTAGCATGATTACCCCCACCACAATGGTGCCAATAATAATAGCTCTATGCAAAGACTTTGAATTTTTATAGGACATTGCCCTAATCGTAATTTGTGGTAAGCCAATGACTCCAACGCCAACAAGAATCCAAAAAGAAGACACATAAGCTGATGATAATTGATGGTGAGGACCATAAGGTGTAATCAGACCAGGATCTGCTGCCCTCATCTGGTGAATGATATGGGGAATACCACCCCCAGCAATAATCGTCCCGATAAGCAATATCAATGTACCAGCAAACATGATCGTCCCCTGAATCATATCTGTCATCGCCAGGGCACGAAAGCCACCAACAACCACAAAAATCAAGGCTGCAAGTGTAAAAATAAATAAAGCGCTTATGTATGGAAGCCCTGTAATTGATTGGATTAAGCGACCACCCCCAACCCACTGGGCAGCCATAGAAGCAAAAAGAAAAATAACAATACTCACGGCCGCAAAAATAGCCACCCACTTGTTATGATAGCGGGTTTTCAAAAAATCGATCATAGTTACAGCCTTCATTTTCCGGGCAACAATGGCAAATTTCTTTCCTAATACCATTAAAGTAAAATACCCGGTGACCACTTGAATGGATGCTAAGAGTACCCACCCTAAGCCCACGTTATAGGCCGTCCCGGGTCCACTCAAAAAACTACTCGCACTTCCATAAGTGGCCACCATCGACATCGCTAAAATAAAGCCACCTAACTGCCGACTCCCCAGAAAATACTCCTGTAAAAAATCCGCGGGTTTTTTCGTAAACTTACTCATATAAAGGCCGACCAATAAAATAATGATAAGAAAGAGAAATAAAGTGACAACGACCCAGGTATTCATGATAGATCATCACGCTCCTCTTCCCCATCATCTAAAGGAAAGTCCTTAAACGTAAATTTGACACAAACGATCACGAGTAGGGTCACGACAATAAAGCCAACGACACAGCTGTAAAAAAACCATGCAGGGAGACCAAAAATATAATGATATTCCGAGATGGGTTTAGACCCTAATCCATAGGCAAAACTATACCACCAAATAAAATTAAAAAGAGCTAACCCTACACCTATCCAAGCCTCACGATGCGCAATTCGAAAGCGAGGATCTCGGATTTTATTCTGGTGATACATGGTTACACCCCCTTACTAAAGAATAGCCATATTATATCATGTTCATGAAAAGGCGTTAAAATTCTTAGCTTAAGTAAACAAAACAACATCGATGGAACTAAAAGGGGGTGACTTTAAAAGAGTAGTTCTTTAGGCATCTATTCTTCTCCCTTATTTCCCATTTTTTAAAAGTCACCCTTACTGCTTTGTCATGATTATTCTTTTTTATAAACTTCCATACGATGCATCCAGGAAGAGACGCCTAACTTGTCCTTTTAAGTTCCCTTGTCATCTTTTATAAAAATGGTTTTTATCGTTTCTATAGCTCCAATACTGTATAAAGCGTACTCAATCCCTCTTAAGGTAGTGACATAAGTGATATCTAGCCCTTCAAACCACGAGAACACAAGTCCGAGCCCAATTGAAAGGATGGGTAAATAGCGTTTAGGAAGCTTCAATGCCTTTCTTATGGCATATAAGACAAAGGCGAGGGCTACATATACTCCAAAGTGAATGGAAATTAAGTCCCCCATCATTAAAAGCTCCTTTCCTCGAGGGAGCTCCCCTAAGTGTACATACATCAGAGGATGATGCTCCCTTGTCTTATTCTATGCCCGTCCTTTACTCAATGTATAGGTAATGATGATAGATCCTCCTAAATACATATGGATTTCATTGTTTGCCTAATTTTCTTAAAGATAGATATTCGCCAATTTCAATTCTTCGGCTTTTACATAGTATGTAACGTAGTAAAAAACAAAGGAGTGATTCATAATGGCATACGGATCTGGTTGCGGCGGTGGCGGCGGCTACGGTTATGGTAACGGCTTTGCCTTAATCGTAGTATTGTTTATCCTACTCATTATTGTAGGAGCAGCTTACGTCTACTAATATTAAACAAACAGCTTCTCATTAACGAGAAGCTGTTTGAGGTTTGTTAGAATATCATATAAAAATTTTGCCTATTTTTACATATTAAAAAGGACCGCCAAAAGGCATCGGCCAGCCTGGATGTCCTCCTGGGTAACTACCACTCGGGGGCATACCACCTGGATGTCCACCGTGTGGGGGAAAATGATACCCAGGACCAGGTTGTGGGTAATGATACCCTGGGTGCATAGGCATGCCTCCACCAGGATGCCCCCCCCAACCATCATGGAATTGACCCTGTTCAGGATCATGATAGCCGTGTTCCCAGTCTTGATGTCCCCAATCTTGACCATCATGTTCATAGCCTTGATGTCCCCAGCCATACCCATCATGCTCATAGCCTTGGTGCCCATATCCCATAGACCCATCGCCATAGGACGTACCTTGTGTCATTCCTCCATGTTGGGGATCATATCCCCATTGCCCCTGATGTCCGCCATATCCATCATGATAAGTACCAGGCTGCATCCCTGTTCCTTCTGTCATAAAAGGGTAACCCTCTTCTGAAGGGCGTTGTGTCTGATAATTCGGATACATACTTTAATAACCTCCTGCTGTTTGATTGCTCACTGACAGTTTATTCTTTAAATGGAATAGTGGTAGCTTATCCCTTAGAGTCTAGAGCCCAAATTCCTGGCCTCTATGAACCTGAAACAGCAGAAGGAGAAAACGTCAATTAGCTGCCGAACGTAAAAACCTTGGAAAACGAATAATCGCAACAATAAAGCCAAGAACTGCAAATATAAGCAAGACACCTAACGATTTCCAAATATCACCGACATGCGCATGGTGGACAATAATATCTTGAAGCGCTTTTTGAGCCCAAAATTGTGGAAAAAAGTGACCTAATTTCTGAACAAAGTCTGGCATGAGATACGAAGGGACCCAAAGGCCTCCCAGCATTGCTCCAGCAAGGGCGATGACCTGTGTTACAACCATACCGACAGTTTCACCACTGACTAAGAAGGAAAGGGCTAAACCAATCCCTGTACCACAGAGACTAATACAGATGATGATTAGGGCCATCGCAGTAAGATCCCCTAATTTTAAATCATACATCCAATGACCAAAAGCAAAAAGAACAATACATTGCGCAATCACCGTGAGAACAAAAGGAATCCACATCCCGATCAAATAATAATAGGGTTTGATGCTCGTACTTCTAATCCTAGAGATGAGTCCCGATTCTTTCTCCTTGAAAAAGCGACGGACCATCGATATCATAATATAAAAGACAAACATTACTGTCATTCCCGGTACAACTTGTGAAATATAGTCGACATTGTCCGAGGTGGTGTTCACGTCTTTAATCTGGATGGGGGCTTTTAAGGCTTGAGTGGCTTCAGCCTGTGTTTGCCCCATCTTAACCAATGTTTGTTGGAGTTTTTGTTCCCGATATTGATTCGTAATATTATTTAAGACAGATTCTATAGGTGCTACGGATGAGGCCTGGGTAGGATCCTGATAGAGCTTAATCGCGGCCTGCTGACCGGCATTCAAATCCGCTTCAAAATCTTTTGGGACGACAATTAAGGAATCTTGCTGACCTTGTTCAATTTTATGAACCTGTTGCTGCAAATTTGCTTCAGAATCTTTTTCTACCTTCATGCCGGGTAGAGCTGTAATTTGCTTTAGAAAAGCTTTAGATGCAGTGGATTGATCTTGGTCAACCACATGAAAGGTCAACGAAGCGTCATCCGTATTATTGAAAATAGAACCAAACATGACGATAAAGATTAAAGGCATGAGCAATAGAAAAAAGAAATTCGCCTTTTCTTTTACCATAATTTTAAGTTCTTTGATTATAATTGCTTTCACACTTTCCCCTACTTTCATTAGTTATGACATCTCGTTATTCATTAATCTCTTAAGGCTGTTCCTGTAACTCTCAGAAAGACATTCTCTAACGAAGGTCTTACAATTTCCAATTGCTTAACCTCCCAGTGGTTTGCCGCTGCTAGATTTAATAATACTTTCATCGTCTCCGCTACTTTCTCAGTCTCTAATATCCATCCTGAGCCTTCCTTCACGACTTTAATATCTTCAGAGAGTTCAGGGGGTATGTCCATATTAGCCACTTCGAGGTAGATGGCTTTCTTTCCAAATTCCTCAAGCAATGCACCTAGTGGACCTTGAGCTTTTACACTTCCTTCGTCAATAATCGCAATTTCATCACACAAGACCTCTACCTCTTCCATATAGTGGGTAGAGTAAATGATCGTAGTTCCCTGCCTATTAAGATCCCGAATCATATCAAAAATATGGTTTCTTGATTGCGGATCAATACCTACTGTTGGTTCATCGAGGATGAGAAGCTTAGGACGATGAAGCAGAGCTGCACCGATATTAATGCGTCGCTTCATCCCACCAGAAAAGGTCTTAATGGCATCCTTTCCGCGATCGGCCAAGCCTGTTTGAATAAGCACTTCTTCGACTCTTTTCTTAAGGGCGTTGCCTTGCATCCCGTACATCTGCCCAAAGAAGATGAGATTATCATAAGCACTTAATTGTTCATATAAAGTAATCTCTTGGGGAACATAGCCTATATATTTTGAGACTATCGCTTGATCCTTGGAAACATCCTTCCCAAGCAGCTTTGCCGATCCTTTATTTGCTTTAATAACACCCGTAAGAATTTTCATCGTTGTTGATTTCCCAGCACCATTTGGACCGAGCAAGCCATAGGAACTGCCATTTTTAACAGAAAAAGAAACATCCTTTAATGCTTGCACCTTCCCATACATTTTCGTTAAGCGATTGACTTCTAACAGTACCTCTGAATGGTGACTATTTAGTGTATCTCGCTGACTCATTTTCTCAGTAACTTTCATCACTTTCTCCTCCTAAAGGGACAACTTCTTATCTAAGAGATAAGCTGTCACACGTAATATGACATAAGATAAAACCCAGCTTAGAACAATGTAAATCCAAAGTGTGTGTGTATATGGAAAGAAGGATACAGAGCGACCTTCAGACATTTGCATAAAAACATTATTTTGGTTATTACCAACAATAAACCAATAAAGAAAACTTCCTCCCCACATGCAGAGAATCCAGAGAATCGGTGTCATGAAACTTAATAAAGTGTGTTGAGCCACGACAAGAAATTGCCCTGCCGCAAGGAGAAACGGACTGAAAAACAACATAATGATGATCCAATTAAACCCTAAGCGCATGAACTGACTAATTTCCGACCAATGAAAATGATCCTGAAGACACGTGAGATAAGTAGAATAGATCACGGCCAGACACATCAGTCCAATGAAAAAGAGCACGATTTGAATCAGATTTGCGATCAATTTGGCTGATAAAAGGGTCTCACGCCGATAAGGCAATGTTAACCACCAGCCCAAAGTTTCATTGTCCCATTCTCTTTTTACTGCCCCAAATCCCCAGAAAAACACAAAGTAGGGAAACCCAAGCGTGCAAAACCAGCTGTTATTTAAGGAAAAATGTGTTTTCATTGTGACGACGGTCATGACAGCAAAGAACAAAAGTAACATAACAACATAGTAAGTAATCCTTGCCTTACGTCCACGGAAATTCTTTCTTCCCTTTCTCCGATTAGCGCCAGCAAAAAATTCATGTCGAACGAGTTTCCAAAAGACTTGAGAGGTCATTGTCTTTCAAGCCTCCTTTTATAAAACGTTTTAAAAACTTGATGCATAGAGCCATATTGAGCTCTTAACGTCTCTGTTTCGCCTGACCAAATCGCTGTCCCTTTATCCATAAAAATACTGTAATCAAATAATCCTTCAATCTCATGAATCTCATGTGTACTAATTAGGATCGTCTGATTCCTCTCTTGCAGATAGTCTATCAATCCATCAATAATCTGTTCTCGCGAAATAATATCTATCCCTGTAAATGGTTCGTCAAGTATAACTAAAGGCACGTTCCGGGCAATACATAAAATCAGCATTAAGCGTGCTTCCTGCCCTCGTGACATGCCTTGGACTTTCATGTCTCGCCCGATGTCCATATAATCCGCCAGCTTTATCGCTGTCTCCAGTTCGAAATGATCAAGAAAATGCTTCGCCCACTTGAAGGCTTCATCAACAGTATGATTTGGATACCATCGAGCCCGATCAGGTAAGTAAGCAATATCTTTATTAGTCTTCCAGCCTGGTTTTCGATCTAGAATCTTCATCTGCCCTGAATCTGGTTTGACGAGTCCGACTAACGAGCGGAAAAAGGTGGATTTCCCACAACCATTAGGTCCTAAAATGCCTACAATTCCATTTCCAGGTATGCTTAAGCTCAAATGATCCAGAGCCTTTTTTTTGCCATAAGTTTTTGTGACCTCTTTACAGGTAATCACAGCATTCACAACTAACCCTCCTCAATTTCCCAAGTGCTTCTTATCCATATAAGTCTTAATATCACTCCATGAATACCCTAAATTCTCCATTTGCAGAATAAAGGATTCAATATATTTTCCTGCTAATTGATGCCTGAAATGATCCACTTGCTCTTTCGAGGCTGTCACGAAGGTGCCTTGGCCTCTTCGTTTTTCCGTTAAACCATCACGCTCTAATTCTTGATAAGCGCGCATGACAGTATTCGGATTTATTTTCAATGCCTGTGCTAATTCGCGCACGGATGGTATCTTATCTCCCAAATCAATCTCCCCCTTAGCAATCGAGCTTCGAAATTGATCTAATATTTGTTCATATAAGGGTTGGCTGAAATCAATCTGAAAATGAATGCTTCCAACCTGTTGGTTTTCCATGATCTTCCCTCCAACCTGAAACACTCCAATGTATCCCCTGATCTAAGTGTATTATATCACTTAATACACTTGGTGCAATAGGCAAATGTAAAATAAATTGTGCACGGGACCACAACTGCTGAAAACTAAAAGGAAAGTCCAGCATCCACAAAGGAGTTCAGAGTGAACGACAAAAAAGAGTGACCTGATTTAAAAGTCACTCTTGCTTAGATAACATTCTATTTTGTCGCAAACGTATCCTCTATAGGGTAGGGCTCAGCTTGCACTCTTTCATCGATGGCTTTATACACATCAACCAATGATTGAACGATGCCAACATCGTCTTTATAAGAAATATGACTTGGTCTGAAGTGAATCGGTGAATCAATCCCTGCAGCTGCAGCAATTCGGAATAATCCCTTCCTTAGAGAAACAACATAATTCACAACACGCCATTTCTTTTCATCAATAACAAGTGCTCTTTGCAGATGGGGATCGGTGGTTGCTACCCCAGTAGGACAAATATTGGAATGACATTTCAACGCTTGAATACAGCCGACTGTAATCATAAAACCACGTGCAATATTAATAAGATCTGCTCCCATGGCCAGCGCAATGGCGATGCGATCAGGCGTTATCATTTTACCGGAGGCAATAATCCTCACTCGATCCCTTACCCCAAAGCGACGTAAGGTCGCATCTAAAATAGGAAGCGCCGAACGGATCGGTAAGCCGACACTATCAATGAGTTCTTGATAGGAGGCACCTGTCCCGCCTTCGCCACCATCTACCGTAATAAAATCAGGTGCCTTACCTGAAGCTTTCATTGCAGCGGCCAAGTCAAAGATGGCATTATTGCTGCCAACCACTAACTTGCAGCCGACAGGCTTTCCTGTGTGTTGCCTAATTTTTTCAATCCAATCGAGCATCGATTGAGGATCACTAAATTCATTAAAACGATTCGGACTGTCGACTGATTTCCAAGGCTCCACTTTACGGATTTCTGCAATTTCTGGAGTCACCTTCTCACCATCAACATGACCACCACGAGCCTTGGCTCCTTGAGCAAGTTTCAGTTCAAAGGCCTTAATTTGTGGGATTTCACTTTTTCTCTTAAGCTCATCCCAATCAAACTGACCCTCCTTGTCACGAACACCAAAGAGTCCTGGTCCAATCTGCATGATAATATCGACACCACCCTTTAAGTGGTAAGACGATAGTCCTCCCTCACCCGTATTCATCCAAGTGCCTTTAGCCATACCCAATCCTTCCGAAAGAGCGGTAATTGCATTCTTACCTAAGGCACCATAACTCATTGCAGACATCCCAATCAGCCCCTTTACTGTGAAGGGGTATCTACAGGTTTCTTTGCCGATCGTGACGACATCCTCATCTTCCAATAAATAAGCAAGGGATTCATCCTCAACGAACGTCTCTCTTCTATTGCCAAAAAGAGAATCCTTTTCTAATACATATTTTTTGGATTTGACCTTTATTTCCCGATCAATTTTCATTTCGTGCATTTGTTTTGGGAAGAGATGATTACGCACATAATACCCTTCTTCTTCAAAATCTCTTTTTGAACCAAAGCCCAAGACATCCCTTTTATACTTTGCTGTTTTTACCACATGCTCATAATCATCACGGCTAAAAGGTCTTCCTTCTTTATCACTATTGAACCAATACTGGCGCATCTCCGGACCAATGGCTTCAAGAAAATAACGCACCTTTCCGAGAACCGGATAATTACGTAAAATGGGATGCCTCTTCTGTGTTCGGTCATGTATAAATAAGATCAAAAGAATGATGATCACAGCTATAATCACCGCTATCATGAAGAGAAATCCGATAACTGTAAAAATATGTGCTAATGGCAATGCATAGCCTCCTTTACTCAAATATTGCCTTATATTCCTTCTATTTTTGCCAAAAATCATGCTATTTATTAGAAAACTTGGCTTGTCGCCAAGCCCTAATGGCGAAAGCCTAAGTTGCACTTATAAGGTCTTCCACTCAATTAAAAATTCTGACGTTATAAGATAGAAAAAACGAACGAAAAAAAGGATCTCTGCCTTTATTCGTTCGCCTCTCAATTTAGGGTCCTTATTTACTTTGGCTTACTTTTTTTATCCTTCCGATTGTTAACGTTTTCTGCCTTTTCAAGTGTAAATTTAATCGTTCCGACTGTCCCTACACCGTATAAAGCGTATTTTATTCCCACTAACAAAACATGAGGTGAAAATTCACCTGATTGAAACCATGCGTAAGCAATGCCCAAAACTATAGCTACTAGAGGAATGTAGCGATTCTTAATATGTGTAGCTTCATGGATCGCATAGAGTACAAAGCCTAAGGCCACATAGGCACCAAAATTCATAGATAACAGTTGATCCATTCGACACTCTCCTCCCACCCTAAAATCCGTATAACAGACCCTATTATTTATGTATGGAGTTTCTTATAAAAAGATGTCGGCGCTTGTCCCTTTCAAGAAGATTTATCCTATTCCGCAGAAGGCTCCCACTTCTTGGCTTAAGAAAGGCGCTTTGGTTACCGTTTTTCTTAAAAATCTGGAATACGGGCTTCACAACGTCCTAATGACCAAAATTTTATCTTTCTTAAAATGTAAAAAAAGTTGCTACCCCTGCTGGCGATAGCAACTTAAAAATTTAAAAGTACATATAGATTAAGAAAAGCGCCGAAAGGATAAAGCGATAAATGGCAAAGGGAACTAATTTCACTCTTTGTAAAAGCTTTAAGAAAAACACAATCGCAATCAGCGCTACTATGAAGGCTGTAAGAAAACCAGTGACAAATAGCGGGATATCACTTGTGCTGAGCGTATCAAGACTCTTTAATAGATCCAGTCCAGATGCTCCAATCATCATGGGCACTGCTAGAATAAAAGAAAATTCCGCTGAGGCTTTATATCCTGCTCCTATAATTAATCCTCCTGATATCGTTGACCCTGATCTCGAAAACCCTGGCCATAGTGACAAACATTGAAAAAGACCGATTTGAAAAGCCTGAATATAATTGATGCGGTCCAACGAATCCCTGTGTGCTTGTTGGTTTTGCCCTTTCTTGTTAGCATAGATCAATAAAATCCCACCCGCAACCAGCCCAACCAGTACTGTTGCTGGAGAAAATAATTTATCCTTAATAAAATCATGGAACAGTAGACCTAAGATCACAGCGGGTATTCCAGCAATAATAATATGTAAAAGGTTCAAGGGATGTTTTTCTCCCTCTATTTTATAGAGACCAAATAAGCTTAAAAAGCGTTTAAAATATAGAACGACAACGGCAAGGATAGAACCTAGTTGGATTATAATCTCAAATGTCTTAGCTTTTTCTCCTGTAAAACCAATAATATCTCCAACAAGGATTAAATGCCCTGTAGAAGAAACTGGAGCAAATTCCGTTAGCCCCTCTACTATACCTTCAATCACCGCTTTCAACATCTCCATAACCACTAACTCCTCTTCAATAAACTGCTTAAAAAGACACAATTTCCCATTCGAGTGTTGTCTTCTCTTTATAGCCAGTCTTTTTCCCTTTCAAGAAAAGGTTAGCTTTACTGAAATCAAGACGACCTATTTCCTTTATAATCATAAAGAACAATAACACTCTATCGTTATTGTTCTTTATGGTTATTGAACAAAGAGCAACTCTCACCTTCACATTGACCTACGGGGACAATCTTTCTTTTTTCAGAAATATATCGGTATACGCGCTCCCCTAAACCTAGTTTGATAGATAGAAAGATAAAAGGTACACTTATACGAAATAAAGGAATACGATGAGCTACTTGGTATAGAGTATAGATCCCTGAGTAGGATTTTATGCTATTCGGATCGATGGCATAAATCTTCTTTTCAACATCCTTATCCCATAAATCAAACTGATCCATGATCTGATCCTCTCGAAACGAAATAAATTGAATCACTTGGTGAGTATCATGCTTTTGGATTGTCTTCATCGCTCGCCTACAGAGCGGACACCAACTATCATAAAAGACAAGAAGTGGTAGCGTCCTCATCGCTAATCCCCCTTCTTTTTTCTCTTTAAACTACAAGGGTAACCACTTGAGAACGTCCTGAATTTTTTCATCCCAATATCCCCATTCATGTTCTCCAGGACCAAAATCAGTAGTAAGCTCAAACCCCGTTTGTTTACAAGCCTCTGTAAAGAGAAGATTATCTTTATAGAGATGATCTTCTGTACCACAACATTGATAAAGTTTAGGTTTTTGAACCGTGTCTTTATCCTTAGTCTTCAAAAGGGACAAGAGATCACTTGTTGTTCCTTCTAACTCTTGATCACCAAAGATGTTTTGAAAAGTCTGCGCAAAGAGACTCTCAGGTTCCTTTCGATTTCGCTTTTGATGAGCAACAATATCAGTAACTCCTGATAAACTCGCGGCTGCTGCAAACCGTTCGGGATAATTCAAGGCCCATTTTAATGCACCATAACCACCCATGGATAGTCCCGCTACAAAGTTATCTTCTCGAGCTTCTGATAGCGGAAATAAGGAACGTGCCAAATGCGGCAGCTCTTCAGTTAGAAAGGTCCAATAGTTGTGACCGTGCTTCATATCTGAATAGAAACTATGATCGACCTGGGGCATCACCACTGCTAATCCGAGCGGTGCAACATATCTTTCAATAGAAGTGCGTCTTGTCCAAATCGTATGATCATCACTAAACCCATGGAGTAAATAGAGGGTCGGATGTTTATCTGCTACAATATGGTTATCCATACCAATTTGTGAATGCGTTTGTTGTGGAAGGATAACCGTCATAGACGTGCTTAAATTCAAGACTTCAGAATAAAAATCGCACTTGATTAATGCCATATTCAACGCCTCTTTTCTATTTGAATTCCCTTTAACTCTATCATACCTTAGAGGCTATAAAACAAGTAGTCCTTTTTACAATAATTTTAAACTTTTTATCAATAACTCAAAAAAACTGAGTTTACAGCGAGTCTATATCCATGAAGACCTGTTTTTCTACCGATCTCTTTATTGCTTCGATGGCCAAGACTTCCTTATTCTTTAAAAAGGATTAATTTCTAGAGCTAAGGCAATAATGCCAGCCACAATGGCTACTCCTGCAACATTCATGAGTACATCCGATTTTGTAAAATAATGCTGAGTTTTTTGTTGGTGTTCCATACAATCACCTCATCTTAAAGTTTCTTTACTAAAGCTTTTCCACATTTCTTGAATATCAAACCTCGCACTCATCCTTTCATTACTTCCATGTATATTAGAATTCATACTCATTAGAACTCCTATCCTCATTATTTTGAAAAGAAATCAAAGAGAACTAAAGCCCAAATATCTTTTTTTATCAGAGTGCCCAAACAAAAATGGGGTATAGCACATATGCTGTACTACAACCTACTAAGGAGGGGTTATTTATGACAACTACAGCTGGAAATTACGGCGGTGGTTTCTCCTTGATTGTTGTTTTGTTCATTTTATTGATCATTATCGGCACCGCCTATGTTTACTAATCGTTCCTTAAACGTCAAAGACATCGTTTTTTGCCTAAATGAAGATTTATAGGGATAAGCGCCTATAACAAATTAACTGTTAAAACGTACACTAAACTATAAGCGATTAAGGAGGGATTTTGATGGCTTATACAGCTGGGGGTTACGGTGCAGGCTTTGCTTTGATCGTGGTCTTGTTCATCTTGTTAATCATCGTTGGTGCCGCATACGTCTATTAAGGCATGAGGTAATTTCAATATAAAAATGTCTATAACGTTATCAATGGATTATAGCAAAGGAGGAATTTGGTTTATGTCCTATGCAGCTGGTGGAGGTTACGGTGCAGGCTTTGCCTTAATTGTGGTGTTGTTTATCCTGCTCATTATCGTAGGGGCTGCCTACGTCTACTAATATAGAGGATTTTATGTATTAAAAAGAGCAGAACCATTCTCATTCATGAGAGGTTCTGCTTTTTCTCTTTCTATCAAAGACATCTTAAAATATTTGGTCAGAAATGATTTCCACTCTCGAGTCATTCCATCTCCTGAAATTAATAAAAGAATCTTTTTAAACAGTTCCAAAGCGGTGATCTTTTTCGTGGTTGTTGTCTTGTTTCTCCTACTAAATCTAAGACACCATTGCCTTGAGCATTCCTTGACAACCCCAAATCCGTCGTATGCTTAATAAGCTCGGCATACAATTTTCGCTCAGACTTATCTTGGAGATTATGGCGTAAGAGTGCGGCTGCCCCTGAAACATGAGGTGTGGCCATAGATGTCCCTGACATTTGCGCATATCTTCCGCCAGGATAACAAGAAATAATATTCACACCTGGTGCAACCAAATCAATTTCACTATTTGTATTTGAAAAATCCGCGATATTCCTTTGAAAATCGACGGCCCCTACTTCTACTACCTCAGGATAGGCGCCGGGATAAGATTGTTCGTCAGTATTGGGATTGCCATCTCCACTATTCCCTGCTGCGCAAACAACAAGAATATTATTTTGTACTGCTCTTTGAATCAAGCGATGCTCTTGGGGATCAGCCGGTCCGCCTAATGACATCGAAATAATATTGACTTTCTCACCTTGGGGACCCGTCCAATTGATCGCATACCTTAAAGCGGCATTAATCCAGGACTCTTCTCCACTTCCTTGTGCATCCAATGCTTTCAATGCTAAGACTTTTGCTTTTGGCGCAACTCCAGCCACCCCTTGCCCATTTGCTGCGGCTAGAATCGTTCCACTAACATGAGTGCCATGCCCATTGTCATCATCAAAATCTCCGGTACCTGTAAAATCCCTTCCCCCAATAATTTGTGTTTTTAAATCAGGATGATCTTTATCAATACCTGTATCGATAACGGCAATAACTGCCCCTTGGCCTTGTTGCGTTTGATCCCAAACTTCAGGAGCATGGATCATTGTTATACCTTCGGGAATATAATCTTGAGCTTCACTTTTTTCCATTACCTTTACTACAGTATGTGGAATAAGTTGTTTCAATTAAATTTCCCCTCTCACAAAGTCATTCTTTCAGATGTTACATAATCAGCATATGAAAGGACTCCTTTGTAAGCTTGGACTACCGTTTAGGGAGAGGGAAAGTTGTGTGAATACATAGGAAAAACTGGGGAGAAAAGATGCCAAGGCAGCCTTCTTTTTGAAAAGCATAGGAAGTTTGCTGCATTTATAAAACAGAAAAAATGCGGAGGAACTTGGTTGACAGTTCTCCACACTAAGCAAAAATCATATGAATGTTAAGAATATTAAGGTCACACTTCTCCACAGATTAATTATAATGCCCCTTATTGAACTGGGCGTTTAATTGCCCTCGAATCATGTTTTGTTTGATCTTATCTCCAGATGTTTTTTCTTTCCGTTTATTAATCTCTTTCCTAATCTCTGATGTTTGAATGCCATCTTCCATTTTATTGGCTATATCCATCAGACTTTCAACATCAGAGAAAGAATATTTCCGATTTCCTTTATTTGTTCTTTTAGGAAAGATGAGTTTTCGCTCCTCATAATAACGGATTTGCCGCTCAGATAAACCAGTAAGTTCACATACCGTTCCTATGGGCATAACCTTTTTATGAAGATATGAATCGTCTTGAGAGGTCACCCGCTCTCCCCCTTTAACCTCATGATAAATTTTCCTTTCGGAGTTTTATCTCCTTGATCATAGAGGCTTACTTTTTTTGGTCCCCTTTAATATACACTAAACCTCATGATTCATGTTGTCCTTTGTTAACTTTTCTTACATTCAAAAATAACCTCTAAAATTTCATTGTAAGTGTACCTGACAATTTTATAGATTGCATACTCACGAGCCACTAAAATAGAGGTAATAAAAAGAGACAGAAGTGATGGAAACACGAGTCCTGAGAGGGGGGATTTTTTTGAAACAGGATAAAGCCTTAATCCTCGCTGAGAAGATTATCCAATTGGATATGCTAAGAGATGAACTTTTCGAAGAATTAGTCACATTGAGTGGGAATCGTGCCTCCGAAATTTTACGGGTGGCTCAGAATGCTTGAAAGGCTGACCTAAAGTGTTCCCATTTTAAGAAAAGGAGGTAAGATTCATGTCAAGATATCTCCGAGAAGTGGTTGAGAAGAGGAAGCAACACTATATTAAACTTCTAATGGATTCTGGCGTTTTTAACATAAAAGATCAATCGCTGCATCACTATACTTTGACCCAACTTGAAAAAGAGTACGAAAGAATTAGTGACATGAAGAAAGTCCCTGATTGATAAACAATGGCCCACAATACCGATGAGGAGCATGAGATAGCCCCATTATTCAACAAGCTGATGTTTTCTTTTTATAAAAAACCAGGGCCATTTGACTTTGCCCTGGTTTCTTTGTATCTCTTTGCTTGTAGATGCTAAACACACAATAGAACGGCGTGTCTATTGTTGAAATCTACGAAAACAAACTTATTGACTATTTTCCTGTTTTTCTTCATGGGGTCCCTTTTTAAATCCGTGATGATGGTGGTGAGGATAAAATTTAAATCCTTCCTTTTCCATCCGCTTAGCATGTTCCTCAAGGTGGGATAGGATTTTTTCTCCCTTTTCTTTAGGAATCAAGCCGTATTCAACATATTTTTTAATCAATGCCTGCTTTTTCTCCAAGATTTCTTTCTGTAATTTCGTTAATTCCTTTTTCTGAGTTTCTGTTAACTTAGCGGGTGCCATTTTATTTGGGGAATTAGATTCTTCAGCATGTGCAGTCAGCCCCACACTGGATAATACCAAAGCTAATGCAAAAAGCACGCTCATGATTTTTTTCATCTTAATCACTCTCCTTTATTCTTTATGATTTGATGAATTTACCATTTTATGCACCTTTTTTTATTCAATGTGCTTACTGAATCACTCGCCCAAATTATGATTCTTAAAAGCTGCTGCCCACACCAATCACTATTAGAGCCATACACTATACTGACAACGGAAAAGGAGGGTGAAATTTATGGCATATGCAGCTGGTGGCTACGGCGGTGGCTTCGCCTTGATTGTTGTCCTCTTTATTTTGTTAATTATTGTAGGCACATCTTACGTTTGGTAATCACAAACACTCTACAGTAAAAGAACACTCCAGAATAGGCGCCTCTAAGGTGCCTATTTTTTGTAAAAGCTCAGGTTCGCATCGCTTGTCACTTTTGAATAGATTCCGACGTAACTACAAGAAGATTAATGACGGTTAACAGTGGGAATTTCCGCTCCAAGTCGCTCGCTTTCCACATGCCCACACATGCCCACAGGACTAAGGAAAGCGACTAAGAGATTAGTCCTCGCAGAAAAACCGTGTTCTTACGATTTTTTGATGTAGGTAGAATCGGTGTTCGACGCACCATCGGGGTCCCCAAAAAGTGCTTTTTACTTTTTGGGGTGGTAATCGGGGTCCCCGAAAAGTGTTCTTTACTTTTTGGGGTATAATAAGGTATGAGCTGCCAAAGCCGATCGAATTGACGTCGCAATTTCCTTCTACTTATAAAATACCAATCCCTTATTGCACAAAAAAATAAGCCCGAAGGCTTATCATAAGGGGGTCATATAATTGTTTAATACACTAATACTTTAACACAGAAACATTAAAAAGTGATTAAAATTCATAAAATTTATTAAAAAATTTATATTTAATTTTTTCGACACTTTTATTGGACAACGCTTTAAAACATTCGACACTCTCTACACTCTGAGACATCCTTATTATTGTTTGGTATCCAGCGGTTTTAATTTCGCCTCTATTTCTTGTCTGCGTTCTTCAAGAAAAGGGGGTAAAGCGAGTCCCTCTCCAAGATGCTCTAAAGACTCATCCGTAGCAAATCCCGGACCATCAGTTGCCAGTTCAAATAAAATGCCATTCGGTTCTCTGAAATATAACGAATGAAAATAAAAACGGTCAACATATCCAGAATTCACCATTCTTTGTCCTTTAATTTTGGCAATCCATGCTCTCAACTCTTCGTCATTATCCACACGAAAAGCAACATGGTGAACCCCTCCCCGACCGAGACTCTCTTTAGGCAAATCGGTTCGCGTTTCCACGTGAACTTCAGCCCCAGTTCCCCCACGGCCTGTTTCATAAACAACGATATCTTGTTGACCTTCAATTGAGGAGGCATATTGGCCGATTTTTCTAAACCCCATGACATGGACTAAAAGCGTCTCTGTCGGTTCTAGATATGGAACAGTTAATTTTACAGGCCCGAGTCCAATAATCCCATACTCATTCGGTACAGGACTTTTCTCCCATGGTGTTCCACCAGAGACACCGCCCTCATTATGTTCATCGGAAACTAATACTAATCTTTGTCCCTCTGGATCTTTGAATTTCAATACCTTGCGATGAAATACTTCCGATATGTCCATGTGAGCCACATTCATAGATTTAAAACGATCTTTCCAATACTCTAAAGCCGTATCATTGGGAACGCGTAAGGATATTTCTGAAATGCTATTATTCCCGTTATGATTAGGAGCAGCCATCGGAATTTCAAAAAAGGTAAACTCAGTTCCAGGGTTACCTTCCACATCTCCATAGAAAAGATGATACACGGAGACATCATCTTGATTGACTGTTTTCTTAATCAATCGCATACCCAATATTTTTGTATAAAAATCAAAGTTCTTTGCTGCGTTTGCAGTCATAGCCGATACGTGATGGATCCCTTTCAATTCCATAATCAATTCTCCTTTTTAACTCTATATCGCGTTATTTATACTTAAGAGCTACAGACAAAATATATTGATATAAAATATCTTGAATTAAAGATAATTGATTAAAAAGTTTTTGTCAACACTCATTGCCTTTTAAATAGTCCTTATGGCGTTAATTCATCTGATAATTAGGGACGCCTTCACACATCAGTTGTCTTGCAACCTTTATGGTCAAAACCAAAGTTACCCTTTTAGAGTCATCCGCAAAGGGATACTTGCTGACATAAAAAAATACCCTCTCGAGGGCCTGAGAGGGGCTAAGGTCATCTTAAGTTAGACTCGCTAATTCAAGAGTATTAATAAGTTGATTCAACCGACTGAGTTCATAACCATCAAGTGAAAGAAACTGTATGCCATACCCAATCATTGACTCACTTGAATGTGCTTCTTTACGAACGATTACACCTTTTATCTTATAATATTCCTCATTGTATTCGAAACTCAGTTCCACAGTCACTTTATTTTGAACAGGGAGATCCAACATTAAGGTCACCTTTGACCCACCAAGACTAATATCTTCTACATATCCTTGAATAGCTTTATTGACTAACGAATTAAGCTTTTTCGTTCCAAAGTCTAAAAACCTTAAAGTACATTCTTGATTATAAAATTTTTCACGTCGAAATTTCCTTTTATTCATAGGATACTCTTGAAGTCCTAAACTCTTTTCATATGTTTGTTTTAATTTCGCAATGGGTTGAGGCATCCCTAGTCCAAAGCCTTGGCCATATGTAATTCCTAAAGATTTGACATAAGCAATTTCCGCATCCATTTCCAGTCCTTCAATAATCAAGTCACAATGATTTTCCGCACAAAATTTTTGAATGAGTTTCACTAATCTTTGTTTTTTCTTAGAAGCTAGCAAATCATGAGCAAAATAACGATCCAGTTTAATATAATGTGGCTCTAACTCAATAATCCGCATCATATCATGATGGCCTTTACCAAAATCATCGATCGCAATAGTGACACCGACATTTTTCAACTTCTTGATCACACCAATAAGTTGAGTATAGTTAGTGATCACTTCACTTTCAATAATTTCCATAACTAAATGCTGCCTCAGCTCCACATGCTCATTCATAATATCCTTTACAAAGGAAAGAAATTTTGGATTTAAGAGTGTTGATGGAAAAACATTGATAAAGAGTTTCACTTCCTTTGGTGTCAGACCAGCCTCGTGATAAGTTTTAATCCCTTTATAAATGGACCGGGTATCTAATTCAAAAAGCTGCTTCTTTTTTTGTGCTAACTCAAAGATAGGCTCTGGGTTTGAAAACTCGTCTGCCCTCAGTAACACTTCATAGCCTTTAATAGAACCGTCAACCAAATTATAAATAGGCTGGAAATAATGATAGAACCTCTCTTCCTTTAGAAAGGTTTTTAACGAAAACAAACCAATCACTCCTTTAAAATAATTTTCAATAAAAAATGACCATCCCGAAAAAAGCAGAGATGATCATGGAATATACCCCTTCTTTCGGTAACCCGGCTACCTTAGAGTACAATCCTCCTTAGGCCCGTGGCTTTGCGTCCTTGTCTTTCAACAAGTATGCCATTATCGAAAAGCAAATGAATTGTCTCGTCCATATTACAACTAAATTCGACAAAAGTCTACATTTCCCAATTCATTACGTTTGGACAATAGATAATTTTCTTTATCCTCCATTCAATGGGTACTTCCACTTGTGTCCGATAACATGAAGGATCTTTCCTCCCTTCAAACTGTTTTTTACGCCAATATGTATGAAATTATTTTTTTTATTCCATACTATGTAAAAAAACGGAGGTTTTGGTTATGCAACATATTACTCTATTACTTGTTAAATTTATCACGTGCCTCATTGCTTTTGCACTTGGACTCGATTTATTTTTTGCCGCAACATTTACAGATATTTTAACGTTTAGTTTGCTTGTAACAGTCATTTCATATATTGTTGGAGACAGAATTGTACTGCCTCGTTTCGGCAACACGACAGCGACTATTATCGACTTTCTGATAACCTATGTCAGCGTGTGGGTTTTTGGTAACATTCTTTTAAATAGTTACTTACAAATCGCATGGGGAAGCATCATTTCAGCTGTTGTCATCACTATTGCTGAAGTCTTTGTCCATCGCTATATTCTTAAACATAACGCTATTGAAGAGGGGCCACAGGCAAGACAGTCCCATTATAAACAGCACGTTGACTATGGAACTGAGTTTGCTGAGGAGTCAGATTTCAAAGATAAGAAATAAGCCTCTACCAAAAACTTTGCCAAGAAAACCAAACATAAAAAGCTCCAAAGTGAGAAGTGAGCCGAGCCCCGTGGAAAGCGAAGTGTTTTGACAGGAGCAATGCGCCTCATGCTAAGAATAAAGAAAAATCCGTCCATTCACTGAATGTTCGGATTTTTCTATGAGTGAAATATTTTTTCCCAGTCTCCATTTTTCATCTTAAAAACATGCTTTTACTTCGTCTACTTTTGAATAAATTCTTTCCTCTTTAAGTAGTTAATAAACCAAAATTTTCCTAATAAAATCAAAAATAGTATGGGGTAAATGGGCACAGAGTAGATTAGTTTCCAGCCATTGTAATAAAATAATTCCGATCGAACAGCTAACCATTCATAAAAAATAGAAAAACAAGACCACCCAATAACATACAGTACCTGCACGATTCTACTTTTCTTAAATGGAAAATAATTGAGATATAAAATATCAATTAACGGATATATCCCGAGAATAACTATAAAATCCTCATAATCCGCTTTGTAGATACGAAAATAACCGTAAAGGTGGTATTTAAATTCTAATAAATAGTCCACAACAAAATCCAACACAATGGCAAAAATCGACGATGTGTACATTTCAAGTTTTGAAAGATGCTTCTTTGAAAAGATCACGAGAAGCAAAAATATAAGAAAAGAGCTAACAGCAAGTAGCATATAAACTCAATCACCCGTTTACTCTAGTTAAGTTCTAACATAGTCTTATCTATAAGCATGCCACTAAATAAATGGAATTATTCACATCTCTTGACTACGTCTTTAAATCGATTGTCACCCCTTATTCCTTATCGCATACCTTAGGGAATAGGAGGAATGCCTATGCATTTGTTCAGTGCCATCTTTATCGGAGTTGTCGCTAATATCGATAACTTAATTATTGGTTGCTCCTACGGTATGAAAAAAACGAAAATCCCCTGGTTGTCCAATATCATTATAGCAGCTATTTCAATGTTATTTTCACTAATCTCACTGTTTGCTGGTCATTGGATCTCGACCTATATTCAACCTCATATTACGAATACTATCGGTGGTCTCTTATTACTTATCATCGGTGCCTTAACAGTATGGTCCTCATTTTATGAACGCTCCAAAAAGTCAAACCAAACTCAGTCTCCCTTTCTAAAAGTGATTTACGAACCCAAGGATGCCGATCTTGACCAGAATCATTCTATAAGTATGAAAGAATCCTTGTTATTAGGCACTGCTCTGGCGATAAATAGCATTAGCACGAGCTTCAGTGTCGGATTGACGAGCGCTTCAATTGTCAGTTTTGTAGCATCCATTGGTCTATTTTCCGTCCTCTTTATTTCAATAGGGGGAGTCATGGGCAAAAGCATTCAAAAGCGTATCAAAAACATGGAGCTCTATGCCCCTATTCTTTCAGGCGTCCTTTTGATCCTCATTGGGTTATACGAAATCATTTACTAGACCTAGTCGCGTCCTATTTATTTGGAAAACCCTATAGTATACCAAGGGGCTTCTCCCCTTTATATCTTTACACCAAGGTCGCACGTCACAACCACAGCAAAACATAAAGGACATTTTAGGGGACCTTGATCATATCGAATAAAGAAAAAAAGAGCATCACAAAGGTGCTCTTTAAAATCAATTATATAATTTTGGACACATGATGAAGACTCTTATCAGCTGAGCCATTTTCTAAAGTGATATCGGCACCTAGCTTTGCAAAGAGTGATGTTACATTTTCGTATCCTCGCAAAATATGATCAATATCGGTAATGATCGTCGTTCCTTCAGCCATCAATCCTGCGAGGATAAGGCTTGATCCAGCTCTCACATCTAAAGCTTCAACTCTTGCGCCCTTTAGTTTTTGATTTCCAGGAATGAAAACACTCGCTTTGCGTTTTTCAATCACAGCCCCGAGCTTACTCAACTGATGGATGTGACGGAAACGATTCGGAAAAATAGGGTCAGTCACAATACTTTTTCCAGATGCTTTAAGCATTAACGATGTTAAGGGTTGTTGTAAATCCGTTGCAAATAGTGGATACATCCCCGTCTTTACTCTCGTTGCCTTTAAATTGTGATCGCCATAGGCAGTAATACTATTATTTCCAACTTCGAAAGTCATTCCCATTTCCGTAAGTTTTTCTAATAGAGATGTCAGGTGCTCTGGAATGACATCTCTGACCGTCACCTGGCCACCCGTAACACCTGCTGCAATCAAAAAAGTGCCTGCAATAAGGCGATCAGGGATCGTTTGATAGTCACACCCCTTTAATGTGTTCACACCGTGGATGATAATTTTACTCGTCCCGGCTCCGCGAATGTTCGCCCCCATCTTGTTAAGAAGATTGGCCACATCCACAACTTCAGGATCTCTTGCTGCATTGGTTAGCGTGGTTTTTCCCTCGGCAAAAACACTGGCTAACATAACATTAATCGTAGCTCCAGAGGTTATCACATCAAAATAAATATCCGCACCCTTTAAACGTTCAGCTTCTACAGTGTAATAATCTTTATAATAATTAAAGGTGGCTCCGAGAGCTGTTAACCCTTTCTCATGTTGATCGATGGGACGAGAACCAAAATCATCTCCCCCAGGGTAACCTATTTTCACTTTTTTATATTTACTGATCAACGCTCCAATAAAGTAATAGGACGCCCTAAATTTCGAAGTGAGTGCCGTGTTTAACTCCGCATGCTTTATATTCTTCGCATTAAAAATTAATTGATGATCAGTTTCATGAACATCGACGCCAATATCAGCAACAATCTCACATAACACTTTCACATCAAGAATTTGCGGGATATTTTCTATTTTAACGTCCTCATCCGTCATGAGTGCAGCAGCCAACAGACCTAAGACAGCATTTTTAGAGCCAGGAACGGCCAAACTCCCCTGTAATGGGTCTGACTTTTTAACAACAATATATTTTTCTTTCATAGCGGTCTCCTCTTAATGGTTCCATGTTCTAAGGATAGTCATTATCACTCTAGTCATATTATTGATTCATTTAGCCATCGGGAGCATTCCGTCCATTTGAAATGCATACACCAAGAGGGCCAATTAAGTAGGAATAGACATCACAACACTTTTATGTCATTTGCCTATAATTTTTTTATATTTAATGAGATTTTAACACATGTTTATTCTAAATGAGGTTACTTTATTTTGAGAAATTGTTACGAAAGAAGTACTCCTGTCTTCTTTATGTAATGTTTTTAATGGATGTTATTGTTTTTTAGGTTTTTAAAAGGTATAATTAGCCATTTCGTTCCTCTATAACCGATACAAAACGGAAGAAGGTTATAAAAATTAACCTCTATTTAGTTATTTGCAAAGATAACAGAGCACTCACCAAGCTTCTTTTGTCCCCAGAGCAACGCGAAATGATCTTTGTCCATAATCGGTCCCACTCCAGCAGGGGTTCCCGTATAAATAATATCTCCCTTACCTAATCCAAAGTGTTGGCCCGCGAAGTCAACAATGGTTTGTAAATCAAAGATCATCTCTTGAATATTCCCCTTTTGTACGTATTCACCGTTTTTTAAAAGTGAGAAATCAACCTGCTTGCACGCTTCGATGCCTGGAAACTCAATAAACGGACTGATCACTGCTGAATTTTTAAATCCTTTAGCCAACAGCCATGGCTGCCCCTTCTTTTTTAATTCTGACTGAATATCTCGAAGCGTAAAATCAATCCCTAATGCCATTTGATCCACAAGCTCATCCACACTCATCCCTTTTTCGTACGGTTGTCGAATATGAACAACCCATTCTGCTTCATAATGGATGGCACCTTGATCATTAGGCAAACGTATCTCTTGACCTTGTGTCTCAACTAATGCATGGGTTGGCTTAGAAAATAAAAAGGGAGAGGTCGGAACCTCGTTCTTTAATTCCTTTGCGTGTTGAGCATAATTTCTACCGACACAATATATATTACGAATTTCATTCATTTTAGAACATTCCTTTCTTCACGCTTTTCATAAATGCTGCCCTATATATATAAAATTTGATATAATAAGAAATATAAACGATACACGAACGGGACTTAAATATCCTTCTCATCTTTTAAACTCATCATGTCCAATTATCTATTACACCTCTGAGGAGAAAAAGAATGGCTAAAAAAATGTGGATCAAACCCTATCAATTGACTTTATTGATCTTTCTCTTTACATGTGTCGCTCATCCATACCATGTGATAAGCTCACATCCTAATGGCGCCAATGAGTACAGCCCACTTCATGACTCCTCTAGTATTTTAGCGATCCATAACGATGAGCCTCAGCCGCTACCGGTCATTCCTTTCATCGTTATTTCAGTTGTTCCCTATTATTTATTCGTTAAGCGTCATCAACGATTGTCGCTCTTTCAGTTTTTTTACTTTCATTTATTACTTTTAAAACGGATGCTTCTTCCGATTAAATATCAGGCGGTCTTTTTAGACGAACAGCCTCTTATCCTATAACAAACAATGAGTCAATAGGAGGCTAAAAACAGTGGCAGATCAAGAATCGAGAAAAAAACACAAGCCTGACATTCATACGGTTGTAAAAAGAGAACTTAGATTTTCTTTACTTTTCACAGTGATGGTTACACTCATCATGTTACTTTTACGCTTTTTTGTCTTTAAACCTTAAGATGAATAGAGGGTAGCTTCAGGAGCTACCCTCTATTTTCTAATATATCAATAGGCAGGTGGTAAACATTTTATGTAAGCAAAGACTATTTGTTGTTATTTTCCAGCCTTCCCCATTATGTTAGTCTCTTCCTGAGAAACAAAATGGTGAGCTGTCTCCTTATCGTTTTCCTCTGATAATAGCCCCTTGGTTCCCGCTTTAAACTCTCTCAATGCGCTCCCAAAAGCTCGACCCAATTCCGGTAACTTTTTGGGCCCAAACAAAAATAAAGCAACAATAACGATGAGCAGAATATGACTCGGAGCAAATAGATCACCCAATACCTACATCTCCTTATGTTCGATTTCTCTCATTATACACCAAAAAGGATATAAAAACAGTACTTATTAAGCGGTTTCTGAAAGTATAAATTCTTTACGTTTACAGTGTTTCTTGTTCTAACAAAATAGAGTACAACCTATACATATTATTAGGTGATTTTTTAATCCTACACTTATTCAAATTTTTACTTTCTCCAGTTGAAAGAGAGACCAAAGGAGACGAATACAGATGAGAAATACTAAACAAATTTTACAAGTCGCCGCTACTTACATTGGGACGGTTGTTGGAGCTGGATTTGCAACAGGTAAAGAAATTGTTGAATTTTTTATCTCATCTGGGATTTTGGGACTGCTTGGGATTCTTTTAACCGGAATCTGCTTTATTTGGATTGGAACAAAAATAATGACGCTCGCACATAGGGCAAGATTCCGTTCCTATGAACAATTCAATCACTATTTATTTGGACAGAGGGTCGGTTCCCTGGTTAACCTCTTATTCCTTATTATATTATTTGGAAGTACCTCAGTGATGATCTCTGGCACGGGGTCCTTATTTTATGAACAGATGGGCATCCCTGCGATATGGGGGACTCTCCTCATTGTCGGTTTATGTTTTTTCGTCATGTTAAAAGGGCTAAAAGGGATTCTTACAGTGAATTCTTTGGTTGTTCCTATTATGATTCTCTTTACACTACTCATGGCCTTCTTCACTTTAAGTCATGGGGCTATCCTCAACAGGGTCCAACCATCGGGACTTTTAGTTCACTCAAGCTGGTTAATGAACGCTTTTATTTATATCTCCTATAACCTGACAATGTCGGAAGTGATTTTGGTGCCGTTGGGCGGAGAAATGGAAAATGAAAAGATTGTCAAGTGGGGAGGCTTTTGGGGAGGGCTTGGATTAACCGTTATCTTACTGGCCTCATTTTTAGTTCTTTACGCGCTTCCAAACGTTCAGCAATATAATATCCCTATGGCTGAGTCAGTAAGATCCCTCGGTGTCTTTATTCATTTTCTCTACGTTTTCGTCGTATTTGGAGAGATTTTCTCAACAGTGATTGGCAATGTTTTCGGTCTGAGTCGCCAAATCCATGACCGGCTGCATTTTCCTGAATATCTATGTGTACTCATGATTTTGTTTGTGTGTATTCTTATAAGTCAAATTGACTTTGGTATCCTTTTGCCACTATTCTATAGATTCTTTGGCGGGATCAGCCTCTTCATATTTATTTTTATCGTCTTTTATCCTTTGTCCCGTCTTAATATTAAAAAATAGCAATCTCTTAACAGATGAGATTGCGATACCCGCCTTTAGGCGGGCCTATACATACATCGAGTAAAAGTTAAACTGTTTTGTTTAACCCATTTTTGATGTTCCCGCTTCCTCTTGCCCGATTCTGACTCGATTCCTTTTTATCGAGATAACAATGGCAATGACCCATACAATAACAAAGCCAAGATAAAGAGCAGTGGTTACTCCTGAAGATACCCCAACCGCTTGCAATATCGTCCGCCCGTTAACAAAAATAATGGCACCACCCACAATAATCCCTAGAAGGTAAGGGGGAAGTATTTTAATAAACCAAGCGGCAATAGGAGCGGCAATTAAACCACTAATCGCAAAGACCGCAACATAGCCCCAATTAATATCCTCTATTCCTAGAGAGATGAGGAACCCCAACGTTCCTGCTACAGCAACTACAAATTCACTGGTGTCCACTGAACCAATGACTTTTCTCGCTGGAATTCCTTTTTGTGAGAGGAGAACAGGCGTCGAGATGGGGCCCCATCCTCCGCCACCAACCGCATCAAAGAACCCTGCGACTAACCCTAAGGGCATCAGTTGTTTATTGGAAAATATTCTTGACCCTTCCTTTGGATTAAAATTAAAGAAGAATCGGATGACGATATATATCCCCAAAATCAGTAAAAAACCAGAAATATAAGGAGCAATCCGGTCCCCAGGTAAATGGCTTAAGAAGCAAGCACCCACAAAAGCTCCAATGGCTCCCGGAAGCATCATCCGATAGACAATCCGTTTATTAACATTTCCAAGCCGTATATGTGATACTCCGGAGGCAGCGGTTGTTGCAATTTCAGCTAAATGGATAGACGCTGAAGCAATTGCGGGAGCCACCCCAAAAGCTAATAACAAGGTTGATGAGGTTAAACCATAAGCCATCCCCAGTGATCCATCGATAAATTGGGCAAAAAAACCTACAATCGCAAAGATCAACAATCTTCTCATGATAAACTCCCTTTGTCTTTTTATTTGGTGTTTCAGTCATATTGGGTTACAGTACTTTTTTTGGCACTCTCTTTGTGACTATGGGTCCATTGAATAGATCCCATTCCTCCATGCGGATGTGAAGCGTTCAATAGATGATCGTATTCTTTCTCTAATTGTGATAAAGATAATTCAAATAGGTGCTTATGCTGGACCTTATAAACGTCAAAGGTGATCAGTTTATTGATTAATTCTTCTCTTCTTTTTTCAACGGCTTCCCGAAGTAAATGACTCACAATACATACGCCTCCTCAAAAATAATAATTACCCACTTACATAGATAGGAAGTGGGCTGACGAATGTAACGACACCTCCTCTTATCTTCCAAGTCTTTGACTTGCTGGATTTGGCACCGTTTGGTCACGCCAAGGTTGCCGAGGATTCATAGGGCCAGTCCCTCCGCCTCTCTACATAAGAAGATAGATCCGATTGACAATTTTGTATTCAATATAATTTTTATTCATATTAAACTCATTATTCACATCTGTCAACTTGGTTTTATGAAAAAGTTAAAGCAGATCCATCAAAATCCGTCCTCACTATACAATGATAAACATCCAGATTTTTGCGATAAATACTTTTTTAAGAAATTCAACAGATGTCCAAGCCATTTTGAAGTGCCCTCATAATATGTATTATCAGAGAAAAAGGTGGTGTTATGATGAGCTATAGTTCTGGTGGTAATTACGGTTCTAGCTTTGCTTTAATCGTTGTCCTGTTTATCTTGTTAATCATTGTAGGTACCGCCTACGTTTGGTAAAAGAATCACTGCAACCCATTCTCAAAGCGCCTGAATTTCAGGCGCTTATTTTTATAATCTACATACATATACTAAGCGTCTCCTTTAGATCATGAACCCTTGGCTTGACTCATTCATATACTATCCCAAAAAATGGAGTTGTTTTTATGGCTAAATGGATAGATGTATCCACTTCACAGCATCAGCTCAAACTATTCGACGGCAACAAACTTTTAAAAACGTATCCTATTGCTGTTGGAAAAATGTTATCACCGACACCTTCAGGGACCTACACCATTATTAATAAACAGAATCACCCTGGGGGTGCCTACGGAGCTTTTTGGATGGGCCTGTCCAAACCCCATTACGGTATTCATGGAACAAATAACCCCGCTTCTATTGGAAAGGACGTCTCACATGGCTGCATTAGAATGTACAATCAGGATGTTCTTGAACTCTCCGCCAGAGTTCCCGTAGGTAGTCGCGTGAGTATTCATAAATGAGGAGGATAACAGTTTCCACATTATATAAAAAAGAGCACCTCGAGAACAAACGACTAGCATTTTTTTCAAAAGCAGCATTCAACGTGGTTCCTCGGAATGCACGCGAGAAACCACGTTGCTAGATGTTATACATATCTGAGTTCAAGTCGGGGGCATTAAAGCTTTATATATTTTTTATAACCCTTTATTTCACTCCCTTAATTCCTCCTTATACATAACCCATTTAATACCATTTCCAAAGAGTAGTCACTGCGGATATTACGCACATACTTTTGAGATATTAATATGTAGGCCAATTTCTTGTACAAGGTATGTGCTGTATATTGAAATATTTTAAATTCTATATAAGGAGTCATAGTTTTCACATGGCAATCGCATGTGCTTGTCTCCTTTGATACAACTCTTCCTCTTCTCATTAATACACGTTACGGTCAGCAATATGTTTTATTACGAAACACGCCATAAAAATTTCAAACATAACAAAAAGAGGCCGTCATAACAAGTGGGTGTAGCCAAGGGGAACTTTATACGATGTTAAGGAGTTGACCTTTAAAATGAGATTTAATAAGAAAAAAATTAACGTTGTAGATATCCAACAAACAAAGAAAAGTGTATTCGCAACGGGTGTAGGCAACGCCATGGAATGGTTTGACTTTGGCCTATATTCTTATTTAGCCGTTATTATTAGTCAAAACTTTTTTAGTGCTGTTGACAATGATGAGCTAAAATTAATGTTCACATTTGCAACCTTTGCTATTGCCTTTTTAATGCGGCCAATTGGTGGGATTATATTTGGTAAGATCGGTGATAAGCTAGGAAGAAAAATCGTTTTAACCATCACGATTATTTTAATGGCCTTTTCAACATTACTTATAGGCTTATTACCTACATATAATCAAATTGGGATTTGGGCACCTATACTCCTATTAGTCGCTAGAATTGTTCAAGGGTTTTCAACCGGTGGAGAATATGCAGGCGCAATGGTTTACATTGCAGAATCTTCTCCAGACAATAAACGTAATTTGCTCGGAAGTGGATTAGAAATAGGGACGCTTGTCGGTTATATCATAGCGTCATTACTCGCTAGCCTCCTCTTTATTGTATTATCTGATCAGCAGATGACCTCATGGGGGTGGCGAATACCTTTTCTACTCGGATTACCTTTGGGGCTTATTGGATTTTACTTAAGAAGGAATTTAGAGGAGACACCGATATTTGAAAATGAGCTTTCGGAAGAGGACGAACAAGAAGAAGGCTTCCTTTCCATATTAAAACACCATAAAAGGGATGTTTTTGTTTGTTTTGTAGCCGTTGCCTTCTTTAATATTACAAACTACATGTTATTATCCTACATGCCCTCTTATTTAGATGAGATCATTGGATTATCGAGTACCGTCGGCACCGTACTCATTACAATTATAATGATTATTATGGTACCACTCGCTCTCATGTTTGGAAAGCTGAGTGATATTATTGGAAACAAGACGATTTTCTTAATAGGTTTAGGAGGATTAACGCTCTTATCCGCCGTTGCCTTTTATTTAATAAACTTGAATGGTTTAATTTTCGTGTCTTTAGGCATTCTCATTTTAGGTGTGATGCTGTCAACTTATGAAGGAACAATGCCTGGAACGTTACCCACAATGTTCTTTACAGATATTCGTTATAGAACATTAGCTGTCACCTTTAATGTCTCGGTTTCGATCTTTGGTGGGACGACCCCATTAGTTTCAACCTGGTTAGTTCACCAAACCAATAATAACTTAGCCCCTGGGTTCTATTTAACCCTCGTGAGTATCATCGGGTTTTTAGTCATTTTTTTCTTATTCAATAGCACTTCAGGAAAATCCTTAAAAGGCTCGCACCCAACCGTTGCAACGAAAACGGAGTATAAAGAAGCCATTGAAAATCCAGAAGATTCCCTGTGGTGGCAAAGCGAACAAGAACAAAAGGAATAAAATATATCCAATGAAAAAGCACCTATATTTATCCCCGAATGCAGTCCTTGACCATTCGGGTTTTTTAACGCCTTGCACCTTTTTAATGCAATAACGATAACATTCAACATATTTAAATAAACTGCGTCTGCTTATGACCATTAAAAATAAGGGACATCATTCCTACTCCTACATACTATGTTTGATCCCTTTCTTTACAAGATACCAGTTAGCAGGGTAGCTCGTACAAAAACCGAACATCATAGCCACTTGCATCATAAACCAAAACGTCGCATCGTTCACGCGAGGAACATCGGTAAACAACACATAGTGTACAATAGCCATCCATCCAAACATCCCTATCTCAAAAGCGATAAGCGACAAAGTATCTGCCTTAATGGCATTCACTAAATCCTTTCCAGGGCGCGTGTGCGTTTTAAAGCCCATTCCATAATATTGAAAGGCAATGCCAAAGAGATAAGCTAACACAAATTCTACGGCATAATCTGTGAATAGGTCACTTTCAGCAATCGTTATGCCTAAGAAAAATACAACGGGTGCCCCGATGAGATCCCCGAGTGAACATCCACTACTACAATGTGTTGTTGAGATAAATACCCCCTGCCAGAAAGGCCTTTCACTATGGGGGTGATGATAATGGTGATCCATAGCGTGATGATCGTGGGTGTCCGTATGTTTCGAACCCTGGTGCATCTCCATTGGTGTGCCCATTTTCCTATGCTCTCTATCCTCATTTTCCATGTCCATCTGTTTTTTTACCCTCCCTAACTTGTAGTAGGCCCATAGTCCGAAAATAGGGAAATATAACACTGTTAACGGCCAAACAATGTTCATAATTGGCATCATTTTTTGCGGATGCCTTATAACATCAAGGGTAATGATGAATCCTTGTAAAAGCCCTATGATGATTGCTATCCATGAAACAAGTGTTAACCACGGCATTGTTCAAAACCTCCTCAAATAGGAGGATACCCTTATGGGGTATGATTAAAACGTAAGGATAGAAAGCATGTCTCCATAGATGGACCTTTTTCCTCCTTCAATAAATGCTAAAAGACATCGTCTGCAATCTAATGAAGTGGAGGTCAAAAACTGTCTTTTCTGATACAATCAGAGCTTTATACTCAAATTAGAAAAAAGCCCCACTCAATTTGAGTGGGACGGAGTAAGCTTAAACAACATCATATCCTTGATCTTCAATTGCTTCTTTCATTTGTTCTACAGTCACTTTCTCTTTATCAAAGCTGACATCTACTTTACCCGTTTCAAGATGAACAGCCACGTCGTTAACCCCAACCTCATTCAGAGCCTTTGTTACAGCTTGAACGCAGTGTCCGCAAGTCATGCCTTGAACGTCTAGAGTCACATTTTCCATGTTGAATGTCCCCTTTTTGATTAGAGTTTAATTATATTTTTACCCGTTTTAATCTTAATGCGTTTGTGACGACTGAAACTGAACTGAAAGCCATTGCTGCCCCAGCCACCCATGGGGCGAGAAGCCCAATAGCCGCGATCGGTACACCAATGGAATTATAGAATAGTGCCCAAAATAAATTTTGACGAATATTCTTCATCGTTGCTCGGCTAAGCGCAATAGCCTTTGGAATGTGGGCCAAATTTCCACCAACTAATGTGATGTCCGCCGCTTCAATTGCGACGTCAGTACCGGTCCCGATCGCCATACCAATATCTGCTGCTGCTAAGGCAGGCGCATCATTGATACCATCCCCAACCATAGCTACTTTTTTCCCTTGTTTTTGCAGCTCACGGACTTTCTCAGCTTTATGTTCAGGAAGAACCTCAGCAAACACCTGCTCAATCCCTGCTTGCTGAGCAATAGCCATGGCGGTTCGCTTATTGTCCCCAGTGATCATGTAGACCTCTAAGCCTAATGATTTGAGTTCTTGAATAGCAGAGACTGATGATGCTTTGAGCGTATCAGCAACCGCAATGACGCCTTGGAGTGCTCCATCAGCCGCAATGAACATCGCTGTTTTGCCGTCAGACTCTAGGGTAGCCATTTCAGTTTCATGTTCTTCATAAAGAATATCATGATCTTTCATGAATTTTCTCGTTCCGATAAGTACGGTCTTTCCATCAATAACCGTTTGAATACCATGACCAGGTATCGCTTCAAAATTCGTTGCCGACAACGCCTTAATACTATGATCATAACCGTACGCCACAATGGCTTGAGCGAGAGGATGCTCAGAGGCTTTTTCAGCAGCTACAACCATCGATAAGAGTTGCGCTTTGTCACCATTAAACACAATGAAATCAGTCACTTCAGGCTTCCCTTTTGTCACCGTCCCTGTTTTATCAAGGAGAATCGCATCGAGCTTATGCGTCGTCTCTAAATACTCACCTCCCTTAAAGAGTAAACCCTTCTCAGCCCCTTTCCCCGTACCGACCATAATTGAAGTGGGAGTGGCCAATCCTAATGCACACGGACAGGCAATAACTAAAACGGCAATAGCGGGTCTGAGCGCTCCTGGTACATTGCCAGGGTCAATGAAAGCCACCCAAATTATGAAGGTTAAAACAGCGATACCGACAACAATCGGAACGAAAATTCCCGAGATCACATCAGCTAATCGTTGAATAGGTGCCTTTGAACCTTGAGCCTCTTTTACAATCCTTACAATCCCGGCTAAGGCCGTATCTTTTCCGACTTTTTCAGCTTTCATCTTTAATGTGCCATTCTTATTGAGTGTTGACCCTATCACATGATCGTCTATCGATTTTTCCACTGGTAGAGATTCCCCGGTGATCATGGCTTCATCAACGGAAGATTTACCGTCAATCACAATACCATCTACGGGTATTTTTTCACCCGGCTTGACAACTAAAAGATCGTTCACTTGTACCTGATCAATAGGAATGCTTTCTTCCTTACCGTCACGAACAATAGTGGCTTCTTTCGCCTGTAAATCCAGCAAACTTTTGATGGCCGCTGTGGTACGCCCTTTTGACCTCGCTTCAAATAACTTCCCCAGCAAAATCAGCGTAATCAAAACTGCACTTGTTTCAAAATACAAATCGGCGTGATATGAAGGTTCAATGATCGAACGGATGACACCATAGATACTGTATAAATAAGCCGCTGATGTCCCCAAGACAACGAGAACATCCATGTTGGCACTTTTATTTTGTAAGGCCCGGAAAGCCCCGTAATAAAAAGGCCCACCGATATAAAACTGGATAATACCCGCTAAAATAAGCTGTGTCCAAGGATGACTTAAGAACATCGGCATCGGTAAGCCGGTAAATTCAGCGATCATCATATAAACAAAAGGCAAGGTAAGCAGCGCGGAAATGACAAATTTAATCAGCTTGCTCCGATATTCCTTTTCCTTGTAATCCACAGGATCTTCAGTATCAGTTTTTGGGATCGCCTCATACCCCAATTTTTTGACTCTTGCCACCATATCATCAAGAGTGATAGCACCGGTTTGATACAATACGGTCGCTGACTCCGTGGTCAAATTAACCGTCGCTTGATCAATCCCCTCCATTTTAGTGAGAACCTTTTCTATTCTGTTCGCGCAGGCGGCACACGTCATTCCCCTGATATCGAAATCCACCTTCTCTTCTCGGACCCCATAGCCTAGTTTTTCAATTTGACCAACAATATCGCGAGTTTGCGTGGTATCAGAATTTATTTTAACTTTGGCATTCTCTAACGCGAGATTCACATTTGCTTCAACGCCCTCCATTTTATTGAGGACCTTTTCTATTCGATTTGCGCAAGCAGCACACGTCATCCCTGTGATATCAAGGGATAATTCTTTGGTGCTAGACATCTCTATTTCACCCCTCTAATTATTTAGAGATTTGCTGTATGACCCGCATGAGTTCTTCAATGTACTCATCACCATCGCCATTTTTAATCGCATGGCTGACACACATTTTAGTATGTCTTTCCATCAATCCTAATCCCACTTTCTTCAAAGCGGCTTGGACTGCGGACAATTGAACTAAAATGTCCAGGCAATAGCGATCATCTTCAACCATCTTTTGCAAGCCTCTTATTTGCCCCTCAACTCGTTTTAAGCGATTAATCATGGCTTGTTTTTCTTTTTCAGATCTAGGCAGTAACGGATGTTTCTCAGGTTGCATGCTCTTTTCCTTTTCCATATGCTCACCTCTTTTATAAAAATAGTATACCCCTGTATGGTATTTTATCAAAACAATATGCCTCTGATTTCTAAAAATTTTTGTACGAGTGAAGTACTGACGTCAACCCATTCCATAATGGGGTGTCGGTTTTTCCGTGGACTGAGCCTTTTAAGAAAACAAAAAAAACGATACCTTTTATAAATATCGTCATTTTACTTGCAATATATAATGTTACCTGTTTTTCCGTTGATCACTGGAACTCAAATGTTTTCAGAGTATCATCAGTTATTCTCATATGTCCTAGGTTGGAAAATGACACGATCTTATTTTCTGTATTTAGCCTCCCAAGCGATCATCCCCCCTACCAGATTCTGTACCTTATATCCTTTTTCGATAAGCAGTTGACACGCTTTGGTACTGCGTCCACCAGAACGACAAACAATAATGTGTTCCGCATGTTTATCGGTTTCATCCAATGCGATAAAGTTTTGCCCCAGAAATCATGCCTTGTGTGACCTCCTCGCGAACATAAGTAATATAATAATAGACTATCTTCAAATTTTAAATAAAAAAATGAGGATAGTCTATTTTAATTTTATATTTATCATTTATAATCGGACAATGCCTTATACTTTTCTTCCAATACAAATGAAATCATGGACATTGTTTTTTGTCTTGTAACCACTTTATGGGATCGTTTTATTAGTTCTGTTTTCTTCGACATTCGTTTCGACTTCAAAAAACTAAAAATACCGAGTAATGCTATTACGAAGCCAAACATTGTTTTAATAAATTCCCTGTCATCAGGACTAAATAGACCAGATTCTTGACTGCCATAATTCATAAAAACAATAATAAATCCACCAAATATACTCAATGGAATCAATAGTAATTTTAACATTTGCATGGGAGTTTTCAAAGATGCACCACCGTTAAATATGTAATATAGTTGGTTAAGTGTATGAATATCTAGTTCCTTTAAATAATTAATGAGATTTTTTTCTTCTCCTATTTCTTTTAATTCTACATCTTCAACAATCGCTGAAATATCTTTAACCATTATAATCTCCTTTATTTTTGGTTTTTTTCATTATAACAATTAGAGATACGGACAAAAACAAAAATATACTATTTATACAATTACTATGCAATAAATTACCACATGAATTTTCGTTTTTTTCTAATACCTTTGTGATCGTACAAATAGCTTTTTTAGTATTCAAGAGGTATGTAATGATAGTTCAAGTTATTTCTTTGCAAAAAAGAGCGTACGTGTTTGGCTTATCGGACAAGACACACTCATGCAACCATTCTACTAGCAAATGGCGTCCATCCCAAAATAGTATCTGAACGTATGGAGCATTCAACATTAGATACTTATTTACACGTTATAGCTGGAATACAAATGGAAGTTGCAAAATGTTTGCAAATGAGCGCTAGACAATAAAACGTGGTTCCTCGGACTGCTCGCGAGAAACCACGTTGTTAATAGGTTTATGTATGGTGACCCGTGTAGGGCTCGAACCTACGACCTCCACCCTGTCAAGGTGGCGCTCTCCCAGCTGAGCTAACGGATCGTCTTTTTTTTGAAGGACAAATATTAATATACATGATAACGGCCACTTCGTCAATAGAAAAATTAAAAGTTATTTTTTCATATTAAAAGACGAGAGGGAGGCTCCCTACTCGTTAAAAGTTATAGGATAGAATCCTTATTTTTATCCTTTAGAATGGAATCCACTTCGCATTGTGCCTCTTCTTCTTCGTCTCTGATGCGGTGAGCCAGTCGGCTTGAGGCATTTGCCGCAATACTCGCGACAAGATCATCTAAAAAGGTATGGACACCCTCTTCACCTTTTGTGTCGAGCTTTTTAATAATCCCAGTCTTTGCTTTATCTAAATGACCATAGGTGGTCACCGCAATGCTCCCATAACCAAAGACGGCACCGATAGCGATCGTTTCATCAACGCCAAACAACCCTTCATCTTGAGCGACGATCGACTGTAAGGGTTCAGAAAGCAAGCCCTTTTCTGCTAATTTATCAAGCTCAACGCCTACTAAAATGGCATGTTGCATTTCTCGTTTTTCTAAAACGGCTTCGACACTTTCTAAACATTTTTCTAGCTGCAAATACGGTTGATAGGGAGATTGCATTTCATAAACGATTTCGGCAATGTCCTCTAATTCGACTCCCCGTTCCTTTAACAGATGTCTTGCAGCTTTATAGACCTCACGGCTGTGTACTCGCTGATTCATTTTCGGCTCCTCCTTCTTAAATTACATTATATGTTCTGTTATGAAATGAGGTACATTTCTATTATACGAAGGCGCTTCTAAGTTCAGAAGTAAAATGGACAAACAGTTATCAACAACATCTACTTAAATGAAAGCAAAACAATGCTAGAAACCGCATAAATAGTCTTTTTGGCCTAAACTTTCAATGCTTAAATTTTACAGTATTTATGGTACAATGAAGGCGAATCCCTTAGAAATGGAGGAGCACCATGCCTGCACAACGTACGGTCGAGGATTTTATCCTAACAAGCCGTTTTTTAAAGACAGAGGTTAAGTCTATCATTTATTTACCGCCTAATTATTCACCTTTATATACCTATCCACTTGTGATTGCTCAGGATGGTCGCGATTATTTTAACCTCGGAAGAATTGCTGGGCTTACTGACAGTTTAATTGAGAAAAAAGCCATTGTCAGCCCTGTGATCTGCGCGATTCCTTATGCTGATGTCAAGCAACGTTGGCATCGTTATCATCCTGATGGTGATCAACATGAGGCTTTTATCAAATACCTCGTTTTTGAACTCCTGCCCCAATTGAAGGCAAAGTATGCGCTGGATGATTTAGCAAGTTCCCGTACTTTACTTGGAGATTCACTTGGAGGAACGGTCTCGTTTATTACGGCTCTTCGTTTCCCACATACATTTGGTCAAGTCATTATGCAGTCTCCTTATGTCAATGATAAAATGCTTCACCAAGTCGCGACTTATCCAGAGGCTGAAAAACTTGCCATTTATCACACGATTGGACTTAAGGAAGATGAGGTCAAGACCACTTGGGGGGATCTTGCGGACTTTTTGACACCTAATCGTGCCCTTCACGATGCGCTAAAACAACAGGGACTCGCTTCCTATGAATATAAAGAACTTGAAGGTAATCATACTTGGAAAACGTGGCAAGCAGATCTTGGCAACGCATTGATGGCGATGTTAGCAAGGGAAGAAGCGTAACCAAATTTAAATGGAGATTTTCTTTTAAATCCGTTAACATATCCAAATAACCTATTAACTGCTATAATATTCTTATAATTAGTGGAGGAGGAAAGGCAAATGAAGTATGGAATTGCACTATTTCCATCCAAACAATTACAAGATAAACTGAATTCCTATCGCAAGCGTTATGATCCTCATTACGGTTATATTCCACCACATATTACCGTTAAAGAAGCCTTCGATATCGAAAAAGAGCAATTAGATACAACGATCAATATGCTTGAGGACATTGCCAGCTCAGTTCAACCCATTCACATTGAAGTGGAAAAGGTCAGCTCCTTTCATCCCGTGAACAATGTGATTTATTTAAAGGTAAAAGAAGAGCCTAACCTCTTAGAACTTCATACTAAATTACACGGCGAGGATTTTGCGAGCAAGCATCATTATAAGTTTGTCCCCCATATTACAATTGCTCAAGGGCTTTCAGATATCGAGCACTCGGATATCTTAGCTCAACTTAAAATGATTGAACTCCACCATGAAGAAACGATCGATCAATTTCAACTTCTAGAACAGCTTGATAATAAGACTTGGAGAGTCTATAAATCCTTTCAACTTGGAAAAGGGAGAGCCTAATGTAATGGATATTATCATCGTAGAAAATGAACAACAGTACCAAGACGCCCTTACTGTTCGAAAAACAGTCTTTGTAGAGGAACAACAGGTCCCTATGGAACTTGAAGTCGATGAACATGAAAAAAGTGCCGTCCACTTTGTCATTTATCATGAGAAGCACCCCGTTGGCGCCGGACGTATCCGTATTAAAGGTCAAACAGCAAAAGTAGAAAGAATCTGTGTTCTAAAAGAAGCTCGCGGCCAAAACATTGGTTTAGCCCTCATGCAAAGGATTGAACACGTGGCTTTAGAAAAAGGACTGAAAACATTAGTCCTGCATGCTCAAACCCATGCTCAAGGGTTTTATGAAAAACTTGGCTATAAGGTTACTTCAGATCTTTTTTATGATGCCAACATTCCGCATGTTGAGATGACAAAAGCAATCCAAACAACTTCAGTAGTAAAATAATTTTTGGCTGCCTCGAGCTTATTCGGCGGCCTTTTTATTTAGTGTAACCGTACACCCTTTAAGGGAAGATATTGATATTGGATTCGTGCGTCTTTGCCAGTAGACGCATATTTTTATTTTTCCCCTCCTCCCTTTTCTTTTTATTAGTCCATCCACTTTTTTGTGAGCACGCCCCTTATTACGCGCGCGTTTTAGACGTAACAGCTCTCTTTGTTAGTCTCCTCCCTCCTTCTTTTTGGGGCACCCTACCTCTCTTTTCCAACCAAATGCTTTTCTTTTGCATCCTCCTCACCAACTTGTCCTCATTTTGGACGTATTCTTTTTGATTCTCTATGCATAAACCGCTCTTTATAATGTAAAACTTATTGAAGGGAGGTCTATCTATGCATACATATCTTGAAACCACCATTGAGTTACTTATTGGCTTTTTTGCGTTGCTTATTTTAACGAAAATAATTGGGCGTTCTTCCATTGCTGAAGCGACACCGTTTGATTTTGTTTCGACGTTGGTCCTAGGGGAATTTGTCGGAAATGCGCTTTTCTCTGATGATGTTGATCCTTGGAAAATGCTGTATAGTATCTTTTTTTGGGGAATTTTAATTCTAGTGATTGATTTCATTACATTAAAAATCAACAAATCACGTGGAATATTTGAAAGCGAGCCTTCCATAGTTATTAATAATGGTATTATTGATCGGGCAACTTTAAAAAAAACCAAGGTCGATATGAATCGCCTGCAAGCGATGCTTAGAGAAAAGAATGTCTTTTCAATTCGTGAAATTGAACATGCTATCATTGAACCTAACGGCAAACTGTCAATTATTAAAAAACCAATTTACGATACGGTTAGTAAAGGCGACCTTAATGTTCCCATAAAATCAGTAAGCCTCCCAATTACCCTTGTGAGTGATGGCGTTCTTATCAAACAAAACTTTCCACTCATTGGTCGGGATGTGGAATGGTTAAAAGCAGAAATAAAGAAACGAAACATCCATGATATTCGCAATGTCATGTTTGCAGAATGGCGTGAGGAAGACGGATTATTCGTGCAAACCATTTATAAGTCACCAACAGATTAGCGTAAGCCGATACAATTACATTCCAATCATGATTTTTAAACCTAAAAGAGCAACCGCTACAGGTTGCTCTTTACACTAGATCCATCCAAAGGGAGGACCCTGTGGGCCTTGTGGGGCTTGCGGTGCTTCTTGTTCAGTTGTGCTCTCTTGCTCGTTTTTTACATCGTCGGTTTCGTCTGTCTTTTCTTGATTACTTTCTACGCCTTCACCTTTCACTTCCTCAGAGGCTTCTTCTTGCGCTTGAGGTTGTTGAGCTTGAGGCGCTTGAACTTGTCGGATTGGAAATCCCCAGAAATCACGAGCAATGGGTCCTTGAAATGTTGGATTTTGACCTTGTTGAACGTTGGGGCTACTGCTTCCCTCTGGTTGGTGAAGAACAATTTCATCAGCATGAATGTGTAAAGTGCCTACACGTAGTTGTTTCACTTGCTTCTTTTTTTCCTCGGACACGCTTATCCCTCCTGAATTGGTTTCATGACACTATATGCATCATAGACTCATATCGTATGGACTGATGCCTAAAAACTGTGACTTTCGTTTATTGATGGTACTTCCTGGATTAGAAATTAATTAAGATTTGATTCGCGGCTTTTACGCGATACTGGGTTTCATGAAAATAAATAAAAATTTCTACTGACAATTGATCATAATATTGACGTTCAACAGGTATTTGTAAATCACTGAGAATGACGCGACTATTCTTAGGAATTTTTAATGGTTGGGTAGGATAAATCCATAACTCACCACGCTCTTTCGCTTCCTCCGCCCAATCCGTATCCAGAAAAGCCCACTTCCACTTTTCTTCATCGAGCGCTTCTTTATCTGCTGTTGACCAAGACATAATTTTACCTTTAATCTCAGCAGCATCACCCGGGGTAAATCGAAAACATATATAAGGCGTCCCCAGCTCACCCTGTCCAACATTCTCTATAATAAGTTCGCCACGTATCATACATTTTTTTTCACCAATAATAAGCGCATAATCAAGGTAAGGGATTGCCCGTTGATCAGACGTGACCGGATTTTTTAAGGGCTCTATTTGATTAGGATGATGTTCTAGATCATGATCATTCTGATGACGTAAGCGTTTCTCCATCACCGCTAAGCGTCTTTTGTAGGTTTCAATTTCCTTGTCTTTTTCCGTGAGTTCCGTTTGAATTTCCGCAAGTAACCGTTCGAAGCTTTTTACTTTCTTCTCATAAGCTTCTGGCTCAATTTCATGATCAGTTCTTTGATTTTTCCTTAGTTGGCTAACCTCTTGTCTTAGATCCTCTTCAAGTTTCTTGTATTCAGCTATTTCTTGATCATAGCGGTCTTTGAGCGACTGATACTTTGTATTGAGCTCCTTTAATTGCTGTTCAGAATGTAATTGCTTTTCCTTATTAGATTCTGTCGATTGTGTCAAACGCTCAAGCTGTTGTTCTAAAGCATTTATTTTTTCATTAGAAAAGATGAGATCTTTTTCTAATTGAAGTGCCTTAGACTTATAGTATTTTTCCCGATCTATTATTCTGGAGACGCTTAGTCCACGCTTTTGATTATCCAAGCTCTCGCCCCCTTGAATTTTTCTTATGTTTCTCGATATAGTATGAAAACTGGGCAAAATGTTGACAGTTTGACTTGTACGTATTTTATATCCAAAAAACGGCTTTAATGAGGATCATGAGGAGGCAGGGGCATTCCCATCCCTATCTCCTCAAACAAAGGGATACTGACCTTATTAGAAAACTTAGCTTATACGCATTCTTCCCTTGTCAATTTTCTTATCTTTAAAAAAAGAGTAGGATCACTCCCACTCTTTCGTTTTATACTTTAAATTTTAGATCATCAAAGTCTACGCAATCTTGAATTGAAAGGGTGCATTCACCTGCATCGACTACCCCTGTATCAAAGATAACCTTACCTGTTCTTTCGTGGATGAGTTGTACTTGGAATTGTGAACCAAATTTGCTATCTACTAATGCAAGGTTAAAATCAAAGTGACGACCATCATCCGTATGACCATCACCACTCGCGATGAGCTTAGTACCACCTTTAACGTCTTTGCATTCTAATGTCTCTGGATCGAAGCTATCGGCAATAAAGGTGAGATTTCTTAAGCCATCTCCACGGTCACGATCATCGAATGTGAATTCGAATGTGCTGTTGACAAGGCTGCAATCTGGACAAATATCGACTAAGATGCCGACTTGACCTTGTTCTGTTGCTTCTTCGGATGTTACCCCTGTTGCTTCACCTGAAGCTTGGCATTCACAACCTTTAGCTGGGAAAATGCTAGGGCATTGTTCAGGGAATGTTACAGGTGGGCAAGGTGTCACTTCATTTTCTGGTGCGACAATATTGTTTTCACGTGGATCACAGAACTTAGCAAGGACTTCAAGCTTCACTTCGGCTTCAACTTGGACATCGACACAGAAGGTGACTTCGAGTTTGAAGCTTGTTGGTGCTGGATTGTTGAGTAAGATTGTTCCTGATGAAATCCGGCTGAAAATTCTTGATATCCGGCAAAGTAGATCGGTGCCATCAGGGAAGCAAAGGACAAAAGATTCCATAGCTGCTACATCGATGACGCATTCCGTAACTGCTTCACCGTGTCGATCAACAACCTCAATTTTGACATCAGTATTAAATAAAAGATCGACGAGTTGTGCATCGACAAAGTCTCCTGCAACAGGAACGGTGACATTACGCTTTTCTCCAATTTGTTCACAGAAGAAACCATTATTTTCATAAAGCTTTGGATTGCTTTGATTTAACGGGAATAATGGTGGAGTCTTTGGTGTACGACTTATTAATCTAAGTGGACGACGATCAGGATCATCCATGGCGCATTCTATTTCTTCAAGCTGTTCTTCAGTAAATGGTATGGTTTTTGTTACAGTTAGTGTATCCGTCACCCAGTCATAGACCTTTGGAACACGAATACATTCATCTTGTAAACTATTGCTCGCATGCTTGATATTCCTCGGTTTATGCATGTTACCCATAAAATACCTTCCTTTCCCTCAACAAATATCATTGTTGATTGTTTCATTACATACTATGGGTATTAAGCGGATATTGGTACACATCTGTCCGCCCATTTTAATGGGTCACTTGAAAAAGTTGACTTTCACTCATACGGGCCAATGATCAACGATTGGATCCGTTCTGACATAGCTTCCAAAGTTTTCATTTAAAATGATGAACAAAAGCAACTTGAAAGGAGGCTTTCCTTTGTTTCACCTCATATACAATACCCAGACGTTTAAGCTTGCTGATCGTGAGTATGTCAAACTTAGAGAGTGTTTACCTTATTGGGGATTAAGGTTGGATCAAGAGCATATTATCGGAGCCTATCCTAATAAGAGATTTTATATCAAGGGTGTATCTCAGGAAATCGTACAAGACCTCAATGCTATACTTACCCATACTGGGCTTTCAGTTGGAATAACAGAAATCAAAGAGCAAAGCGATTTCACCGTCTCGTTTCCTTCAAGTCTTCCTGGTCCTCTGCAAATTAAACAGGATCAACTGACTTATCGCCTTAAACCCTTGGAAAAGCTATACCCAACGGAAATCAAAAATATTATTCACAAGAAATTATGGACACCCGTCATGGCTCCACCTATTTTTATACACATACACGCTGGACAGTCACAATCGCAAATGACAGAATGGCTCGTTTTTCTCATCCTCAGCTACTTAAACCCTCATTTAGATAGCCAGAGGCTATCGCATATTTCTTTTTCTGAATATCTACATCTCGTCCAAAAGATCCTAGTTCCGATTAATACAACCTTTGCTGCTTTTTATAAAACGGATAAACAAGGGGATTCTTGGCCAAGTCTCCCTGAAGCCTTTCCCCCCTATAACCCAAAATATCCTCAGCCCCTCGATACTCTAAATACAGGTCCTCGCTCTGAGGTTAAGGCCCCTTCACATGAGGATGTGGATAAAGAAGCGCTTGATTTTAAGCCATCGCCAGCCCCTTTTTTAAAACAGCAACACTCAAAGGCTCCCGAAGCCATCAACCCTTTCAAATCGATTAAAACAGCGAATAACAAGACGGTTATTAATCCTTTCAAAAAAAAGCACTAACGAGTACATCTTGAAACAAAAACAGTCTTCAAGGACATTGGCTTTTAAAGCTTATCTAAGCCAAACATCTCACCTATTAATGGAACCCGGAATATACTATGTCTGAAAAAGGAAAGAGGTGTTGGTCATGAGGAAATACGAAGTGCGTGAATTGTATAAGCAAGTGAAAAGAAAAAGATTCCAAGAACAAAGAAAGCCCCATTCTTTATTCGAAACCGAAAAGAAAAATGGTGGCTGCCAAAGCTGTGGTAAAGTCACATGGAAACCTTATTAAATTGCACATGAGCTTAAAGAGTTAGAAAACCGGGCGTAAATAAATGCCCGGTCCTTATTCAGGCATTAAAAATGTTTTTTACCACCATCAGCAACTTAGTTGGTGGAACGGAAAACGCGAGATTCGGAACACTTAAATATTGTGTGTTCCGGCATGAGGAAAGCGAGTGGTCTGAAGTGGAAAATCCACACCGTGCTGATAACCAGATTTTTATACATTCTGGTAAAAGAAAAAAGCCGGGGAAAGGGCCCCAGCCAAAAATACAAAAATTATTATATCCCGATGGTATGATAGCCACTATCCACATGAAGGACTTCGCCTGTAATGGCTGTTGACAATTCACTGAATAAGAAAAGGGCCGTATTCCCAACCTCTTCAAGCGTAATCGAGCGACGGAGAGGTGAACGCTCTTCAATCACTTTAACGACACTATTAAAGTCAGAAACCCCTTTTGCGGAAAGTGTGCGCAATGGACCAGCAGAAATGGCATTGACCCGAATGTCGTCTTTTCCTAAATCATTAGCCAAGTACATCACACTAGCCTCTAGAGACGCTTTAGCCACTCCCATCACATTATAGTTACGTACCACACGTTCGCCACCTAAGTAGCTGATCGTGACAATGCTGCCACCTTCTGTCATTAAAGGACGTGCCTCTCTTGCAATTGCCGTTAGGGAGTAGGCACTGACATTCTGAGCCAACAAGAAGCCTTCGCGACTGGTATCGACGAATTCACCCTCTAGTTCTTCTTTATTTGCAAACGCCACAGAGTGTGCCACGCCATGAATGATGCCAACTTTCTCCTTAATCGTGTTGAAGGTCTGATGAATCGCCTCATCATCAGTCACATCACAAGGAAGGATAAGATGATTTTGGTTTTCTAACGTCTCAACGAGCTTCTCGATATTTTTTTTGGAACGTTCTTTTCCATATGTAAATATAAGATTCGCTCCGGCCTTATGTAGAACCTCTGCGATCCCCCAAGCAATACTCCGCTTATTCGCAACGCCCATTATGATAATGTTTTTGTTTTCAAATGATATATTCATTCCATTTGTCCTCCTTATACGCTTAAATAGACACGCTTGCCTCTTATTATACCATGAAGTTAGCTACTGATTATTCGCTTATTTTCCATTAAAAATGTATCCATTTTCCTTTACCCTTTGACCCTACTTCCCTCTAGCTTTCTAAAAGCTCACGAAGTTTAGCGACATGTTCTCGACTTCCTGTCACAATCAAGCGATCCCCTAACAATAATTCTGTATCACCATGCGGGATAATGGAGTCCTTTCCTCTAAAGGCACGAATAATAATGGCATCGCCTTGAAAAGGAAAATCCTTAAGCTTACAGAAGTGATACTTCGGATTATTCATCCGCACCTCATGAAGGAGAGAACGATCTTTTGTCAAGATATCGACAAGCCCTGGTGTTTCAATCAATGCCCGAAGAATTGTTTTGGCTGAGAGTAAACTTGAATATACCTCAATGCCTTTATCTCTTAAAGATTCGACCATGTCAGGGGTTTCTACTCGGGCAATAATACGTTCCACCCCATGATTTTGCGCCTCTAGCGCAAGTTCAGCATTTAATTCATCCTGCTTAGTCGCCAAAATAATAATATCGGCATCAAAGCCATGGACTTCATTGACAGTCTCAATCCTGCAGTCCGGAATGTCCCGAACTTCAAAGGTCGACTGTCCCATTTGATCCACCCGATCCCACTTCTCCTGTTTTCGATGAAAAACAACGGTCTCAAAATTCTCTTTATCTAATTCTAGTGAAATAGGCAAAGTAATTTGATTTGCCCCAATAAAGACCACTTTTTTCTTGGCCTTTTTATGTTCTTCTGTCGGAAAAATCTTTTTAAATGCTATCGGACCTACAATGGAACTTATCACGCCGACTAAAATAATGGCTGACGACATTTTTGCTCCTATGATGCCCAGACGCTCCCCCACTCGAGCAGCGGCAATCAATAGCGTTAGCTTTGCTGAAATCAGCATGCCCACACTCAACACTGTTCGCCACCCATACCATTTCCTGAGAAATAATGCCGGTACAAGCTTCGCAAGGTAAAAAGCCACAAGAAGCATCGGAATGAGGACAAGAACTTGAGGATCTGTAAAAATTGAACGGAGATCCAATTCCACGCCAACCATTACGAAGAAAATAGGGATTAAAAAGCCATAACCAAAGGAATCGAGCTTATGCACCATTGTTGGATTGGGTGATAACAGTGAAACCAATACGCCTGCTAAGAATGAGCCTAAAATAATCTCCGTACCCAAAGACTCTGCTAATCCTACGAAGACAATAATAAGCGCAAAGACTGCGCGAATATCAATTTGAATAGTCCCTTTCGTCATTGTCTCCAAAAAGGAACGATGTTTAAAATACTTTCCTAGGAAATAAAAGACGATGCCTGCAAGGAAGAGAATCACGATAAAATAAATACTGCCTGATTGCTCAGAGTATAAAGAAGCAAAAACAGCCAATAAGATCATGGTGACCAAATCACCAATAACGGAAATCAAGAGAATGTTCTGTCCGATACTGGACTTCAAAATGCCGGTATCTTTTAACGTCGGCACAACAATCCCCAATGAGATAGTGGCGATGACTAGTGTCATTAAATAGGGATTACTACTTTGCCCGAATAAACCAATACCAAGGGCAAGAACGTAAGAAATCACTAAAATGAAAACAAAAATAATGATCGCCAATAAAAAACTATTCGGCTCTTTTTTCTTCTTGATTTGACTGTTTTTCTTATTTTTATTTTTAGAAGCAAAAACAGAAAAATCAATCTCTAATCCACTCAAAAACAAAAGATAAATAAAACCCAGCGTTGATAATGTGTCTAAAATAGAATCGTTATGTATGAAATTAAATCCAGTCTTGCCAATAATGATCCCAGCAACAATTTCAGCAACTACGACAGGGACAAATTGAAGGCGCAACCGATTTAAAAGTAAAGGCATGAGAAAAGCCACAACAACAACGACAACTAAAGATGCAAATGAGGTACTTGTCTCCATTTTTTACCTCCCTTGTATTTTTATAAAACTATAAATGACCTTGAATAAAATCTAACGAACCGAGACAAAACATTCAAGAGATAATACTTAAATTCATATAGAATTTTTTACATATTTCCATAACGCACATAAATACTGGACTTTTTAGCTCACAGATGAGAAACTGTCAAAAACTTTTCATTCTCATCCTTCTATAGCACAAGAAAAATGTTAAAATAGATAGGGTATGCTTTTAAATCATTTAAAATAGACGATTTAAGCAGCCTCTATTAAAGAAAAAATGAAGGAACGATATTATGGATAATGAGAACTCAGTAAGTTCAAAGCTTGATTATACATTAATTTTTATCATTTTTTTATTGGCATGTATTAGTATTATCACACTCTATTTTGCTCCCTATCCTACCAATTTATCTGCAAAATCAATGATCATGCATCAGGGGATGTGGTTTGTGATCGGTGGTCTAGTCATTGCTGGTATTTATATTATGGACTACGACCGTTTTAAATTCCTTTCTTGGATTTTTTATGGTATTTTCATGCTCCTATTATTCGGCCTTTTTGCTAAACAACATGGCGTCCCTGTTCCTTTTGCAGGGGATGTTGTTAATGGTGCTGTAAGTTGGTACAACCTCCCTGGTATAGGCTCTGTACAGCCTTCAGAATTCATGAAGATTGTATTAATCCTCATCATTAGCCAAATAATCGTTAAGCATAATGAATCTCAAGCTATTCGCCAGATTAAAGATGATTTTATTCTCTTAGGAAAAATTGTTGCGGTCGCTTTCTTACCGCTTATTATTGTCCTTTTACAGCCTGACTTAGGGACAGTTACCGTCTATTTGGCTATTATTGCCTCTCTCATTATTATTAGTGGGATTCGTTGGCGGATCATCATTGGCCTATTTCTCATTGCCGTTATCCTTATAACAGCACTCGTGATCTGTTACTTTTACATTGATAAAAATATTGTTTTCCTATTTATAGAACAACATCAGCTTGACCGCTTTTACGGTTGGTTAGATCCTCAGAATAATCAGAACCAAGAGGGCTATCAACTATTGAAGTCCCTGATGAAGATTGGTTCTGGGGAACTGTACGGCAGAGGATTTGCAGCGACGAACTTTTCTATTCCTGAAGGTTGGACCGACTTTATTTTTGCAGTCATTTGTGGAACGTTTGGGTTTGTTGGCGGTAGTATCACCATTGCTATTTACTTCTTATTGGTCTATCGCCTTGTGAATGCGGCCTTGAAAACACACGATTCCTATGGCACCTATATTTGTACGGGCATCATCGGCATGTTGACCTTTACCATATTTGAAAATATCGGCATGACCATTCAATTGATGCCCATTACGGGAATCCCTCTTCCCTTCATCAGTTACGGGGGAAGTGCTTTATTGACGAATATGATCGCCATTGGCCTTGTTTTAAGTATTGAAGCTCGCTCGCGGCAGTACATGTTTGATTGATCCCTTCATTAATAGGAAACACTAAGAGGTGATTCTGAATTTGGAGTGAAAAGGAATGTACGATTGTATCGGCGATGTCCACGGCTGCTATGAGGAATGTGTTCAACTATTAACAGCTTTAGGCTATGAATGGGAAATGGAACTCCCTCGTCATCCTAAGGGAAGACTTCCTGTTTTTGTCGGAGATATTACAGATCGCGGCCCAGCTTCGGTGAAGATGATTCAGCTTGTAACAAGGCTTGTAGAGGCCAAACTAGGGTTATATGTTCCAGGAAACCACTGCGATAAGCTCTATCGATACATGCTCGGGCGCAATGTCCAAATTAAACATGGTTTAGAAACAACGGTGGCCGAGCTTGATGCGCTAGAAAGACGCGAATATAAGCGCATCTCCCATGCTTTTAAAACATTATACGAGACCTCCCCTCTCTATCTCATGCTCGATGAAGGAAAGCTTATTGTTGCTCATGCAGGCATTAAAGAACGGGATATTGGCAAACCGATGAATAAACGCATTAAGACTTTTGTCCTTTATGGTGATATTACAGGGGATACTGATTTTGAGGGTCGTCCAATCAGACTTGATTGGGCGAAAAAGTATCACGGCGAGTCTTGGATTGTCTATGGGCATACACCTGTTCATGAACCAAGAATCGCGTTTCACAGCATAAATATTGATACCGGTTGTGTGTTTGGGGGAAAGCTTACAGCCTGGCGCTATCCCGAAATGGAAATCGTTTCTGTCCCCTCTACACAACCCTATCTCGCTGAAAAATTTAGTCGTTTTGATTAAACCTATTCCTCTAATCTCCTCCTTCCAGTCTTTAACCTTTAGTGCCCGTTTTCGGTCTTATTAGAAAACGGGCTTCATTATGTTCTTTTGATGACCGCTTTTCCCCGCTTTTTTGAAAACAGGCTTCACTCACTCTTCATTTTATGCTTTTACTTCTATCCAGCTTCCACTAAGCTTAAGGGTTTCCAGAAAAACGGCCGAAGTCAAGGTGCATATAACAAGAGGAAAACTAATAAAATAGAGCTGCGCCTGCACATAAGAAGCTGCAGACTCACATAGGGGCTCATTAAGATATTTTAAACAGTATTTTTAATTTGTTATTAGAACCCACATATAGAGCGAAAAAACAACACAGCCGTTTTCAAATGTCCCTTTGAAAACGGCTGTGTTCTATAATACGTCTCATATCCTCTGGTAGTGGCGTCGTGAATGTCAGCGGTTGATGCGTCATTGGATGTCTAAAATCAATTTGATAGCTATGCAAAGCATGACGTTTGATGAGCTGGGTTGATCCGCCATATAAATCATCCCCTAATAAAGGGTGCCCCATATGAGAAAAATGCACGCGAATTTGATGAGTTCGACCGGTTTCCAGCTTAATGGATAATAAAGAAAAATCATGCCATTGAGCGATGACTTCAAAATGCGTGATGGCCGGCTTACCTTCGTCGGTTACGCAGCGCTCAATAATACTCCCTGTTTTCCTCCCAATCGGTGCCTCAATGGTCCCTGACTCCTGTTCAAAGCATCCATGAACAAGAGCGAGGTAGCGGCGATGGATATCCCCTTGCTTTTGCATTCGAACAAACCAATCATGGGCCACGCTATGTTTGGCAAACAGCACGAGACCAGAGGTATCACGATCCAGACGCGTGACAGGATGCGCTGTAAACGCGAGCTGCTCTTGTTCCTGTAAATAATAGAGCACCCCATTGGCTAACGTTGTCTCACGGTTTTGAAAGGAAGGGACTGTCGGTTGTCCTGCAGGTTTATTGAGGATCATGAGCGTCTCATCCTCAAAAAGGAGGTCGATAGCCAGCGGCGTTTTTCGAATCCCCTCACCTATGACCTCCGGTGGAAAATGAACCTCTATTCTATCTTGTGCATGTAATAACGTTCTTACTGTTGCGGGCTGACCATTGACATAAAGGCTCCCACCCTCATGCTTTACCTTTTTAATTGCTGTTCTCGAGAGTTTCATGGTCGTTATAAGAAAGTCACGGAGCAACCATCCCTCTGACTCGGATGTCACTTTTTGTTTAAGAATTAATGGCTTCACTACAATTCCTTCTAATCTCTCACGAATGATTCACGCACTCGCTTCCAAAATGGAAACGGGCGGAGTCGCGCAAAACGCACGCGCTCTTCAGCCACTCGGCAGCGAATGGATTTTACATTTTTGTGGGTTAAAAAAAGATGGTCAATACTGATATCAAAATTCACATCATTAACCGGCTTTAAAATACACGTATGATGCTCTGGCAACACAAGTGGAGAGCCAATCGTACGGAATACCCGATTATTAATCGAAGCCATTTCAGCAAGTTGGATAGCCGATAAAGACGGATGAAGAATCGCCCCATTTAACGCTTTGTTATAGGCCGTACTTCCTGTTGGTGTCGAGATACATAACCCATCACCACGAAACGTTTCAAACCGGTCCCCTTTGATAATGACATCAATCACAAGAGAGCCTTCCATGCTCTTGACTGTACTTTCATTGAGTGCTAAATAACGTTTATCCGCTTCTTCGCCATTAAAGCGGATGTTTACTTCAAGCAGAGGATATTCCACAACTTGAAAAGGGGTCTTGGCCAGATGAATCACCAGTTTTTCGACTTCGTCAGGTGTCCAATCGGCATAAAAACCGAGATGCCCTGTATGCACCCCAACAAAGGCTGTTTCACTAAGCCGGTTCACATAACGATGAAAAGCATGGAGAAGCGTCCCATCGCCTCCCACTGAAATCACAATATCCGGCTCATCTTCATCACAAACTAAATCAAAACCATACAGATAGCGCGAGATTTTAACTTTCAGTTTTTCAGATAGTTCGTCTCCTTTAGACTGAATTGCAAATTTCATATTTTTCACCTTTTCGTACGTTTTAAGTCATGGTCTTCAATCTTTTTTAACGCAAAATGCTTCTGTGCTTCTTGAATCTCGCCTTTGATTTTAGACATTTCTTCATCTAAAAGGAAGGCAGCTTCAGAAGCCCTTTGTAGGCGATCCCGTACTTCAGTAGGCAGTCGTCCTTCATATTTATAATTTAATGAGTGCTCAATCGTTGCCCAGAAATTCATCGCCAATGTCCGAATTTGAATTTCTACAAGGATCTTCCGCTCACCGACAATCGTTTGTACAGGGTATTCAACCACCATATGATAGGAACGATAACCACTTTCCTTTGTCTCTGCTATGTAATCGCGCTCTTCCACGAGCCTCATATCCTGACGGTTACGTATCAATTCAATAACCGTTGGAATATCATCTACGAATTGACACATGACACGAATGCCGGCTAAATCCTGCATAGAAGTATGTAGTTCATTTAATGCGATGTTTTTACGGCGCGCTTTGTCTAAAATACTGGCAACAGGTTTCACCCGTGCTGTAACAAATTCTATAGGAGAATGCTGATTTGACATTTCATATTGTTCACGATAGCCTCTCAATTTAATCTTCAACTCGTCTACCGCTTGCTTATAAGGCGACAGAAAAAGTTCCCAATCCATTTAGAACACCACCATCTCTTCATCCACCATTTTTACTGATCGAGCAATTGTTATATAAATCCATTCTCCGCTTTTTGGTTGTTTCATTATCTCCATTATGGCATAATCCAATTAAACTTACCATTATTCGATAGGTGGTTTTCACGTGAATCAAGAGATTGAAATTGAGTTTAAAAATATGCTTACAGACAAAGAATTTACTCAGCTCATACAACACTTTAATCTATCGCCTCACTCTTTTTTTGTTCAGGAAAACGAGTACTTTGATACAAAATCATTTGACTTAAAAAATCAACAGTCCGCCTTAAGAATTAGAAAAAAAGGTGAACAATTTACATTGACATTAAAACAGCCTGCTACTGAAGGTCTGCTTGAAACCCACCAGGCCCTCTCTTTAGACGAGGTGAATACATTTAAAATAGAGCACAAATTACCTTCTGGGAATGTCACTACCGTCCTTCAACAAATGGGTGTGGCTATTCAGGAGCTCCATTCTTTAGGCACATTAACCACTCGCCGTGGAGAGCTCCCTTATAAAAATGGACTCTTAGTCCTCGACCATAGCTTTTATTTGAACAGTGAAGACTTTGAATTAGAGTATGAAGTATCAGAATTTAAGACGGGTAAAACCATTTTTGAGGCCTTATTAAAAGAACACGCCATTCCGAAAAGGCAGACAAAGAATAAAATTGTTCGCTTTTATGAAAGAAGCCAAATTCAGTCATTGAACGATGAAAACATGAGGTGTTTATAATGGGGACAACAATAGGTAACATTCAAATGATTCAAGCTTGGTTACAGCTACAGGCACTTAATAATATTAACTCGTCTTCGATTGTAGGAGAGACGTCAACGGACGACTCGTTCTCTTCCTTACTTGATTCACTCTTGCAAGAAACAACCGCAACAGCAGAATCACCAGAAACAGCGACGCCCTTACTGAGTGCTTATTCAAGTGCTTTAACACAAAGTTCAGCGCAAAGTTTACCCACAATGATCGCCGCTCCTTCAACATCTATAGGAAATGAGAAGGAGTATGATCCATATATCGAACGTGCTGCTGCTCTCTATAATGTTGATCCTAAGTTGATTCGGTCAGTAATTCAAAATGAATCTGGTTTTAATCCAGCCAGTCAAAGTCAAGCTGGTGCTTTAGGTCTCATGCAACTTATGCCTACGACGGCGGCAAGTCTAGGGGTCACTAATCGCTTAGATCCCGAGCAAAATATACTAGGTGGGACAAAATATTTAAAACAACTTTTAGATCAATTTAATGGAAACAAAACCCTCGCCGTTGCAGCCTATAATGCCGGTCCTGGGAACGTGGAAAAATACAAAGGCATTCCCCCATTTTCTGAAACACAAAATTATGTAAAAAAGGTTCTCACGGGCTATTATAGTGAGGTTTAAGCCTTTTCAGAGGGCCTTTTGTCAATTAAAAAGCCTAATCCAACTTTTTCTAATTATTTCAGTGTCGAATATTTGCCGAAACCGATGACGCCTTGATACAATAGAATTAGATTATAAATACACTTTGACTAATCTATCGGAGGCTTCTAATGAAAAGCGAAAGAACCAATGCCTTTGAAGCCATTGGTGGTACTGATATATTAAGACGGCTTGTTTTGGCACATTATAAAAATGTAGCGGCCCATCCTGAATTAGCACCTATTTTTCCAGACGATCTAACGGAAACCGCTCGGAAACAACAACAATTTCTTACTCAGTTCTTAGGTGGACCGCCCTTATATTCTGAAGAACATGGACACCCGATGTTACGTGCGCGACATCTGCCTTTTCCTATTACGCCAGCACGTGCAGAGGCATGGTTATCATGCATGAGGCGTGCGATGGATGAAGTTCAAATTGAAGAACCATGGAGAGAGGCTATTTTTAAACGTTTAACTTTAACAGCCCATCATATGGTCAACACTGAGGAAAATGAAGGCGAGTAAGGAGATGAATGTGTTGTTCGATAACGGCAGCTCCACTTGCGAAGGCAATTCAGATCAAAGCTGCACCATTGGCAGCACGATAAATAAAAAAACTAAACCGATCGAGGTTTATGCTTTTGTAGATCCAATATGCCCTGCAAGTTGGGGAATGGAACCCAATTTAAAAAAGCTCATTGTTGAATACGGTCAGTATTTTACAATACGGGTGATTATCGGCAAGTCTTGTGATTGTCCAGAAAATCCGTCACAATGGAACAAGAATGCTCAACTATCTAGAATGCCCTATAATGAGAAACAAAAATTTAAAATGTCTTCATATAAAGCCTCATTAGCGATTAAAGCAGCTGAATTACAAGGGAAGGCTCGCGGCAATCGTTTTATGAGGATTCTCAGAGAAAGTCTGTTTGCGGATCGAAAAGATATAAGTACAGAAGATGTTATCATCGAATGTGCTAAAAGAGCTAAACTTGATCTCAATGAATTTGAGAAGGATTTAAATTCTGAGCGTCCCATTAAGGCCTTACAATGTGATCGCCGAATCACGAGTGAGATGGGTGTTGAGGAATTGCCAACACTTGTGTTCTTCAACATCTGTGATGAGACGGAAGGAGTCAAGGTCACTGGTTGTTATCCTTACAGCGTCTACGTTCAGATTCTTACTGAGACCTTAGGAAAACAACCTGAAAAGCAAGTCCCCCCTTCTCTAGAAAAATTTTTAGAGCAACATCGTTGTGTAGCCACACAAGAACTCGCTACGGTTTATGATAAAGAGAAACAAGATATTCTCAGGGATCTCAAAAAGCTGACGTTAAAACAGCTGATCAAACCTATCCACGTCAAGTATGGAACTTACTGGAAATATATTGGCGATAAAAAATAATTGTTGAAACAGACCTCTTTTGCAAGGTCTGTTTTTTTTAAAGAAAAACTGGGCGGAAAAACATGCCCGATCCTTATTCAAACACGGAATAAGATTTTAATCCCAAATGGCACGGGAGCACCCCAGTTGCTCGGAACGGAAGACGCTCTAGCTCCTTTGGGAACGGGGCCAGCGTGTCCGAAGATCCACTTGGGAGCCCCACTATATTATTCCCAAGTTAGCTGAGGCTGTGCCCGCGGAAAGCGAGCGATCTTGAGTGGAGGTCAACCAAAATTTATGCTTTCCTTGTCGCCAGGCCTTAATGGCAAAGGGCGAAGTTGCACCGAATTTCCATGAATTTATGCTTTCTGATGTGATAAGAAAACCGAAAACCTGCCATTAGTCATACCGTGACTTTCATAAGAATAAATTGTATTGAAAAGCCAAGCTTTTTTTAACCACACTTATGAAGGGGGATTTTAATGAAAGGTATTTTCATTTTGCTCTCACTTTTAGCAACTGTAGTCACTTTTTGCTTCTATTTTTTAGCTTTAATGGATCTCCAGCCTTTAGTCATTTCTGGTCCACTTTTCTTTTTGTCCATACTCGTGACCATTCGCCTCATTACGTATCGCAAAAAAAGATCAATATAAATCCCCATCTATTGAATTGATGGGGATTTTTCATCCTTTGAATTAAAAGAGTAAGCTTTCCATCTCATTTAATACATTTTCAAAAACTTTAAAAGCCTGTTTAATCGGGTCTGGGGACGTCATGTCTACCCCTGCACGCTTAAGTACCTCAATCGGGTAATCAGAGCTTCCAGCCTTTAAAAACTCCTTGTAGCGGGTAACAGCAGGCTCTCCTTCATTAAGAATTTGTTGTGACAACGCTGCTGCGGCACTATAGCCTGTAGAATACTGATACACATAAAAGTTATTATAAAAGTGAGGAATTCTGGCCCATTCGATCGCAATTTCTTTATCAATGGTCATTCCTTCACCAAAATACTTCTTATTTAGGTCATAGTAAACAGAAGAGAGCAATTCTGATGTTAAGGCCTCACCATTAGCAGCTTTTTCATGAGCAATCTTCTCAAACTCTGCAAACATCGTTTGACGGAAGACAGTTCCTCTGAAGCCTTCAAGCTGATTGTTCAACAAATACAACTTTTGCTTCTTATCATTGGTTTCATTAAGAAGATAATGATTAAGAAGTGCTTCATTACACGTTGAAGCTACTTCAGCGACAAAAATAGAATAATCGGCGTAAGGATAGGGCTGATTCTTTCTTGTATAATAGCTGTGTAAAGAGTGTCCCAGCTCATGTGCAAGTGTAAAAGCATCGTTAATCTCATCAGACCAGTTTAATAAGATATACGGCATGGTCCCATAGGTCCCCGAAGAATAAGCGCCACTTCGTTTATTTTTAGTTTCACGCACATCAATCCAGCGGTTATTATACCCTTCCTGAATAATGTTGACATACTCTTCACCCATTGGCGCAAGTCCTTTTAAAACAAGGGCTTTGGCTTCCTCATAACTGACCTTCATATCGACGTCTTTTACGAGCGGCGTATAAAGGTCATACATGTGTAAATCCTCTAACTTCATGGCCCGTTTACGAAGTTCTACATAACGATGTAATAAATGCAAATGATCATTGACTGTAGAAACAAGGTTATCATAAACCTCTTCAGGAATATTGTTTGCTGATAACGCCGCCTGACGAGCAGAATCATAGTTTCTAACACGAGCGTAAAAATTATCGCGCTTGAAGGCCGTCCCTAAGGTACTAGCAAACGTATTCTTGAAGCTCTCATACGTGCCATGCATGGCTTTAAAAGCATCTTCCCTCACTTGACGATTCTGACTTCTAATTAAGGATGAATAGCGACCATGAGTGACTTGAACCTCTTCGCCATCCTCCCCTTTTATCTTGGGCAGAGTCATATCTGCATTGTTCAGCATGCCGAAAGTATTGGATGAGGCACTTAAAACCTCACTGGCTTCAGCAAGGAGCGCTTCTTTTTCTTCACTTAATACGTGTGGCCGTTCACGATTGATTTCATCAAGGGCGTGTCGATAAAGCTTAAGATCATCGTTTTCTTCAATGAATTGCTTTAATTTTTGTTCATCCAGCGATAAAATTTCCGGAACTACAAAAGAAAGCTGACTGCCAACTGCTGCTGCTAAATTACGCGTGCGATCATTTAATGCTTGGTATGTAGGATTTGCGGTATCTTCATCAGCCTTCATATGTGAGTAAGCAAAAAGTTTACTTAACGTCTTTGTTAACTCATCCTGTTTCTGAAGGGCATCATATAAAGTTTGTGACGACTCACTTAATTTACCTTTAAATGCTGTGACCTCAGGGATTAATGCTTTTACTTGATTGAAATCCGCTTCCCATGCCTCAATATCTGGATAAATCGCTTCTAAATTCCACTTTTCTTGTTCTTGAACCTCTTCTCTTGTAAGAAGAGCCTTTGTTCCTTGTTCTGCCATTCTTGCACCTCCGTATTCTTGTCCTACACTCTTAACACTAAAATGTTTCTTCATTCATTCCTTAAAAACAGGATGTACTTATAAATATTGTATGACAAAAAAATAAAAATCTCCATTAACTTGAATATTTTCTACTTAATAATATTTTCTTAAAACATCATTGTCCCATTTGAGAAGGGTATCCAGATCTTCATTTTTCCATTCCATAGGTTGAATCACTTGATATTTATTTTCTGCCAATGGGGCTAAGATATTCGCCCGAATAAGAAAGTTAAAGTAACCCGTAACCACATGTTTTATCGAGGGTTTTGTATAAAGACTAGGGCGCAGATGAAAGATACTTTTTTGAATCATTTTAGAAAAAGCTTGGGTAATGGTTTTGAGATGAAGTATAGTGCCGGAGGGGCGATCGATGAACGTCAGTACCAACCACATCTGCCACACATAAGTGGGAGTAGAAAGTATAAAGGAAGCCATCATTGGAATTCCTACGAAAGCCGGGAAACAGCTGAAGAGTTTCCTTTTATGTCTACACATCGTATAGAGATAGCGTTCTTCATGAGTAAAGATGGCCAGTGGTTTAGTCCGCCAACGTTCTTTTTGCTTGAGCCACGGCTGAATCCAATCCTTTAAAGCCATGGAAACCTTAGGCTTGTACGAGAATAATTGTGGTGAAACCAGGTTTCTAGGGAGGGTTTTTGTCACTCCAAGAATGCGGGAAGTCGTTAATGTGGCTAGTGGGTAGAGAAAAACAAAGCAATCCGTTCTGGTGTTGTAGTAGAGAAGGGTTGGTAACTGTTGATCATAACGACAAACCATGGCATCCATTGTGGAAAGTTTGTACACATTTTTTTCTGCAGCTTTTAAACGCTCGCCTCCTAATAGCCATATAACATCAATATTCAATGACTGATAGCCTCTTGTCCTTGAAGCTAATAACTCAATCGGAATGGTCGAGCATTGATATTCAATAGCAAGTGGAGCATCCTTTAACTGAAGGAACAGATCTGCTCGTTGTTGAATTTTGGAAATGTAATGTTCACAATGGACTATGGTTTGATTATCTTTTAACCAATAATATAGCTGCATTTTCCCTAATTGATGGTGAATGGACTCAGGTTCATGATTTAAAGGGCAATCTGCAGCTTGCTTATGAGCAAAATGCCACGCCACCTGAGTGCCTAACTTCAAAACAACCTCTCCACCACACATTTCACAATAAAATTTTTCTTTACTTCTTCGAGCTTTGAGATCCATTAATGAGGGGCCATCATCTAAAAGCGAACATTTATGGCCTTGAGTGTTAATGGCAACGAACAGTGCCATCACTTCCTTTTCGCGAGGGATTTCAAAAAACTGAAAGGACATTGAGGAGGAGAATAGAGCCTGGAGCTCTAACCTCCTTTTATAGAAGTGGAGATAATAAGCGAGATGTGGATTCGAAGACACGAATCAGGATTGGGCGTTTTTTAAATACCTCCCAATCAATAGGAACAGAATTTTCTAGATCATCAATAAAATCGGCAACAAGTTGAATCGTACTTTCTGTTCGATAAAGGAAAGCATTGACTTCAAAGTTCAGATGAAAGCTACGCATATCCATATTTGCCGTGCCGATAGACGCCAGTTCATGGTCAACGATGATGACCTTACTATGCAAAAACCCATTCTGATATTCATGAATGTTAACACCGGCTTCTAATAACTCCGGAAAATACGAATGTGAGGCGTAAAAAACTATTTTTTTATCAGGATGCTTGGGGACCAGCAGCTTCACATCAATCCCACCTAGTGCCGCCACCTTCAAGGCACTGAGGATATCTTCATCAGGAATTAAATAAGGAGAAGCAATCCAAATCGACCGTTTGGCGGACACAATCATTGAAAAAAATAAGTTCTTAATGACTTCCCACTCATCATCAGGAGAAGAGGAAACCAATTGAACAGCACCATTTCCTTCTTTATGCACGGGCTCTGCTTGAAAGTAAATGACATCACTGATAAATTCACCTGTCATGTAATACCAATCTTGAAGAAAAATAGCTTGTAGACTTCTAACCGCCTCCCCTTTCACCAAGAGATGCGTATCTCTCCAAAATCCAAAAGATTTACTTTTCCCTAAGTACTCATCACCGATATTCAGTCCACCCGTAAAACCAATCTTTCCATCAATGACAACGATTTTCCGATGGTTCCGGAAGTTAATCTTATGATTGAAGAAGGGTAACTTAACAGGAAAAAACGGAACAGTCTTAATGCCCGCCTTTTTTAATTCATTGACATACCTTTTTGGCAATCGCCAACTTCCTACCGAATCATAAAGCAAGCGAACCTCTACACCCTGTTGAGCCTTTTCTATAAGTAAGTCCCTTATCTCACTTCCCAAACCGTCATCACGAATAATGTAGTATTCAAGATGGATATGGTGTTTAGCTTGACTTATAGCATTGATAATTTCTCGAAAAGTAGCATCACCATTCGTAAGGACTCGGGTTTCTGTCGCAAAGGAAACCGGATATTGCCCTAATCGTTGGGCCAGCCGAATCGTCGATTGTTGATGTTCTCCCATGAGTTGAAGCTTGTCATAATCAATGATTCCATTAGATGATGAGGCCTCAAAAGATAATTCTTCTAAATAGGCTCGTTTACGGAATAACCGTTTTTTTCTATAGCTTTGGCCAAACGCAATATAAAAGATGAACCCTACAACAGGAAAAAGGGCTAAGAGCATAAGCCAAGTAATAGTTTTTGTTGGATTGCGATTCTCTAAAAAAATGATGATTCCAATAAAAACGACGGTTAAAGACAAGCCAACATTTAGAGTATTAAGAATCCACTGTTGCCAGTGCTGCAAATAAAATAAAACTAATACAGCAATAGCAGCAAGAAGTAGTAATTGCGCTTGTCTCTTCATAACAATGTACTCCTATCCTCTCTAGCACCGTAGAGCTGTATTTATGATCATGGTGATCGATAAGGGTGAACTGATACTCCCCCACTTGGATGATTTATCCTATCCCAACTCTTTAGGGTAGGCTCAATAGGTTAAAATGTCCCCGATAGCCACTTACAAAAAGGGCTCCCGACATATTAGTTTACATTAGTTAAAAGCATTGTGGAAGTTTTTTAGTTCAATAAGAGGACGGAATTAAGACTGAGGAAACATCGGAGCACTTTCTATTACTACATTTTAGAATATACGTTCTGATCTGTCAATAAATCTATTACCCACCTCAGCTGGTGACCACCATTTATACTTTCAAAGCTACGCCTTGCATTTTAATGAAGACAGCTTATTTTGTAACCCCATCACCACGAAACGGAAAAATTCAGTTCTACTTCACAAGAATAAAATAGAAAACCCGCCCTCATATTTACAAGGCCGGGTACTTACCTGACATCTATTTCAACTAAACATTTCAACAAAAGTGATGACGGATAGTGGTAATAGCTTCTTCAGCAATGATCAATTTACCATACTCTTGAATATAAGGGAGTGTGATATCCGTTTCTTCTCCGAACTCTAAGATTAAACTTAAATCATTCTCTTGTTCATATTCAGTCGAATCATTACTAAATTCTATAAATAAATAGTATTTATCATCAAAATGATACAAGCTGCTCTCAATAAAATCATCATCTATTTGTCCGCTTAAATGGATAATGTCTTCAAAATCATTAAAGGAGATAAGAAATGACAGCTCGTCTTCTTCCACTATTTGATCGTCCTCTGATTGATCATCCTGAAGGTTCTCAGAAAGTAAGTTTTCCAGATCATCATTAACAGGAATGTCGAGATGTTTATCCGAAGAAATTGGGAGCTCAAGCTTTGTTCCATCTTTTGATAATTGGGCACGGGTCACTAAAATTTCTAACCCTTTCTCCAATGCTTGGACTTGAATCCATAAAGGACCTTCTACAGGAAACTCTTCCTTATGGTAAGCCTCATCAAGAATATCCCAAAATAATTCTTCCCCACGCTCACGATTATACCAAATCTCTTCTCGATCAAAACCGCGATCCTCAATATCCAAATAACTGATAAAAAACTTCAACGTATGATCATTCACGCGCTCGATATCCATTCTTCTCTCTCCCTTCCTTTGTATGATGGTAAGTCGGGAGCAATTCGTCTAATAAAAAATTATAGAAGCATCACCTAAACTCTCTATAATCACTAGACAGATTAAGGATCAAGTGTACACCCTTTTGCTCTCAAATGCTTATATCTTTATTGTATGATACTTTCCCGACAAATGAAATAAAAAAACCTGACTTCATAAAAATATCCATCATTGTCCTGAGTCAATGCATGCTTTCTTAAGGTTTTATTCAATTATATGATGCTATTTCTTCATCATGATCATTCTTATGAAATCTTGACTTGTCAAAAAAACTTTACAAAACTCGGCTTCCGCAAAGCCTTAATGGCAAAACCCAAAGGTGCACCACTTATAAGGTCTCTCGATAAGTCATAAATTCTAAGATCTGGCGTTATAAATCACAAAATCCAAAAGGGCCATTCAAAAATTCACGCCATCGCACTACGATACCGTTGATTCTTTATGCTCATTATTCACCATATATAATTTCTCCATTCAATTTTCCTACAAATAAATAGAGTCCTCGGTCATATTTAGGACAAGACAGCATATGATTGTCCTAGAAAGGGGCGCTCTGCGTGGAGATCAGTTTAGATACACTTATCGCAATTGTAAATATTATCGTTATTGATATTATCCTAGGGGGAGATAATGCGGTTGTTATTGCCCTCGCCTGTCGGAATCTCCCCGAAAGAAGAAGAAATAAAGCCATTATTTTAGGCACCGGTCTAGCCGTCATCTTACGCATTCTTCTTACGGCAATCATGCTATCGCTCTTACAAATTCCCTACCTTTTGTTTGCAGGCGGCATATTCTTGATTTATATCGCCTTTAAACTTATAGCAGACAAAGAAGACGACATCAACATTAAATCAGGAACGACATTATTTGGAGCTGTTCGTACTATTGTTATTGCTGACCTCATTATGGGACTCGACAATATCTTAGGCATTGCAGGCGCCTCCCATGGAAACCTGATCTTAGTCATGATTGGTCTCTGTGTTTCCGTTCCCATTATTATCTGGGGAAGCAAGGTTATCCTAGTAGCCATGGACCATCTACCTGCTCTTATTTACTTAGGTGGTGGCGTGCTTGGGTATACTGCAGCAGAAATGATTATTCATGAGCCTTCAATTCATGATTTATTAAAACCATTTCCCCAAGCAAAAGCTGTACTAACAGTAAGCATTATTATTATCATTTTACTGCTTGGATGGATAAAAAATAATTCCATAAAAAGCACAAGATAAATAAAAAGACAAATGAAAGTTGCTCAGTCTTGATTTATAAATGGAACAAAAAGCACTCTCCCAGGGGAAAGTGCTTTGTTCTAATTAACCATTCGTTGCGCTTCTTGAAGTTGGAAGGTTCTCACCTTTCTAGGTAAGAAACGTCGAATCTCATCATCATTGTAACCCACTTGTAGTCGCTTTTCATCGATCAAAATGGGTCTTCTAAGTAATCCAGGATTGTTTTGAATCAATTCATATAAATCCTGTAATGGCATGCTGTCCAATTGGACATTAAGCTCTTGGAAGGCTTTAGAACGAGTAGAAATAATTTCATCTGTCCCATCTTCCGTCATTTTTAGGACGCTTTTAATTTCCTCAATACTTAAAGGTTCTGAGAAAATATTACGTTCCACAAATGCAATCTCATGTTCCTGTAACCAAGCTTTTGCTTTTCTACAAGAAGTGCAGCTAGGTGATGTATATAAAGTGACCAATAGTAAACCCTCCTTAAAGGATCGGCACTTATAGTATTGATAACCTCTATCATTATTATATTATAATATTTCTAATTTGGCTAGAGGCCAGACTACATTTCCTTAATTCTTTATTTAAGGTATACCCTATTTACAAGCTTCAAAACCACATTGTGAAAAAAATTTCACAGTATGTCGGCTTTTCTCGGAAAGCCAGCTTTAGAAAACGTAGCTTCTACCCCGTCTTTATCAAAAGAACCGTTTTTAACCAAAGCTTTTTGTCTTTCACAAGCCTCTTATAGAAAGCCGATGCTTAGGAATAAACGGGAATCACAGACAATTTATATCGACCGTTTTCGAAAGGCTTTCGGAAATAAGTTCAAAAGAAATGATGACGGCACTACGCCACGTCACTTTTGCCTCCCGCCTGCCTCAAGATATAAATATCAACATATCATCGCCTAAATATTTTTTAAACAACAAAAAAAGAGCTTGTATATCCAAGCTCTTCTAGGCAACCGATTTCGTTTGGGATGATGAGGTTGGCGATTGTTTTTGTTGAGGTTTCCAACTGCCTAAGCGTTCTTTTAACCATTTTTTTAACGCCTCTCTGCGCTTCTTACCATGGACCTTCTGTTTCATGTTATCCACTCCTTAATGGTCACTTTGAATACAATGGACGGCATTGCACCTACAAAAAAGGATATGCTCTATTCACCTCTAATGGAGAAAATAAACAAAGAAGATCATCCAAAGTTTAAAAATAAGGCTTTGTTATAGTCCTTATAATATTTCTCCCATCATCACCCTGTTTTTATCTATATAATAGTGGTGAAACATTAATTGAACTCAAGTATATTGTCTGTCTTCTCATCATCTATTGTCAAGACCTTATCAGCGGGTTCATACGATTTACCATAAATTTCCTCATCTTTGTAGGTATGAATTTCTTTATAGGTCTTTTTCATCTTTTCTAAGATGCTTTCTTCTGATTCATTTGTAGGCGACCAATAAAGGATCTCCATTTCAGTCACTTCATTTGTCGCTAAGCTTTTTCTTTTATATCCGATTGATGTTGCATGTTGGAAGCCTTCTCGCTTATAGAACTTCAAACGCTTTTGCGTATCACTATCCTCATAATTAATTGGCTCGACTTCAAGGATTATCGGTTTATTTTTTTTCTTCATCTTCTCTATTAATTTATGCCCCGTTCCTTTCCCGCGTGTCTGACTTGAAACCCAAAGATAATCAATAAAAATAAAATCCTTCGTCTCTACATACATCATAACATGATTTTGACTTTCGTCTTTATGATACATTTCCGGTTTTTCTTTTAAAAGTGTTTCCATATGCTCTTGCGATTTCATTTCCTCAATGGGGAAATACTTGTTTAACTTTTCATACCAGTTCATGGTTTCCCTCACTTTTTTAAATTTATTATGTGAACACATCCCTATTTTATTTAAACAAAGGACTAGCATCTTCTTCCATTGCCAAAGGTAAAAATGGGATCAAAGGGCTATCCAAAATTTATTGGACAAAAAACCTTCACTCCTAAGGAATGAAGGTCTATCAAAAAGTGTAACAAAAAGACTTTAAAAAAGGCAACTTTATTCAGCAAAATCCGCCCCTGGCTACACTCTATGCTAAAATAAAACAGTGGACTAGCCTAAGTCTTAAAGGGAGGTTAGAGTCGTTTGATACGCGCAATATTTATCGTTGTAATGGTTATCCTCTTAATTCTAGTCGCAATTCAAAATTATAGCCATAGTATTCCTTCATGGCTTCTTCAAGCTGTTTTGTGGTTAGCCATTATTTTATTTGTTGTTTATATTCTTCAAAAAAAGCGAAAGAAAAAGGAGTAACAAAGTTCTTACTCAAATGTTGAAGTAGTAAAAGCTTGTCATTACTCATAAGAGCTCAAAAAATCGCGAGACCCGCCACTACAAAAAAGCAAAATTGCTATAGATTGCGACGTAACTACCGCTACGGAAATACACTCCGCTTTCCGCGGGCGGCTGGTGAGCCTCCTCACGCT
>NZ_BMFV01000020.1 GCF_014639255.1 Pullulanibacillus pueri
AACCCCTGTTCCTGCGTCTACTCGTATCGCTTCGTCGTCAGCTTTCTCGGAACAACTCGAAGTTTATTCGTGAAGTAACGCTGGTTGCTGTTCCCGAAGGACTCTAGTTTAGGCATCCGTGAGTCAGCGGCGCTGAGGAACACACTCTGTATAAGTGTTCCGAATCTCGCGTCTTCCTCTCTAATCCACTTGATATTGACGAAGCATTTTGGTAAAAAAGCTTTTTAATGCCCAACTGAATAAGGACCAGGCATGCATTTCGCCCGGTTTTTCTAAAACGTTTGAATAAAACCTTATAAGGACTACCTTGTCTTCGTCATTACGTCGTGGTGACAACCCCAATATGTGAAGGCATATACTTACACATCAGGCTGTGCTTAGCGAAGCGGTGAAGTGAAAGTCACATTTTCTAATAAAGGGTAAGGGTGGCTTCTAGTATACTTGGTGGGTGATACCTGAACGTTCTGAAACGATTGCACATATTATACAGCGGAAGTCTCAGCGAATTTTGACGTTCGATTTTAGCTGTAATATACTTAGGAAGTGCCTATATGTGCGGCAGACAGGTTTTCTGTATTTTTGGATGACCTTTAATAATATGAATTTCAATGCGTTGCCATTTAAAATCAGAGTGGCAAATGAGAGTGACTATAGAATGAGGTGAAGGTTCAATGCTTGACCGATTGCAATCTTTAGAGGATCGTTATGAAAAACTTAACCAACTCCTTTCAGATCCTGAAGTGATTAGTGACCAAAAAAAGCTTCGCGATTACTCCAAGGAGTCATCTGATCTAGAAGAAACGGTACAAACCTACCGTGAATATAAAACCGCGATGCAAGAACTTGAGGATGCTAAGGCGATGCTTGAAGAAGAAAGCGATGCCGATATGAAAGAGATGATCCGTGGAGAGATCAACGGATTAGAGAAACACATTGATGAGCTTCAGGAACGGCTAAGAATCCTGCTCATTCCAAAGGATCCTAATGATGACAAGAACGTCATTGTCGAAATCCGCGGAGCAGCGGGTGGTGATGAAGCTGCGTTATTTGCTGGGGATCTTTATAAAATGTACACCCGATATGCAGAAAACCAAGGGTGGAAAATCGATGTTATGGAAGCCAGTCAGAGTGAGGTTGGCGGCTATAAAGAAATCATTTTTATGATTAATGGTAAAGGCGCTTATTCTAAACTTAAATATGAAAATGGCGCTCACCGCGTACAGCGTGTCCCAGAAACGGAGTCTGGTGGCCGGATTCATACGTCGACAGCAACAGTCGCGGTCCTTCCAGAGGCAGAAGAGGTTGAAATCGAGCTTCATGATAAAGACATTCGCGTGGATACCTTTGCTTCGAGTGGCCCTGGAGGTCAAAGTGTGAATACCACGATGTCCGCAGTGCGGTTGACTCACCTTCCCACCGGCATCGTCGTTTCTATTCAAGATGAAAAATCACAAATTAAAAACAAAGAAAAGGCAATGAAAGTCTTACGTGCGCGTGTTTATGATAAGTTCCAAAAAGAAGCAGAAGCAGAATATGCTGCGAACCGAAGATCAGCCGTCGGTACGGGGGATCGTTCAGAACGTATTCGGACGTACAATTTCCCTCAAAGCCGTGTAACGGATCACCGTATTGGTTTAACCTTGCAAAAGCTCGACACCATACTTAATGGGAACCTTGATGAAATCATCAATGCATTGATAGTGGAAGATCAAGCGAAAATGATTGAACAAGCGGAGGCGCTATAATGGCCATCAAAATCTACGAAGCCCTAAGATGGGCTTCTTCTTTTTTACAGGAGCATCATCGTGATGAAAACATTGGTGAACTCCTTCTCTGCCACCGTTTGCAGCTGTCAAGAGCCTCTCTTTTTGCGGAAATGCGCGAATCATTGAAGGCGGAGGACTGGGACTGGTTACAAAAGCAGATCCACGCCCATGTTACTGGCATGCCTGTTCAGCATATTATAGGTTCAGAATGGTTTTATGGTCGAAAATTCAAAGTGAATCCATCGGTGCTGATTCCAAGGCCTGAAACAGAGGAACTCGTTCAGGCCATCCTACAGTTAAAAAAGGAGCATTTTGACAAAGGGGCGGTTAGTTATTGTGATATTGGTACCGGCAGTGGTGCGATTGCGACAACTTTAGCGCTAGAAGATCCTAAAAGCCACGTGACTGCAGTGGATATATCGCCAGCAGCTTTAGAGATGGCCAAGGAGAACGCCAAATCCTTAGGGGCAGAAGTTACTTTTGTTGAGGGTGATTTACTGAGCGCGTTTTTGGGGAAAGCGACCTTTGATATTGTCGTTTCTAATCCTCCTTATATTCCGAGCCGTGAGGTTGATCAATTAGATACTCTGGTCAAAGACCATGAGCCGAGGCTAGCTCTTGATGGCGGGGCGGATGGATTGAGTCCCTATCGTTTGATTTGTCAGCAACTGCCACATGTCATGGGTCCAAAAGGGCTTGTCGGATTTGAGATTGGCAGCGGGCAAGGCGCAGCGGTTGCTGAGCTCTTAGAATCACATTTAGGTGATCGAAATGTAAAGACAATGATCAAACATGACATCAATAAGCATGAAAGAATGGTCTTTGCTGTTTTTGGGAAAAAATAAAATGACGCACGAAAAGTAGAGTGGCCGCGCACAAAAAGAGGGCTTATGCGCCTGAAACGGCGGCGCGGCGCACAAAATGCCCACGAAAGGGATACTATGATGCACGAATTGTGGTTCCGCGCGCACGAAACAGTGGGGATCCGCACAAATCACGACCGAAAACAAAGTGGTCGTGCTCAAAACGAAGCCCTTTACGCACAAAACAACTGCGTGCTCAGCCCAAAATCGCACCACGCTGGCAAAACCGCAACCAACTCAAGTAAAGTATTTAACAGATTGCTAGTTTTGTCGAACGGTTTTTAGAGAAATTTTTGATTGCTAATGTTTAAGATTTGTGATCCCGTCCATACTGAAGTACCAAGAAAGGCGGGAGAACAATGAAACGAAAAATGATTCTAGCATTTATACTTCTTTTATTTATTTTAGTTGTTATTATGGAAACTCAAACAAGGCTATCAAATGCCAAAGAAAGTGCCAATCCTATTCCTGAGGACGCCATCCGTCTTCGGATTTTAGCCAATAGTAATTCAGCGGCAGATCAATCAGTAAAAAGACAAATTAGAGATGCTGTAAACGCAGATGTTGAAGGCTGGGTCCAACATCTCAAAACAGCCAAACAGGCGAAACGTGTGATTCGTGACCATCTTGATGAAGTGCAAGATACAGTAGCTACAAAACTAGCAAAAATGGGTCTTGATGAATCCTTTACGGTTAAATTAGGTCAAGCTGATTTTCCGACTAAAATGTACGGTGGTTATGTCTATCCTGCTGGGAAATATGAAGCTTTAGTGATTACCTTAGGTCAAGGTGTTGGCGCCAATTGGTGGTGCGTGTTGTTTCCACCTCTCTGTTTTTTAGATTTCTCAAATGGTGATGCCGTAAAGACAGATGATGAAACCCATAAAGCAGAAAAGCAAGCAGAGCCTAAAAAAGTAATGGATACGGGGAAACAACATAAAAAAGTAGAGGATGCTGGAAACCAACATCAAACAGATAAAGTGACTCAAAAAGTAACGGATAAGAACGAAGAAGAAAGTGACAAGCCTGAGGTTAAATTCTTCCTTGTCGATCTTTTTGAAGGCATTGGCAACTTTTTCTCAAAACTTTTTTAACTGAAACTTTTAACAAGGGTTGGTAGCATTAAAGGTGATTACAAGATCAAAGTTTAGGAAAAAAGGGTCTAAGACTTTAATTTAACGAATCAGTAAGTATACATTCTGGTTATCAGAAACGGTGTGGATTTCCGCTTTAGAACGCTCGCTTCAATCGACCTGTGTGGATGATGCATTTTGGTATTAAGAAATTTCTCAGTCCTTTTAAGGAATGGGCATGCTTTCGCCCGGTTTTTCTTAAATTGTAGAGCAAGTGGTCGCGGGAAAGCGCTCTTTGCTGGTAAAGTGGAGCACTTTTATAAAGAAGTTATCCTCATTCAAAGTCCATGGTTGTGGATAAACCTTGTTGATGATGTGGATAAACCATTCCTATCACATTTCTATTAAGAATCACGTCTATTTATCAAATCCATTTCATAGATTGGTTAGAAATGATAGATTAGAGGAGGATGACGATGATTCGCGAAATTATTGAGGTGGATGCTAAATATAGGGAACAAATCAAAAGGTTTATTCACAAGGTAGGGTTAGTGTGGACACCAGAGTGTGAGGATGCCCAGTTCCTTGTTATGGATAATAAAGGGGTTTGGGCCGCAGTTATAGGCATTGCTAAAAACCATACACACGCGATCTTGCGTACGATGGTGCTGGATCCCAAACAATGTGACGGCGACGATTTGATGCGGTTGCTAACAGCTGCAATTGCCAAGGCAGAAAGCCTGCATGCAGAAGGTCTCTATTTTCTGACGATGGCTTCAGCTGATCTCTTTGAGCCGCTAGGATTTGTAGAGATTCCCTTTACGGAACTTCCTAATGAACTTCAAAAGGATCCTTTATTTACGAAAGAAAAAAGCAACTCAGCCCGTGTGATGCAGTATACGATTGAAAGTGACTAATAATGAACTTATTCACAACTTATTCACAGAGTTGTGGATAAAACGATGTTTATCCACAGGTTTGAGGGAAAGAACGGAGTAATGGACATGTACGAGACAAAACGCTGGAATGTACAAGCGGTCGATCAGGCCACTAAAAAAGCAGACATAAAGGCGGCGGCGGCACTTATCCAAGACAATGAGACCGTCGCTTTTCCGACAGAAACAGTCTATGGTTTAGGTGCAAACGCATTATCAGATGAAGCGATTGCTAAAATCTTTGCAGCGAAGGGGCGCCCAAGTGACAATCCTTTAATTGTGCATATCGCTGAACGTCAGCAATTACATCAAGTGGCGAAGACGATCCCCCCGATAGCCCAGCGGATTATGGATGCTTTTTGGCCAGGGCCTATTACCGTCATTGTACCGGCAGCGCCAGAAATTGCCCAAAAAGTCACTGCGGGATTAGACACAGTGGGTGTCCGCATGCCTGCTCACCCCATAGCGCTCGATCTTCTCAAATATGCGGGTGTCCCTGTGGCGGCCCCTTCAGCTAACCGCTCTGGAAAACCTAGCCCTACCTCCGCTGATCATGTTGCTTATGATCTCAATGGTCGTATAGCGGGAATATTGGATGGTGGGGTTACCGGTGTAGGTGTCGAGTCTACCGTGGTGGATACTACAGGAGAAAAAGCCGTATTGCTGCGTCCAGGCGGTATTTCTCGGGAACAACTCATTGAACTTTTAGGAGCATTAGAAGAAGATCCTACCCTTGGGCAATCGGATGCAGCGCCGCGATCCCCAGGAATGAAGTACCGGCATTATGCGCCAGAAGCACCGGTTTACCTCGTGAAGGATCCAGAGAAACGTCTTCCCTCTTTTATAAAGAAGGAGAAACAGACTGGGAAGCATGTGGGTGTCATCGCAACCGAAGAACATTTGGAGGCTTATAGAGAGGCTGATGTCATCACTGCTATGGGATCAGTAAAAGACCTCACGAGTGTAGCACAAAGACTTTATGATGCATTGCGGAAAATGGATCAGGCGGAAGTCGATGTGATCTTCTGTGAAACCTTTTCATCAGAAGGCATTGGCCTTGCTATAATGAATCGATTAAAAAAGGCGGCGAACGGACGCATCCTTTAATGGCCCGTTTTGAGGCATTCTCGAAGGCTCTTGACCGTCTGGGCATATGGACAAATATTTAAGGCTTGACTTCTAAATCGCTTCGGACATGCATAGGATGGCTTTAGGCATGTAAGGAGGCGAACCAGTGGATACAGTTGCTGTAATGAAATCATTAGTGGCATTATTTATGATGGCAATTGCTTTAGGGATGGATGCCTTTTCGGTAGGTATGGGGATGGGGATGATATCTCTAAGGCTTCGACAAATTTTTAAAATTGGACTGACCATTGGGGTCTTTCATGTCATCATGCCATTAGCCGGAATGTTCATTGGGGTGATCCTCTCCGCACATTTTGGTAAGGTGGCATTATTTGCTGGCGGCGTTCTACTTATTTTACTCGGAGCACAAATGATCTTTTTTTCTTTTCAAAAGGAAGCAGGTCCCATTGTCCAGCCTATTGGTTTAGGGCTCATTATATTTGCGGTGAGTGTGAGCCTTGACAGTTTTTCAGTGGGCTTAAGTCTTGGGATATATGGCGCAAGAGTTTGGGCTACTGTTGTAATGTTTGGTGCTGTGAGCATGGTGATGACATGGCTGGGATTATTATTAGGTCGTAAATTTCAAAAACTTTTCGGGTCATATAGTGAGGTTTTAGGTGGTTGTATTCTTTTTGCTTTTGGGATTAAACTATTACTGAGTATGTAAAAGAACAATTCAAAAAATAAGCGCCTTTTATGGGCGTTTTTTAAATGGATTCTCCTAAAGGAAGGATCGTCTGCATTCCAGCGGAGTCAATGAAAATTGTCGGAAAGTTATCGTGTTAAATTCTAGTGAAGAGGCTTTTATAGACCTCTAATATGTGATATAAATAGTTCTAAAAGAAGGACTGCCAAAAGGCAGAAGCTCTTAGGATATGGACAGTTGACAGTGTGATAAGGACAGTATGTTTTTAACATTGAATGCTCATCCAAAGAGTGGCTAATTCTTCTTTTAAACACAAATAGGGCGACACTTACATATCTCTTGTTTAATAGGTTTAATCTATATCTAAGATGAGGATAAGGGAAACCAGTTAAAGTTCTATTTGTTTTACGTTGGGGTGATGAACAATGAAAAAGGTGCTGTTTATATGTACTGGGAATACATGCAGAAGCCCAATGGCGGAAGCAATATTGAAACAGCGGGCGGGTGATCAGTATGAAGTGAAATCAGCGGGTCTTTTTGCCCAAAGAGGTCAATCTGCTCATCCAAATGCGATGAAAGTACTAGCAGATCACGGCATTACTCACCATCACACCTCTCAACCCTTGACCAAGGATTTAGTGGATTGGGCAGACGTTATTTTCACTATGACAGAAGGACATAAAAACGCCTTAATACAGCAGTTTCCTGAAGCGATTCAAAAAACGGCTACTTTAAAAGGATATGTCAGTGCTGATGAGGATTGGAAACTTTGGAAAGAAGCGATGGCGGAGTATCAAATGAAGAAGGCGATATATACAAACGAAAAGGACAAGGCAAAAACAAGTGAGCTTGAACAAGAGTTATGGGAGGCTGAAGCACGGATCCATACTTTAGAGTACACAACAAACAGTATAGATATAGAGGACCCCTTTGGCGGGTCGGAAGAAGTATATCAAGAGGTTTTTGAAGAATTGCAAGCACTCATAGATCAATTTATAAAAAAAGATGGGGAATAATCTAACGGATTTTAAGGAAATATGTCTAATCTTTCCCGGGAAATATCGAAATCTGACTGGGAAAATGGCGAAAGGTTAAGAAGTCTGTTGAAGTTTGAAGAGCGATGAGACCAAGAAAGAATCAGAAATCCTAGGGAATGACCTTAAATTTTTGATATTTTTTACGACATAGAAAGGAAGGCAAGTAGTGATGGATGAGCTTAACGGTATCAGCCAACAAGTCAATCAAGTTTTGGAGGCTTTACAAGATGCCATGCCACTGACAAGTAAACATATCCTTGTGATCGGTGCAAGTACGAGTGAGGTTATTGGTGAACATATTGGTTCTGCAGGAACAGTTGAGGTAGCTAACGCTATTTATCAAGCTTTAAATGAATTTCAACAAAAGACGGGTGTTCAGTTAGCTTTTCAGTGCTGCGAACATTTAAATCGCGCCCTAGTGGTCGAAGCGGAGACGGCTGAACAGAAGCATTTGAGTGAAGTCACAGTGGTTCCTGTACGCTCTGCAGGAGGGGCGATGGCAGCGTTAGCTTATCAAAAAATGAACCATCCTGTTGTAGTAGAAGAGATTCAAGCAGATGCCGGAATCGATATCGGAGACACATTTATTGGTATGCATCTTAAGGCAGTCGTTGTTCCGTTGCGTTGTGCGATCAAGGAAATTGGCAATGCTCATGTCACTTTCGCCCGGACGCGCCCAAAATTAATTGGTGGTGAACGAGCGGTTTATCCAGAAAAGGAAAAAGTTAATCATTTTTAGAAATAAACATCAAAAAGGGGAAAAGTTAAAAATAGATTGACTTTTGAGTCTTAGATTGATAAAATCCAAGGCATAATAACCAATTCCATAAGTGTTTTCTTATCAAGAGAGGTGGAGGGACTGGCCCTGTGAAGCCCGGCAACCTGCTATATAAGCAAGGTGCCAATTCCTACAAAGGCACAAACTTTGTAAGATAAGAGTCTTTATGCAGACCTCTCTTTTTATGAGTGGTCTGCTTTTGCGTTACAGGCTTATGTTTACACCCACGCCCTATTTTGGGGATGACAGCCGATAAGATAAGTGCGACCGATGGAGAGACAGGTTAAAAAGAAAATCAAAGTATTTAATGGGGTGGATGAGTGTGGAGAATCGAAAAATAGCAACACAACTTGTACAAATTGGAAATAATAAGGATCCGTTGACGGGAGCTGTCAGTTTGCCGATTCACTTATCGACCGCCTACCGTCACGAGGGGTTAGGGCGCTCAACAGGTTACGATTATGCAAGAACAGGCAATCCTACTCGAGCAACTCTAGAAGCAGCAATTGCCGAACTCGAAGGTGGGGCACGGGGACTTGCCTACAGCTCTGGAATGGCGGCCATCCAAGGACTGCTTTCCTTATTTTCTTCAGAAGATGAAATCGTGACGTCAAGTGACTTATACGGGGGCACCTATCGTCTTTTGGAAATCGCAAGGGACCAGCGACACCTTTATTTCCGCTCAACAGAAAGTGATGAGCTTGAGGATTTTAAAGCAGCAGTCACTCCAAAGACTAAGGCTATTTTTATAGAAACGCCCTCTAATCCTTTAATGAAAAAGATTGACATAGAAGCGATTGCAGCGTTTACACAAGAGAAAGGCCTATTACTAATCGTTGATAACACCTTCTATACCCCCTATATTCAGCGTCCCTTAACGATGGGAGCGGATATTGTGCTTCATAGTGCGACGAAATATTTGGGGGGACACAATGATGTATTAGCAGGGCTCATTGTTGCAAAGGATCCTGAAGTCGGAAAGAAACTCGGAAACTATCAGAACGCAGCAGGTGCTGTTTTAGCGCCTTTTGATTGTTGGCTCTTAATGAGAGGGATGAAGACACTTGCTTTAAGAATGCGTCAGCATGAGTCTAATGCCAAGGCAATCTGCGCCTTCCTAGAAGCCCATGAAGCTGTCGCTGATGTGCTTTATCCTGGTCGAGGCGGCATGGTGTCCTTTAGAGTGCAAGACGAAAAGCAAGTTGCACCATTATTGGAAAATCTCAAGCTCATTACCTTTGCAGAAAGCTTAGGGGGAGTGGAAAGTTTTATGACCTATCCAGCCACCCAAACCCATTCCGAAATTCCTGAAGACGTTCGTATTAAAAAAGGTGTCTGCAATCGTTTGTTACGACTTTCGGTCGGCATTGAGGATGCTGAGGATTTAATGGCCGATTTAGATCAAGCCTTAAAGGCCACTTTGGTAACAGAAGGATAAAGGACAAGCAAATGAGTTTAAAACCTCGGTAAATTACTCCTTTGAATTCTACAAAAAATCTGTCAAAATTCGTTTTATTTATGATATGATGTGGATAGATTTTAATAGCAGCTGTTTGGAACCTGAAGAAGCATAAGGCTGACCTCATATGGGCAGGCTTCTGTTTTTTCTGTTCTTGAACATGCTAAAGTGAGAAAGGGTGTAAAGGATGACAAGCATCAAGGAACAAGATCCGAAGGTTTACGAAGCAATCCATAAAGAATTAAACAGACAACGTGATAAAATTGAACTTATTGCCTCAGAAAACTTTGTCAGTGAAGCCGTTTTAGAGGCTGCAGGTTCAGTATTGACGAATAAATACGCTGAAGGTTACCCTAGCCGACGTTACTATGGAGGCTGCGAATATGTCGATGAAGCGGAAACGTTAGCGATCGAACGCGCGAAGGAGTTATTCGGAGCTGAACATGCCAATGTGCAACCACACTCCGGTGCTCAGGCGAATATGGGTGTGTACTTCTCGATCCTCGAGCCTGGCGATGTTGTTTTAGGCATGAACCTTTCACATGGTGGCCACCTCACTCACGGAAGTCCTGTTAACTTCAGTGGCAAGCTTTATAAATTTGTAGAGTATGGGGTCGATAAAGTCGATCATCGCATTGATTACGATGATGTTCTCTCTAAGGCAAAAGAACATCAACCGAAGCTAATTGTAGCGGGTGCCAGTGCTTACCCTCGAGAAATTGACTTTAAAAAGTTCCGTGAAATTGCTGACGAGGTCGGTGCCTATTTAATGGTAGATATGGCTCATATCGCTGGACTTGTTGCAACAGGCCTTCATCCTAATCCTGTTCCTTATGCTCATTTTGTCACAACAACCACCCATAAAACCTTACGGGGACCAAGGGGCGGCATGATTCTATGTAAAGAAGAGTTTGCCAAAAAGGTGGACAAGTCAATCTTCCCTGGCGTCCAAGGCGGTCCTTTAATGCATATCATCGCGGCTAAGGCAGTCGCACTCGGCGAGGCCCTTGAGCCTTCATTTAAAGAGTACGCTAAGCAAATTGTTGACAATGCCAAGGCCTTTGCAGCAGCATTGAAAGCAGAAGGTCTTGAGCTCGTCTCTGATGGTACAGATAATCATCTCGTTCTACTTGATGTTCGTAACCTTTCCCTTACAGGTAAAGTTGCTGAGCGAGCGCTCGATAATGTTGGCATTACAACCAATAAAAACACGATTCCTTATGATCCTGAAAAGCCGTTTGTAACAAGTGGCGTTCGTATGGGAACCGCTGCGGTAACGACCCGTGGATTTGGTGTGGAAGAGATGAAAGAACTCGCAGCCATTATTGCGTCCGTCTTAAAGAACGTCGAAGATGAAGCCGTTGCAGAAGAGGCGAAAGCCAGAGTCGGTAAGCTGACTCAAGCCTTCCCACTTTATCCGAATAAAAACTAAACATAACAATGAAGCGGAGAAACCTTAGGGTTCCTCCGCTTTTCTAATTGTGAAGATCCTTTTTTGTGAAAGTCGCTTGGGTGAAGATGAACGCCTTCGGACTGTCTGAGTATAAAGGCAGCTCACTAACCAATAGTTAAACCGTTGTCCGCCTAATAAAGAGATATGAGACGATTATATAAATCACTAAAAAAGGAAGTGTCCACATAGAAAGGCCAAATGCTGTGTGTTGACCAATCCAATGAAAAACATCCATCCACCAGCCATAATAGGTGCAAAGAAAAGTGCCACAAGAGAAAAGGACCAATAAAGCTCCAAAGAAAACGAAAAGTCCATATTGCCCAAACCGCTGATAAATACTTGAAACCATGAAACCCAGGAAAAACATATTCAGCATTGCAACAAAGTAGAGTAAGAACTGCTCGATTAGTGAACCGTCATTAAGGTACGGCAAATGAAAAAAGTGTAACTGGACACCCCATCCTCCTGATGTTGTTTCAAAAAAAGCAAAAAGGAGTAAAAGAACAGCGATACCCGCACTGACTACAAAAAACATACCCGAGGTTCCAAGGTAAAAATCATTTCTCCTCACGCTTAAACCGATAGCAAAATGAAACATGTGGGTTAGAGTCACAATCCCTAAGACTAGCATATAAGCGAAGATGGAACATAAGCCACCTGTGTAAATGGGTTCATCTCCGCTTGTCAAATAGCCAACGAAGAGATTGATAAGAAAACTAGACAAGAGAATGATCCATGGAGCGAAAAACCATGACCATTTTTCTTTGAAATGCATTTTCATGACGTTGATGGCTGGATTCATTGGAGTTCTACCGCCTTTCCTTGAGAATTTCCACCTGTAAGATGAACAATCAATTCCTGTATGGACACAGAAGTGATGTTAAGGCCAAGTAAATCTGCCTGTTTACGATCTTCAAACTTCGGCGTATCCATAATGACAGCTGAAGTAAACCCTCCTAAGGAATGAGGCTTATTAATAACCTTTTTCCCTTGAATGAAGGCGTCCACCTTCGTGGCCAGACCAGCTACGGCATAGGCACTTCCGCGCAAGGAATCGGCCTCTTCATTAATAATTAACTCACCCTTATCGATGACCATCACCTGCTCCAAAATTTTACTTACTTCATCAATTAGGTGAGTCGACAAAAGAATGGTCCGTGGGTGATCTGCATAATCTTCAATCAAATGATTGTAAAAGAGATTCCGAGCAACCGCATCGAGCCCTAAATAAGGTTCATCAAAAATGGTAAGGGGGGCACGACTAGCTAGCCCAATAATAATACCAACAGAGGATAACATCCCTCTAGATAACTTTTTAATTCTCCGCTTTCTAGGGAGGTTAAAATCTTTTAGCAAACGTTTAGCAAAGCGTTGATCCCAGTTTGGAAAAAGTGTAGCAGCAACCTCTAAAACGTCATGAACACAAAAGTTAGGTGGGTATTTTTGGCTCTCCTTTATAAAACAAATCTTATTAAGGACGTCGCGGTTTTCGTAGGGCCTCTCATCAAAGATTTTTAAGTCACCACTCGTAGGAAAGAGTTGTGCTGTAATCATATGCATGATTGTTGTCTTTCCCGCTCCGTTTCTCCCAAGAAGCCCACAAATCTTATTGGATTCTATAGAAAAACTAACATCTTTTACAGCGATGTCTTTGCCATAAGACTTTGTTAGGTTATGAATGTCAACAACCTTACTCATTCTATTCCTCTCCTTTCATAATCATTTCTTTAAGTTCCTCTGCTGTAATACCTAATTTCTCAGCTTCTTGTTTCATCTTTATGACATACTGTTCATAAAACTGTTCACGTCTTTTTTTCATTACAATTTCTCGTGCCCCTTTTGTAACAAACATGCCAATACCGCGTTTCTTGTATAAAATGCCTTGATCGACTAATAAATTCACCCCTTTTGCCGCTGTGGCAGGGTTAATCTGGTAAAAGGAAGCAAATTGATTGGTGGAAGGGACTTGTGATTCCTCAGGTAAGCCTCCTTTAATAATGTCATCTTCTATTTGTTCAGCGATCTGCAAAAAAATAGGCCGGCTGTCATCTGTTAGTGTATTCAATTCATCCACCGCCTAATTGGTTAGTTAGTTATGTAATTAACCATAAAACCTTTAAACCATGAAGTCAAGTGAATTTTAAAAAATAGTGAGAGTGCCCTAACAATTGAAGCGGAAAAAAAGTGATTGTAGACAAACACAATAGGGCGGCCAACGCAAAAAAGGAAGCGGAGCGCCCACATAAAAAGGTGCGCACTCCCAAAAGGCAAACGAAACAAAGGTGAAACTAACAAAAAGGGGGAGCTTACGCACGAAAGAACACTCACCCGTCCACAGCACCTTGCTTCCTACTCAAACCTCCTATTTCAAACCAGCGACACCTTTCACCAATAGTTGATATTTCTCTACAAATTGCAACAATTTAGACACATGCCATCGCGGTTCCGGTGGTACAATAAAACAGAGGTTTTACTATTTAAAAGGGCCATTAAAGATGAATCATATGACATGAAGTGCTAATCATCTTGATAAATCGCCAATGGAAGTTGAACTGACCCTTGTTTTTATGTAAAATTTGTCGAAGAGGTTTAATAGATAGGAGAGGATACCATGGGAGCAGTTAAAGTTTTAGATCATCCATTAATCCAGCATAAATTAACACATATTCGTGATCATCAAACAGGGACGAAGACGTTTCGAGAATTGGTCGATGAAGTCGCAACGCTAATGGCCTTCGAAATCACGCGTGATCTCCCATTAGAAGAGATAACGGTACAAACACCAGTAGCCGAAGCGAAAACCTATCAGATTGCAGGAAAGAAGCTCGGCATTATCCCAATTCTTCGTGCAGGCTTGGGTATGGTTGATGGTATTCTTAATCTTATTCCAGCAGCAAAGGTGGGACACATCGGATTATACCGTGATCCTAATACTTTGGAGCCTGTTGAATATTATTCAAAAATGCCTACTGACATTAGTGAGCGCGAACTGATTGTTGTTGATCCTATGCTTGCAACCGGGGGTTCAGCGTCGGCAGCCTTGAAGATGATCAAAGAAAAAGGGGCCAATAACATTAAGCTGATGTGCTTAATCGCTGCTCCAGAGGGTGTGAAAAGGATTCAAGAGGATCACCCAGATGTTGATATTTATCTTGCGGCACTTGATGAAAAGTTAAGTGATAAAGGCTATATCATTCCTGGACTTGGGGATGCGGGCGATCGTTTGTTCGGAACAAAATAATGAAATTGAGGGTTTAATTCTGAACCCTCCTATTTTTTAAATATATTAATGTGACAATAATTATTTGTTTTTAATTATCGTTCAATAAAACGTCATATTTTAACGCGTTATTGAAGTCAAATATTAAGTAAAATAGGTACTAGAAACAATATAAATTTTTATCTAATGATCATCCGGAAATTAGTCGTTGACAAGCTAACTATGGCTTGGTACGATGACAGAGAAAAAGGGTTTTCATGAAAGGGCTAACGAAATAAAAGTACTGAAAAGCCTGAATTTTTTCTACAATTTCTACGTTCTATCATGCCTTTGTTTCCTCTATTTTTTTTGCTATTGTAATTCGTTTTTTTGGTAATAATGAAAGTTAGTAAATTACAAGTTAGTGAAAGCTCTATTTATGAAAGGGTGTTCATGTGAAAAAAGACACAGATAACCCTTGGCAAACAGTAGGACTTGTAGGCACGCTAGGATTGGAGATTCTTGCTTTTATTTTAGGAGGCGTTTTTCTCGGTCGCTATATGGATGATCAGTTTGATACAGCACCAATGTGGCTGGCAATCGGGATTTTAGCCGGATTAATTCTAGGACTAATCAGTGCGGTCTTCACATTGAAAACTTTTATGAAGGAATGACCCGGATGAAACATGAAACAGCGGAACTCGATTGGATACGCCGCTTAATCATCATCCTCTCAAGTAGTTTTATCATCATCCTCATTCTTCTCTGGCTAGTAACTCCTGCTAAAGCTTTTATCGCTGGACTACTCCTTGGAGGCATAATAAGCTTGTACAATTTATTGTATCTTGCACGGCGAATAAGGATGGCGGGTCAGGTTGCGATGACAGGGGCACCGGGGCTTTTACGAGGAACGGGGATGTTCAATCGGATTTTAATGGTGTTATTCGCTATTTTAATCACAGCGCGTTTCCCGGATTGGATTGACTATCGGTCTTTGATTTTAGGTTTACTTCTAAATTTTGTCCTCTTAATCATTGTTGCAGTTTTATATGCAAGAAAAGAGGCAACTATGAAGGAAGGGAGGGATGGCCTTGGAGACAACTCCAAAGATTGAGTTTCTTGGTTTAACGTTTGATGTTACAGTAATGATCGGAACCCTTGTAACAGCCATATTAGTTCTCATTATTGTCTTGTTAACCAGTAGAGGACGTAACTTACGACCAAAAGGTGCACAGAACTTTTTTGAGATGGTTGTAGAATTTATACAAGGTGTTACGAATATGATGCTAGATTCAAAGAGGGCGGCCAAATATGTTGGCTTTGCTGTAACGATTTTCCTCTTTGTCTTCATAGGTAATGAACTTGGAGTTATTCTCATGATTACAGCACATGCAACTGGTCCAATGCCTTCTCTTGGTTTAACAAAGGATGTATTGGATGCTGCTGACAATTCAGTGAGCTGGTTTAAGTCACCAACCTCTGATATTAACGTCACGGTTGCTATGGCGGGTGCGATTTTCTTTTTCTCGCATTTTATGGGGATTAGAAAAAGTCCAAGGGATTATCTTAATCATTACGTTCAACCGTATTTCTGGATGCTGCCACTCCATCTTATCGATGAATTGGCAAAACCAGTCACACACGCAGCCCGACTTTGGGCCAATATTTTCGCTGGAGAAGTGCTCATCATCATTCTGCGTGAGGGCATGTGGTATTTAACTGGAATACCTCTCATAGCATGGATTGGATTCTCACTCTTCGTTGGTGCGATTCAAGCCTACATCTTTACCGTATTGGCGATGGTTTATATTTCTCAAAAAATCGCTGATGAACACTAAGAAAATATTATACTAAATGCTTTTCATACTAAGGAGGATTTTATAATGGATTTAGCTGTACTTGCAGGTGGGATTATGATAGCTTTCGGCGCGTTAGCCGCTGGTATTGGTAACGGTATTTTATTTAGTCGTTATTTGGAAGGTATTGCACGTCAACCAGAAGCACGTGGAACTTTGTTTGGACAAGGTATGATTACCCTTGGTCTTGTTGAGGCCCTACCGATTATTTCAATTGCCTTCGGTCTCCTCGTCCTTTTCGGAATTATTGGTGGTTAACACATGACGGGAAGAAAATTCCCGTCTCCTATTGTTTAAAATTCATGCCAAACTTAAGTGTATGCTTGCTTGCTGTTGGAGCACTACACTTTTCTTACGATTGAAGGGAGTGACTGAAGAGTGCTTGAATTCCATTTAGGTGACATTATATTTCAACTCGTGGTTGTTATTATATTAATGTTGATCGTTTCGAAGTTCGCAGTTGGCCCTGTGGTCCGCATGATGAGAGATCGTCAAACGCACATTGATGATCAGTTAAAAGCTGCTGAAAATAGTCAAAAAGAAGCGGAAGCTATCTTGGCTAAGCAGCAAGAAGAGTTAAAAAAAGTGCGTGAACAGGCGAACCAAATGCTGGAAACTGAGAAAAAGCGTGCTGAAGCAGAAGGACAGGAGCTCCTGAACCAAGCCAAAGCCCGTGCTGATCGTATCGTTGAAGATGCTAAGGAAGAAATTAGGACGGAGAAGGAAAAAGCTGTTGCCTCATTACGTGACGAGGTTGCTCATCTTTCTATGTTACTTGCTTCTAAGGTACTAGAACGTGAGGTTAGCGAAAAAGAACACAAGCAAGAAATTGATGCGTTTGTCAAACAGATAGGTGAGCGTCTATGAGCGTAGTCGTTGCAAAGCGTTATGCAGGTGCCTTATTTGAAGTAGCAAAAGAACGTGGGACTATTGATGCTGTTGAAGAACAGCTAGGGTTAGTCAATCAAATCGTTGCAGAAAGTACAGATTTGAAAAAAATGTTGTACTTCCCTGGTATTGCGGGGGAAGTGAAGAAGAAAGTCGTTGAAGAAATTTTTAAAACTGAAGTGAATGGCGAGGTCTTGAATCTCTTGAAGATCCTCATTGATCGCCGCAGAGAATCAATTTTAGAAGATCTTCAAGCGTCTTTTGTGGAAATTGCAAATGATTATCGAGGAATTCTGGATGTCAACGTGACAACAGCAAGTCCTTTAGATAAAGATGAAGAAGAGAAAATAATGGAAGCCTTTGGTCAAATTTATGACAAAAAGCTTCGTCTGCATACAAAAGTCGATCCAAAAGTGATTGGTGGCGTTTTAGTGAAAGTCGGAAATCGTCTCTATGATGGGACTTTGTCTGGCAAACTCAATCGTTTCCATCAAGAATTGAAATCAGGCAGATAGGGGTGATATTGACGTGAGTATTAAAGCTGAGGAAATTAGTGCGCTTATTAAGAAACAAATTGAAAATTATGATTCCGCAGTTCAAGTCACAGACGTAGGGACCGTAATTGAGGTTGGTGACGGTATTGCGCGTGTACACGGACTTGATAACACAATGGCGGGAGAGCTTGTTGAATTCGCGAATGGTGTTATGGGTCTTGCCCAAAACCTTGAAGAAAATAACGTCGGTATCGTTATTCTTGGACCATACAGTGATATCCATGAAGGGGACGAAGTCAAGCGTACAGGCCGTATTATGGAGGTTCCTGTAGGTGAAGAACTTCTTGGTCGCGTGGTTAACCCACTCGGACAACCTATTGATGGTAAAGGTCCTATAAATGCATCAAAAACACGTCCAATTGAAAATAAAGCACCAGGGGTTATGGCACGTAAGTCTGTCCATGAGCCATTGCAAACAGGTATTAAAGCGATTGATGCGATGATTCCAATTGGTCGTGGACAGCGTGAATTAATCATCGGTGACCGCCAAACAGGTAAAACGGCGATTGCTATCGATGCCATCATTAACCAAAAAAATGAAGATGTTCTTAGCATTTATGTTGCGATTGGACAAAAAGAATCTACTGTTGCGGGTGTGGTTGAAACCCTTCGTGAAAACGGCGTTCTTGATAAAACAATCGTCGTCTCTGCAGGTGCATCTGATCCCGCACCATTGCTTTACCTTGCGCCTTATGCAGGGGTATCCATGGGTGAAGAATTCATGTATAACGGTAAGCATGTCTTAATCGTTTACGATGATCTTTCCAAGCAAGCGGTAGCGTATCGTGAACTTTCCCTACTCCTTCGTCGTCCTCCAGGTCGTGAAGCGTTCCCAGGGGATGTTTTCTACCTACACTCCCGTTTATTGGAACGTGCAGCAAAATTGAGTGACGATCTTGGTGGGGGTTCAATGACTGCTCTACCTATCATTGAAACACAAGCGGGCGATATCTCTGCTTATATCCCAACGAACGTTATCTCCATTACAGATGGTCAAATCTTCTTAGAATCAGATCTCTTCTTCTCTGGTGTTCGTCCTGCTGTTAACGCTGGTTTGTCAGTTTCCCGTGTAGGTGGATCTGCACAAACAAAGGCGATGAAGAAAGTGGGCGGATCTTTGAAGCTTGATCTAGCTTCATTCCGTGAATTAGAGGCCTTCTCACAATTTGGTTCTGACCTTGATAAAGCAACACAAGCCAAGTTGAACAGAGGTCAAAGAATCGTTGAGGTTCTTAAACAAGATTTGCATAATCCGTACCCTGTTGAAAATCAGGTCGCCATCATTTATGCATTAAACAACCGCTTCCTTGATGATGTGCCACTCGCGGATGTGAAGCGTTTTGAAAAAGAACTTTTGAGCTACCTACAAGAGAACAATAAGGAAATCTTAGAGACGATCCGTGATAAAAAGCAGCTCCCAGAAGCAGATGTCTTTAATGCAGCAATCACTGAATTTAAGAAAACCTTTGTAGCATCCAATTAAGTGTCGGGGGTATCCCCGACATCTCCATTTGTCTAATAGAAGAAATTCTCTCTAAAGGTGGTGAAAAGTCTTGGCATCATTACGCGACTTGAAAGCTCGGATCAATTCAACAAAGAACACGAGGAAGATTACCAATGCGATGCAAATGGTATCGGCCGCAAAATTGAATCGAGCGCAATTACAAGCCCAAGCCTATCAATCATATACGAATAAGCTCCGTGAGGTTGTAAGTAATATTGCAACAGCAAATAAAGGAAGCATTCGCCATCCTATGTTGCAATCCCGTCCGGTAAAGAAAACCGCCTATATTGCGTTTACAGCAGAACGTGGTTTAGCAGGGGCTTACAACAGTAATGTCTTAAAACGTGTCAATAAAATGGTGAGCGAGCGTCATAATTCTAGTGATGAATATACCATTATTGCGTTAGGACGGATGGGTTTAAACAGTTTTCGTAATCGGGAAATGCCGATTGCTTCAGAAAAAATTGGTCTACCAGACCAACCGACATTCGATGATGTGAAAGACATTGCCAAGCTCGCTGTAGGTATGTTTGAGCGTCAAGAAATTGATGAACTTCATTTGGTCTATAACCATTTTAATAGTGCAATCTCTCAAGAGGTTCGTGATATGAAATTACTTCCTCTAGGTGAAGTGGAAGCAGCTGGTGAGGCCGCGACTTACGAGTATGAACCAGATGCAGAAGAGGTATTAGAAACTCTCTTACCGCTCTACGCTGAAGGATTGATTTTCGGTACACTTCTTGATGCGAAAGCAGCAGAACACGCAGCGAGAATGACCGCGATGCAGAGTTCTACAGATAACGCTTCAGAGCTTATTGATAAATATACACTTCAATACAACCGAGCACGACAAGCGGCAATCACACAAGAAATTAGTGAGATTGTCGGTGGTGCAGCGGCATTACAATAATGTGATTAAACGAATATGTTAGGAGGGAAAGGCATGAGCAAGGGTTATGTAACTCAGGTTCTGGGTCCGGTTGTCGATGTTAAATTCAATCATGACGAACTCCCAGAATTGAACAATGCGCTCAGAATTGAATATAAAGCTAAAAGCTCAAGTGAAACGGATATTAACCTTACTTTAGAAGTAGCGCTCCACCTTGGAAATGATACTGTACGTGGGATTGCGATGGATTCCACTGACGGTGTTGTCCGTGGCATGGAGGTTACCGATACGGGGGCTCCGATTTCCGTACCCGTAGGAAGTGCAACACTTGGTCGCGTCTTTAACGTACTTGGAGAGCCTATTGACTTAAAAGAAGATGTGCCTGCCGATACGCGCCGTGATTCTATTCACCGCGAGGCACCTGCTTTTGATGAATTAACAACTAAAACGGAAGTTCTTGAAACAGGAATTAAAGTTATCGACTTATTAGCGCCTTACGTTAAAGGTGGTAAGATTGGTCTTTTCGGTGGTGCCGGTGTTGGTAAAACCGTCTTGATTCAAGAATTGATTAACAACATTGCGCAAGAGCACGGGGGTATTTCCGTATTTGCGGGTGTTGGTGAGCGGACACGTGAAGGAAATGACCTTTACTTTGAAATGAGCGACTCCGGCGTTATTGCCAAAACAGCGATGGTGTTCGGTCAGATGAACGAACCTCCTGGAGCTCGTATGCGTGTGGCTCTTAGTGGTTTGACGATGGCGGAATACTTCCGTGATGAGGAAGGCCAAGACGTGCTGTTATTTATCGATAACATTTTCCGTTTTACTCAAGCTGGTTCAGAGGTTTCCGCTCTACTCGGTCGTATGCCATCTGCCGTTGGTTACCAGCCAACACTCGCGACGGAAATGGGTAAACTTCAAGAACGGATTACCTCAACGAAAAAAGGTTCTGTAACCTCTATTCAAGCGGTTTATGTCCCTGCCGATGACTATACTGACCCAGCGCCAGCGACTACTTTTGCTCACTTGGATGCAACAACAAACCTTGAGCGTAGTCTTTCTGAGATGGGGATCTATCCTGCGGTGGATCCACTCGCTTCAACTTCCCGTGCATTAGCACCAGAGATCGTTGGAGAAGAGCATTATAGCGTAGCACGTCGGGTTCAAGAGACTTTACAAAAATATAAAGAACTTCAAGATATTATCGCGATCCTAGGTATGGATGAGCTCTCAGATGATGATAAACTCGTCGTTGCTCGTGCGCGTCGTATTCAGTTCTTCTTATCACAAAACTTCCACGTGGCTGAACAATTTACAGGACAGCCTGGTTCATACGTTCCTGTTCAGGAAACGATCCGTGGATTCAAAGAGATTCTTGAAGGGAAATACGATGATCTTCCTGAGGATGCTTTCCGTTTAGTTGGACGCATTGAAGAAGTCATTGAAAACGCGAAGAAAATGGAGCAAGACGCTTAAGGGTGCGCGCCCTTAGTGTGTTGTTAGCCGTGCGCCCAAGGAGGTTATGCAGGTGAATACCATTAGCGCAAGTATCGTTACACCCAATGGAACAGTCTATGAGGGTAACGTCCACATGATTAGTGTTCGTGCGACGGGTGGCGATATGGGTATACTTCCAAATCATATTCCTATCGTTGCTCCATTGAAAATAAGTGCAGTGAAGCTTAAAAGTGAAGGTATTGATGAGTACGTAGCTGTAAGTGGTGGCTTTGTTGAAGTGAGACGAGGAAGTGTCGTCACCATCCTTACAGAAGCTGCTGAAAGAAAAGAAGACATCGATGTCGAGCGCGCTCAACTTGCAAAAGAAAAAGCGCAGCAACGGCTTGCTGAACTTAACGAAAAAACAGCAGAATATCAAGAAGCACAAAAAGAATTACAACGTGCTGAAAATAGACTGCATGTCGCATCGTTATAATAAAAATCAATCTAAGGTGTACGAAGAAAATACTTCGTGCATCTTTTTTTGTAACGGCAGTGTTAATGCATACGGAAGACAGTGTAAGGGCAACTTGAACTTCGTCACAATGGCATGGCGACATCTTTAATGTGTTAAGGCGTTGGATTGACTTCAAGCTAACACTCCCAAAGGCACGCTCTAAAAAGCGATCGACTCACAAAAGCACAACCCTCGCATCTAAAAAGAGGGTCCACTCAATATCCTCACCATCCTTATGACTGGTCGCCTTACTAGAACAGGGCTACATTCCTAAAAAGCTTTTTATTTAAATTGTGGCGTAAATGTGAAAAAATCATGCAGGACATCTCCTAAAAACACAAATAATTTCACTTATTATGTTAAAATAATGAGTCAAACATGTTATAATATAATAAGTTTATGTTACAAAATGAATTAAAACCCCCTAAGAAAGAGCCTTTCATAAGGTGAGGGATCTCAGGGGCGACAAAAATCGACACTAAAACTGAAAAAAGGACCTATTTCCCTTTTTTTAAACCTTAGAAAAGGTTATGCTTAAAGAGATCCTTAAAAAGAAAAAGGGCTTTTTTTGAAATGCTTACAACAACAGAACACGTTGGGTAAGCTTGCGGGGCAATATCCATCAACATCTACGAGTAGTAAGAAGCTTCGCTTAAGTTCTTGTAAGAAGAAAGGAGTTCAGTCTCTGATGAATTTTGGTGCTCAAGCCTTGTTATATTTAGTGATACATATTGGTGCACTGATTCTCACTTGGTGGGCAATTCAAAGCTTGAATCTTGAATTTTTACTTAAAAACCCCAAGGGAATAAGAGCAAGAGCCTTTCTGATATTACTGAGTATTGCAATCAGCTATTTGGTTGCAGACTTTTTCCTCGATTACTTTAGTCAATCTTTATATTTACCACAAATTTATAAGTAATGTCTGAACTTGTCATATAAACACAAATTTTATCGATGAATTCTGCGTATGATGCCCTTCTCCTTGGCAACACTGATAGTAAGGAGAGGAGTATTAAAGATGAGACAATCGTTTACCCATAAAATCTTGATTTTTGTATTTTTATTTACTTTTTTTATTGGTGCCTATGCGCATGCACATTCACAATCGTATACCCTCCAAATGCGTAAATTGCCAGCTATTATTGGTGCTCTGCATAAAGAGAACGTGAGCGTCAACAGTTGGTCGGTCTATGGCAGAGAAAACTCAGAAACATTTCTAGACAAATCTGAGTTTTATTCCAAAGCAGCGACTTTAAAACAACAATTTAGCGAATTCCATTGGAAAGATATAGAGGTTCAGAATGAGCAGCAATTAAAGTTTACAGGCACGTTTAATGGGGAAAAGTATCAAGAGACCGTGACCTTATTTGCCTACCCCTATAAAAATGGATTTAAAACGTATTTCATATATGAAGCAGTAGGCAAACATTGGGACGGTAAAAAGTGGGAATCGATATCATCTGATATAGACGAGCGATTACGAGCGATTTTTCAGAATAAAAATGGGAAAATCTTCGTATGGGCATCCGGTGCGCTCGATGGTAAAATGGACGTTGGTATGACTGCGAAAGCACAGGAATTTTTAAGCGATTTGAATGCACATGAAATTGAGAAAATAGACGATAAAACGTTTGTATCCCTTTCCGCATATAATAAGCATTGGAAGGAATTGATTCAAACGAACGGCAATAAAATGAATGTTCAAGTGGGGCTGCGTAAGGCACACGAGCAAACAACAGTAACAATTGGCACACCTATCATTACTACTGAATATTAATAAATTGAGGGTTGGGCTGATGCCTTGTTACAAGCTCCATGAAAATTGAATAACGAAATTGGACGCGGAGGGGAATACGTTGGAAAAAATCATTGTTCAAGGGGGCAGGCGTTTGAACGGAACCGTTAAAATCGACGGAGCAAAAAACGCAGTGCTTCCTGTTATCGCTGCATCGATTTTGGCAACTAAAGGTTTTAGTAAAATATATAATGTTCCTGCATTAGCAGATGTTTATACAATTAATGAAGTACTGAAACACTTAGGTGCAGAGGTTGATTTTACAGAGGGTTGTGTGACGGTAAATGCTGGGAAAGAATTGAGTACAGAAGCCCCTTTTGAATATGTTCGTAAAATGAGAGCATCTGTCCTCGTAATGGGTGCACTTTTGGCTAGAGAAGGCCGTGCGCGCATTGCTATGCCCGGAGGTTGTGCCATTGGTTCACGTCCTATTGATCAACACTTAAAAGGCTTCGAAGCCATGGGCGCTAAAGTATACACCGGCAATGGATTTATTGAAGCTGAAGTCAATGGGAAACTGAAGGGCGCAAATATTTATTTAGATTTTCCAAGTGTGGGTGCTACCGAAAATATTCTCATGGCAGCAGTATTAGCTGAAGGAGAAACCCGTTTAGAAAATTGTGCGCAAGAACCTGAAATTGTTTGTTTGGCAGATTATCTTAATGCGATGGGTGCTAAAATTAAGGGTGCGGGTACGAGTACCATTACTGTAGTCGGCGTGAAGCAATTAAAGGGAACCATGCATACGATTATCCCTGATCGTATTGAGGCAGGGACCTATATGATTGCGGCGGCGATCACTGGAGGTAATGTCCTTATTGAAAATGCGGATGCTGATCACCTTCGGCCATTAATTGCAAAAATGACTGAAATGGGCATTCATGTTGAACAAGAGTTAGAGGGCATTCGAGTGATTGGCCCTGATATCATTCGTCCAACCGATATTAAAACCATGCCTCATCCTGGTTTTCCAACAGATATGCAATCCCAAATGATGGCCCTACTTCTTAAGGCAAAAGGAACAAGCGTGATTACTGAAACGGTTTTTGAAAATCGTTTTATGCACGTTGAAGAATTCAGACGCATGAATGCTGATATTAAGATTGAAGGACGTTCTGCAATAGTTAATGGACCTTCACAACTGCAAGGGGCTGAAGTCGCTGCCACTGATCTTCGTGCGGGAGCTGCATTGGTTATTGCTGGTCTTGTTTCTGAAGGCGTCACACGTGTAACGGATTTACAACATATTGATCGTGGGTATGTAGATTTGACAGGTAAGCTAAGAGCTTTAGGTGCCAATATTAAAAGAGTGACGATTGAGGAAGAAGCTGAAGCTACTGCCTCTGTCCCTGTTACCCCAAAATTAAATATGAAACCAAAGTTTGCCTAGAGAGCCGCTACTGACGGCTCTTTTTTTTTTTCGAAGTATAAGAATGTATACGATGGGATTTCCGCTTCAACTTTCCTCATGCCCACAGGACTAAGGGAAGCTCCTAAGAGAATAATCCTCGCAGAAAAATCATGTTTTAAACGATTTTTTGATATGGGTAGGGTCGGCGTTGTCACAGGACGAAACGCTTTTAGCTGATCGTCCTTAGTGGCCTCAGCTAACTTGGGAATGGTCAATTTGGTTCCCAAGTGGATCTTCGGACACGTGCTGTTCACGTAGAACTCTAGTTTAGGCAGCGCTGAGGAACGCACTCTGTATAAGTGTTCCGAATCTCGCGTCTTCCGCTCCAACCCATTTGTTTCTGAAGGTACATTTTGGTATTCAAAAATTTTTTCATTGCTTTTATAAGGACTGGGCATGGTTGCCCGGTTTTTCTTACTAAAGGAGAAGTGTATCTAAAGGTGTTGATCTTCACTTTAGGCTGGCGCTCTTTGCCTGATTTTTTATTTAAATCAAATTGATTTTTAATAGTGATCATGATGGGATAGTGTGTGATCGTGGTTGACATGACGGTCTGTGTTGATTGGTTTTTTCGAGGGTTTTTAAATTATATGCATGTTATTAATTTTTATGAAAAAACGTGCGCAGATCTTTCACCATTTGTTCACTTGTAAGGTTCTAAATGCTTGTCCAACCCCATAAACTGATACAAATACAGGCTTCATGGAGGAGTGGACATGAAACGACCTTTAATGATTGTCATAGGATTCTTTTTTCTTATCGTTCTTGTTATTCCATCACTTATTGTACTTCCGTTTTCCAGTTCATCAAAATCAGAAGCTCAGACTGAAAAAAAGCCCCAACAGAAAGCAATGACCGTCTCCAAGGCACAGGATTTAGCGGTGCCTGTCTCTGTGTATAGAAGTGCAACCCAAAAGGTAGACAAACTGCAGTTACGTGATTATCTTATTGGTGTTGTGGCGAGTGAAATGCCAGCAGACTTTAATATAGAGGCTCTAAAGGCACAAGCCCTGACCGCCCGAACGTATATTGTTCGGCGTCTTGTGGATAAGGATGATCTCGGTGATAGTGCGGGTAATGCCGTGGTTGGAGATACTACTGCTTATCAAGTCTTTAAAAGTAATGACGAATTGAAAAAAGTTTGGGGCAAAGATTATGCATGGAAAATAAAAAAGATAGAAAAAGCGGTTGATGATACAGCCGATCAAATCATTACATATAAAGATGAGCCCATTACGGCTTCCTTTTTCTCAACAAGTAATGGTCAAACCGAAAACGCTGAGGATTATTGGAGTAATCCCATCCCTTATTTAAAAAGTGTGAGCAGTCCGTGGGATATTGGCACCCCTAAATATAAGCAGACGATAAGTAAACCGGTCACTACTGTTCAAGAGAAGCTGGGCGTGACCTTAAATGCTGAGGATGGACCCATAGGGACGAATAAAAAGCTGACCGAGGGCAAGCAGATTGCGTCGATTGTCATAGGAGGAAAAACGTTCACCGGCCGGGATGTTCGAGAAAAACTGGGTTTGGCTTCAGCAGATTTTACGATGGAGCGAAAAGGTGACATGATTTTGATTACCACAAAAGGGAACGGGCACGGCGTTGGAATGAGTCAGTATGGGGCCAATGGTATGGCGGAAGATGGAAAAACAGACGAACAAATTGTTAAACATTATTATAAAGGTGTAAAAATCGAGAAAGCTGAGCCGTTTCTCAATAAAATGACAGCGAAAAAGTAAATGATGTTTCCTATGGTCCACCAAGCTGTGGGCCATTTTTTCATCCAAAGGCGTTAAAAGTACACTTTGAATGCATATTTTAAAGTGGTTTGTAGAAAAATATATAAGTTTTTTTTAATTTCGTGTATAGATCACCGAAAATCTGATCAGAATGGTTTTTGAGGTGATAGACATGAAAGATCAAGATCAAAAGAAAAATCCGCAGGAAGAATCTCAAAATAAAAAGATGCGGAAGCTTAGAAGTAAACGTTGGTTTTATCCGGCCCTTTATCTTTGTGTTGTTGCATTGATTGTTTCAGCCGTCCTGTGGACGCAAAGAGGCTCGGAAAATCCGAGTGCTGATAAAAATCAAAAAGACAGCCACGAAAGTGCATTGAATCAAAGTCAGGACGATGCAGTGCCAGTCAACGGTTCCAATGAAGTGTTCCAGATGCCTGCTGCAGATTCTGATGCTCTAGAGGTTGTCATGCCATTCTATGATGTCAATGGCAAAGCTGCAGACCAACAAAAAGCTCTTGTAACTTACAATAATACGACCTCCCAAAATACAGGTGTTTGCCTAGCGAGAAAGGATGGCAAAACCTTTAACGTCGAAGCATCTATGAGCGGGAAGGTTGTAAAGGCAACAAAAGACCCGGATTTAGGCTATGTCGTTGTTCTTCAACATGACAATGGGGTTCAAACCATGTATCAAAGCCTTGCAAAGCTTGATGTTGAAAAAGGTGAACAAGTCTCTCAAGGACAAGTTCTTGGTACTGCAGGCAAAAATCTTTATAATGCTGAAGCCGGCGTCCATGTTCACTTTGAAATTCGCAAAGATGACAAACCCGTCAATCCTGAATCTTACTTCCAAAAAGGCCTAGCAAGTCTTAAGGACGTAAAAACAAATGATCAAGCCGCTCAAGTCACAAGTGGTACACCAGAACCTTCAACACCTGCTGCAGAAAACAGTAACGAAGGTAACATGGAAAACAACAAAGACAATGGTACTTCATCTGACCAAAAGTCAACCAATGATGACAAGGCCAAGGATGAACAAAATTCTTCTAACCAAAGTGACGATAGTTCTGATACAAATGCTGAATTAGACTAAAGTCACAACGCCATTTTTAAAGACTGGAGCCAACGTTTATAACCGCTGACCACCGAAATTATCCGGTGGTTTTTTTCTATGGAAAGCGGAGGTGATCCTCTGCTGATCTTCATAGAGAAGCGATCCATTAAAAACTTATGCAGAGTCTGTGACTGGACTCATAAAGGCAAAACAAGTGTAGGATTTGTAGGATTTTAGGGAAGCGCCACATTGACTCCAGTCAATGGCATTGTGAAGTTAAAGAAACTTCACTTATATAGTTCTTCAACCAAATGAAGAATCCCTTCTTATTATTTAAAAAATATAAAATAATTTTAAAAGTAAATGTATTTCGGAAAGCGAAAGAATGACATCAAAAAAACATTGAAAAACACCGTAGTTGCTTGGACTACGGTGCTTTTAGTCTCCTACATTCTGAGATATAAAAGGTGGGTAAAATAAGAATACCCTTTTAAAAATATTTTTAAACCTTTTAGTCAAATATTCTTAAAAGGAAGGTAGAAGGTTAGAGAATCAGGGCTTTTAAAGGAAAGGCGCAAGGTAAGTTTACTTCAAGCAGGAAAGCATAATCATAATAAGAGGTTATCGCGATCGACTGCTCCTGGTGGCTGCTCCATCCATTCATTTTTGATCAGTATTTTAGCACCATCTACCCCATAAGTTGAAATTTCTGAAGTGAGTTTAACATAATTTAAGCTTAAATCCCGACGGTGACATAAAGAAAGAGATATCCCATAATCTCCAATACAGGACTCGAGAAGTAAAGCAATCTGGGCCATAATTAGGCGATCAGAAAAGGTCAGTGTATTGGAGGTTGTAACTCCTGTATCCGATCGGACCGGCGTTTGGAGATCGCTTTCCTTTAAAAAACCAGAAAAAGTCTCAGCGTGCTTTTTAGCGATTTTCTTTCCTTTGTTGAGGAAATGTTTAACATCTTCATTTTGTGCAACCTGGCTAAAGCCTGTCATTAATGTAGCGATATTATTTTGAGTGGTAAGGTTCATAAAGAGGTTTGACACTTCGCCGCTGGTTAGTGGCCTTTGTTCGCCCCACCAACCGGCAAGAAATTGTGTTGATTTGATTAACTTATTTTCTTTTGGATAGGGGGTCAGAGGGCAGCGTATTTCCAGGCCCCTTTTAAGAAGAATATCGGTTGTTTGATTGAAAAGATCCGCTGTCGTTTCAAGAGATTCTGTAGTATAAGTACGAATATCCTCACGGCTAGACCCACTGAGAAAGGCTCCGTATGTTGCGAGACCTGTTTTGGTCATATTTTTGATATAGAATAAAAGGAAACTGTCAGTAAAAAGTGGGGGGGCCTCGGGATTATAATCTGAATCCGAATAGCCCCTTGGAATCGCAATACCTTCATTTTCAAATGTTTGGGAAATAAACTTTAGATGTGAGGTCGATAGCTTGATGGCATGCTTCAAAACGGAAATAATGTCACGATCCTTACAATGCCCTAAAAATTGCTTAATAAAGACGAGCGCCATACTATCAGCCATATAATTAGACCACAATCCTTGAATTTCGGCTGCGGTGAGTTGAGCTTTTGCATTCTGAAACATAAATACCACTCCAAAGAAAAGAATTTCTCGATAATCATAGGATGTAATACCAAGCGAAAAACATACATTTAGAATTGAATTTAATGTAAATAAAAGGGATAACACAAAAGAATTGAACCTTTTGCACTAGGTAAAAAGACTCTATAATATGAAGAGGAATTAACAGTTTCTCGTTTAGAAAGGATTGCTAAGTAAGTCATTTTCTATATAATGAAAAATGACTGAACATTAGAAACAGTTGAAATGGAAGAGCGTAGTAACAGATGAAGCGCGCTTGAAGCAGAGAGAAAGAGGGGGTCTCATATTCCTCATCATGAATCTCGAACCATATTTTTACTGTTGATAATGCTAAGGGGGATACTTAGAAGAGTGATAAGTGGGTGAAAGAAAATGCGTATTGATGATATCGACAAACGAATTTTAGAGCTTCTGACTGAGAATGGCCGCATGTCTTATGTAGATATTGGTAAAGAGCTCAGCATGTCAAGAGTTTCTGTCCGGGAGCGTGTCAATCAACTGAGTGAAAAGGGAATTATTGAAAAATTTAGTGTTGTCATTAACTCGGAGCTGGCAGGGAAAACAGTGTCTGCCTTTTTCGAAGTGGATTGTGAGCCGTCCTCACTCGTTACGGTCGCGGAAACGTTGGTCAATAACCCCGTGGTGGCGAGTTGTTATCAGATGACAGGACCAAGCACACTCCATATGCACGTTTTGGTCGAGGACTTTCAAGCGCTTGAAAAATTTATTAACGAGGAAATTTATACACTTGAGGGAATAACGCGCGTAGATAGCCATATCTTGCTAAGGCGCTTTAAAAGCAGAAATGGCTTAAAACTTTAAGTGAATGGAAAATCCGATTACTCATTTGTATTAAAAGGTGGAGAATGGCTCAAAGCGATTCTCCACCTTTTTGGGTTTTAGGGGATGAAGTAAGTTGCGACGTGAAGGCTCTTCTGGCGCTCTTACTTTATTTACGGCTTAACAACCATTGTGACAGAATTCTCGTCTTTCCGTTATGACTATTTGTGAGTTGTGATATCCCTTTTGTTCATCAGCAGCTCCTTATGTGTGTCCGCCACGTTTATTTGTTCGATTTGGGCATGATTCGGGCGCCATTTGAGAGTAATAGCTGTCTTTTGTGAGTGAAGCGCCTCTTATGTACGAGCTCCGTCCGATGTATATCCACTCATCCATTACGTCGCACTCTTTATCAAGAGCAACAAAGGGTGAATTTAAAGGCGAAAAAGAGAAAAAAATCCTAGGGGGTGTAAAGTGCGATTGTTAAGACAATGTAAACGCATTCTATTAACTTCGAATAAGTGCGCAATTAATATTTTTCTAAAAATTCCATTGATTATCTGGAGGGATTGACCTATAATCTTTTATAAATTAATTTCTTTTGTTAAGTTTATTTGCAATATTAACTTACTTTTGTATGATCTTTTGGTTTTATGAATAACAAAGGGAGAGGAGTAGGTAAAAAATAGGGATTTTAGTAAAGAGATTGGATAGTCATTTTTAATCATAACTAGACCTCTAGACCAGTAAGAAAGACCTATTGAAGAGAAGGCCATTTCAAAGGTTTTGGCCTGATGAAGTGAGGTGTTTGTAGTGTCAGCATTAATCATTCGTAGATTTATCCAAATGATTTTTTTACTTATTGGGATCTCATTTATTGTTTTTATCAGTATGCATTTAGCACCTGGAGACCCTGCAAGTATTATCGGGGGGCCGACAGCAACCAAGGCCGATATTCTTGGGATTCGTCAAAGGCTCGGGTTAGATCAGCCTATCCTTGTACAATATTGGAATTACTTAGTGGGTCTCCTCCATGGTGATTTTGGGGTATCTTTTCAGACACAACGATCTGTGGCGGCTGAGCTTTTTACTCGACTTCCAAATACGATTAACTTAGCCATTGCTAGCGTTATTGTTTCAGTCATTATTGGTATTCCAGCGGGTATTATTTCCGCGCTTAAACAAAATTCTTGGTTAGATGTATTCAGTACCACTTTGTCGCTCGGAGGGATATCCATCCCTAACTTTTGGTTAGGCGCCATGTTAATCCTTGTCTTCGCCGTTCACTTTCAATGGCTTCCTGTCGGAGGACTGGATGCACCCTTTTGGACATTACAAGGTTTCAAAGAAATGATTCTACCAGCGATAACGTTAGGGACGGGATCGGCCGCTATGATTGCCCGAATGGGGCGCTCTTCAATGCTTGAAATTATACATTCTGATTTTGTACGTACCGCCCGGGCAAAAGGGGTGAAGGAACGGGTTGTCATTTGGGTGCATTGTTTAAGGAACGCCATGATTCCGGTTATTACCGTTATTGGCTTGAACTTTGGCTTTCTATTAGGCGGGACCATAATTACCGAGCAAGTCTTCGCGATCAATGGAATTGGGCGTTTGATGATTGAATCCATCGGCTCACGAGATTTCCCAATGGTTCAAGGTGCCGTGTTACTCGTCGCCGCCATTTTCGTCTTTGTGAACTTAGTCGTCGATATTGTTTACGCGTTGATCGATCCTCGGATTAATTATGATTAAGAACAACATGAAGGAGAAGGGGTGAAAAGATGCAACCGGAAGTGACACAAGCAGATGTAGTGATACCTGAGCCTAAGAAAGCAAGTCATAAGATAAGTCAAACGTTTAAGAAACTCTTGAAATATAAACTTGCCGTTGTCGGCTTAATCATAATTGGCATTCAAATAGTGATGGCTTTAGGCGCAAATTGGTTAACAAGCTATGATCCGCTCACTCAAAATTTATCGTTAGTGAATGCACCACCAGGTAGTGCGGGCCATTGGCTAGGGACCGACAATTATGGCAGGGACATGTGGAGTCGTTTGTTATATGGTGCAAGAATTTCTCTTATTGTTGGCTTCATTTCCGTAGTTGTGGGGACTTTCTTTGGTGTTTTGCTAGGACTCCTAGCAGGTTATTACAAATTTTTAGATGGACTGATTATGAGATTGTCGGATTTGATGTTTGCATTCCCTGGTATTTTACTTGCGTTATTAATTGTTGCAGTCCTAGGTTCAAGTCTTACGAACGTCGTGATTGCCATTAGTATTTGGTCGATTCCAAGCTGTGCCAGAATCGTTCGTGGCAGTGTTCTGAGTGTTAAGAAACAGGAGTATATTACGGCAATGCGATCACTGGGTTCAAGTGACCGGAGGATTTTATTTAAACATATTTTACCCAACTGTACAGCGCCAATCATTGTCTTTGCCACGATGCACATGGCGACAGCTATTTTATCGACCTCTTCACTCAGTTTCTTAGGCTTAGGGGCTGAACCAGCAACCCCGGAATGGGGCGCGATGATTGCTGCGGGGCAACAATTTATGTGGCAGGCGCCGCACATGGTGATTATTCCAGGGATTGCGATTATGCTCGTCGTCTTTGCCTTTAATGTTGTGGGCGATGCGTTAAGAGATTTACTCGATCCAAATATGAAAAAACAGGGGTAGTAGGAGGAGAGCAGAGTGAAAAGAATTGGATTCAGTATTTTGGCGTTTTTAGTGCTCGTCGGGATTGTACTAACAGGATGTAGTAGTTCAGGAGCAAGCGGTGGAAGTGCTTCGAGTGGCGGATCGGGGTCGAGTGGAAAGGCCCAAGAGATGACGTTCGCGCAAACCTCAAAAGTTGTTGGTTTATCTCCCACGATGACCAATGATTCCGTTTCGCAAAATGTCCTCAATCAAATTTATGAAACACTCTTTACCCGGGATCCAGAAACAATGGAAATAAAGCCTAACCTGGCAAAATCCTATGAGACGCCAGACGATAAGACCTGGGTTATTCATCTGAATAAGGGGATTAAGTTTTCAGATGGAACACCGCTCAATGCCGAAGCCGTTAAATATACTTTTGATAAATTAAGAGATCCGAAAACAGGGGCACCAAGAGCTTCGCTTCTATCCGCGGTAGATTCTATCACGACACAGGATGATTTGACGGTCGTCATCAAAACGAAAAAACCTTATGGCCCGATGTTAGCCGCTCTTTCCCATGGGAACTCAGCGATTATTAGTCCGACCGCTGATAAAAAACAGGATCTAATGAAAAAACCCGTAGGATCAGGCCCCTTTATGTTAAAGGAATGGGTTCCTGGTGATCATGTAACCTTGGTCAAGAATCCGGATTATTGGAAGGGTCCAGCAAAGCTTGACAAGGTCACCTTTAAAGTCGTCCCTGATGTCAATACAGAAATATCGATGCTACAAACTGGGCAGGTTGATTTTATTGAAAATGTCCCCTCTGAACAATGGGACCGTGTCCAAAACTTAAAAGGGATTAAAACCACTAAGAAAGCAGGCACTGCCGTCTCTTACTTAGGTTTCAATCTTCGCCGTGAACCGATGAACAATCTTGAGTTTCGAAAAGCGATTTCTTATGCCATTGATCGAGATGCCTACGTCAAGCAACTCAATGGCTTAGGAACAAAATCGAATAGTATCATTGGTCCGAAAATCTTTGGCTACGATAAATCAGCTGAAAGTCTAGGGTATGATTATGACCCTGAGAAAGCTAAACAAATCATAAAAGAAAACGGATGGGACGGAAAACAGATTGATCTCCTTGTTGCCAACACAGCCGCCTATATGCAAATGGGGCAAATCGTCCAGGATCAACTGAAAAAAGTGGGGATTAACGCCAAAATACGGACGATGGAATGGGGAACCTTCCTCGATGTCAGTAAGCAAGATAAGTTTGATATGACCTTCCTAGGGTGGTCCAATAGCACGGCCGATGGCAGCGAACTTCTCTATCCGAACCTTGGGGGAGATAACATTGGGGCATCAAATGTTGTTGCCTTTAACAACAAAAAATTTAACACATTAGTCGATGAATCTCGTTATACCGTGGACCAGGATGTGCGGAAGGAAAAATTAAAAAAAGCGAATGAGCTCGCGATAAAACAGGCCCCGTGGGTTGTGATGGACCATGGTGTTGTGACAGGTGCTTATAAAGACGATATAGAAGGGATCGATATTCTCCCAACAGGGGATTGGTTCTTATACAACGTCTCAAGAAAGTAGGGGAGCGTAAAATGACGGACATTCTACAAATCGAAAATTTGAATATCCATTTTAGAACGGCTGAGGGCTCCCTCTCCGCCGTTCACGACCTTTCTTTTTCAGTAAAAAAGGGAGAAACTGTTTGTGTTGTCGGTGAATCGGGCTGTGGTAAAAGTATCAGTGCCTTATCCATAATGGGATTGCTCCCAGAAAATGGGCATATTGCCCAAGGGAAGATCCTATTCGAGGGGACCGATCTGCTCAGCTTAAAGCCAGACCAAATGCGTAAGATGAGAGGGAATAAAATATCGATGGTATTTCAAGAACCGATGACAGCTCTTAATCCTGTGTTCACGATAGGCTATCAGCTCCGCGAGCCCTTAAGAATACACCAAGGTTTCAGTAAAAAGCAGGCACATGTCAAAGGGATCGAGCTTTTAAAGCAAGTCGGACTTTCTCTTCCGGAACAAAGAATGAAGCAGTATCCTCATGAATTGAGCGGGGGTATGAGACAACGGGTCATGATTGCAATGGCGTTAGCGTGCCACCCGCAAATCCTGATTGCTGATGAACCAACAACAGCTCTGGATGTGACAATTCAAGCTCAAATCCTTGATTTAATTAATGACATGAAAGAACAGTTAGGGACGAGTGTGGTCATGATTACGCATGATATGGGAGTGGTCGCTGAAACAGCCGATCGCGTCGTTGTCATGTATGCTGGAGAAATTGTAGAAGAGGGGGATGTGGAAACGGTTTTTAATGACCCCCAGCATCCTTATACCAAAGGGCTTTTAGCCTCCGTTCCCAAGGTGGAGGGTGAACTCACTCAGCTTCAAGCCATTCCTGGCTCACTTCCTAATTTAGGGGAAGCCATTGTAGGCTGTCGGTTTCAGTCAAGATGCCCTTTCGCGATGGATATCTGTCGCTCGCAAGCGCCCCCTATTTATGAAGAAAACGGTCATCAAACGAGATGCTGGATGAAGGAGGGTGAGTCAATTGCCGACAACATTGTTCCAAGTTAAAAATGTCAAAAAACATTACCCAATTAAGGGCGGCATACTGCGGCGAACCAAAAGTGAAGTGAAAGCAGTAAATGGGGTCTCGCTTGAGATTACTAAAGGAGAGACACTAGGTGTTGTTGGTGAATCGGGGTGTGGGAAGTCCACGCTAGGACGCGCGATATTAGGACTCGAACCTTTAACGGAGGGACAATTAATTTTTGCAGACCAGGACATTACACAGCTTTCAAGAAGGCAGTTAAAACCCTTTAAACGTGAAATGCAGATGATTTTTCAAGATCCTTATGCCTCCTTAAATCCTCGGCAAAGAATTGGGGCTGCTATTGAAGAGGCGATTAAAATCCATAACCCTATGAATGCGAAACAAAGACGGGAAAAAGTCCTTTCTTTATTAGAAGAAGTCGGTTTGAAGCGAGAGCATTATGGGCGGTTCCCACACGAGTTTAGTGGCGGCCAACGGCAACGGATCGGGATTGCCCGGGCATTAGCCTTACAGCCGTCATTTATTGTATGTGATGAGGCGGTATCAGCCCTGGATGTATCCGTACAAGCGCAAGTACTAAATCTCCTTAAAAAGCTACAAAGCAAATATGAACTGACTTATCTGTTTATCTCTCATGATTTGGGTGTTGTACGTTATATCTCTGATCGGGTATTAGTTATGTACTTAGGGAATATGGTTGAACTCGCCCCTTCTGAGGCTCTCTATGAAAATCCAGTTCATCCTTATACACAGGCGCTATTATCGGCTATTCCTCGAACCGTTCCGAATAAGGAAAGAGAAAGGATTAAGTTGATGGGCGAAATTCCAAGTCCGACAGATCCTCCGAAAGGCTGTGCTTTCCATACCCGTTGCCCTATCGCAACAGAATTATGTAGCCAAAGTAAACCCGAATGGCGAGCCGTTGGCGAGGGACATTATGCCGCCTGCCACTACGTGGGTGAAGAGCTTAATGCTTGATCGATAAAAAATGAATCCTACAGAGACTTAATCATTGAGAGGAGTGGAAGTATGTTGGGATTTGATCCTAATTGTCATCCCTATGCTATGAAACGCGGCCCTGTTTATGCGAAAAACGGGATGGTGGCTACGTCGCAACCCCTTGCGGCACAAGCGGGACTAGAAATTTTGCAAAAGGGAGGAAATGCGATTGATGCCGCGATCGCCACAGCCGCCTGTCTAACGGTGGTAGAACCCACTTCGAACGGGATCGGTAGCGATGCCTTTGCATTAATTTGGACAAAAGGGGCTTTGCACGGCTTAAACGCAAGTGGGCCAGCCCCTCAAGAGCTCTCCATCGAAGCTGTCAAAGCCAGGGGCCACGAAACAATGCCTGCACATGGTTTGACGCCCGTCACAGTCCCGGGCGCACCGGCTGCTTGGGCAGAATGCTCCCGTACATTTGGTCGCCTGCCTTTGCGTGAGACACTGGCTCCTGCAATTCGCTATGCTGAAGAAGGTTATCCTTTATCGCCGGTTCTTGGAAAGTTTTGGGGCAGGGCTTATCGCTCATTTAAGCAGCGCTTAACGGATGAGGTCTTTTCTCATTGGTTTGAAACATTTGCGCCAAAGGGCAGAGCGCCTAAAGTCGGAGAGATGTGGCAGTCCCCTGACCATGCTAAAACCTTGCGCGAGATCGCAGACACAGAGGCTGAATCCTTCTATAGAGGGGCATTAGCAGATAAAATAGATGCCTTTTCCCGCAAGTACAATGGTTTTATAAGGAAAGAGGATTTAGCGGCCTTTTCCCCGGAATGGGTTAAACCGATTTCCATCCATTATAAAGGATATGATGTTTGGGAGATCCCCCCCAATGGTCAAGGGCTTATCGCTTTAATGGCACTGAATATTCTCCAAGACTTGGATTTTCCTGAAAAGGACCATGTGGAGACATTCCATAAGCAAATTGAAGCTTTGAAGCTCGCCTTCGCCGATGGAAATAAATATATTACTGATGGACGCTTTATGAAGCAATCCATTGAAGGATTACTATCAAAAGAGTATGGGGCGACAAGACGGGCGTTAATAGGCGAAGACGCACTAACTCCAGCAGCAGGTGAACCGCCAAAAGGCGGCACAGTCTATCTAGCAACGGCCGATGGCGAAGGCAATATGGTGTCCTTTATCCAAAGTAATTATATGGGCTTTGGTTCTGGTATCGTCATCCCAGGCACAGGGATTGCACTGCAAAACCGTGGCCACAACTTTTCAATGGATCCGAATCATGAAAATGCTTTAACCCCTGGAAAACGCACTTATCATACAATTATTCCTGGCTTTTTAACTCAAGAAGGGCAGCCCATCGGTCCTTTTGGGGTCATGGGCGGCTTTATGCAGCCTCAAGGCCATTTGCAGGTAATCATGAATACGATAGATTTTCAGCTTCATCCCCAAGCGGCACTCGATGCGCCCCGTTGGCAGTGGATGCGTGATAAAACGGTGGAAGTAGAACCAACTTTTCCACACCATCTCGCCCAAGCATTAGCAGACCGAGGGCATGATATCCGGATTGCCCTTGAACCGAATGGTTTTGGTCGTGGGCAAATCATTTGGTATGACCAAGAAACAGGGTCCCTTGTCGGGGGTACAGAGTCGCGAACCGATGGACATATTGCCGCTTGGTAGGAGCGCGCGATATTAAGGTCAATAGATTTGCAGTTCTTAAAAAGATAAAAAAGAGAGTTTGGTGTATATGACGCTTTGGCATCTCTGTCTAGCATTCTTACGCGTCGGTCTTCTGGGATACGGTGGAGGCCCCTCCTCCATCCCACTTGTTCATAAAGAAGTCGTCGATAAATATGGTTGGATGACGGATGATGAGTTTGGGGATGTGCTCGCCTTAGGCAATGCCTTACCGGGACCGATTGCAACGAAGATGGCGGGATACATTGGCTGGCGAATCGCGGGTTTTTTTGGTATGCTGGTCGCGTTATTCGCTACGATCGTTCCAACGATTATCCTCATGGTTATCCTATTAACCTTCTTATTAACCTTTCAAGATAAAGGCTGGGTCAAGGGCATGACGCATGCTGTTGTCCCTGTTGTTGCTGTCATGCTAGCAACATTAACCTGGCAATTTTTTTCAAAGGCTAAAGAAGGCTTAGGCTGGTGGAAAGCCATTGTTTTGGTTGTCATCAGTGTTGTGTTAATGGAGGGTGTTGGTCTCCATCCTGCCATTGTGATCTTGGCGCTTCTCGTTTATGTCCTCGTGATGCCGAACAAGACACAGCAGTCTGAAGTGAAAAGGGGGAAGTCTATAGATGGCTAATTTATGGCATATCTTCTTAGCCTTTTTCATTCCAGGTATCGTTGGCTACGGTGGAGGTCCGGCTTCCATTCCGCTGATTGAGAATGAGGTTGTCCAACATTATCACTGGTTAACAGTGAATGAATTTAGTCGAGTGTTAGCACTTGGAAATTCGCTGCCTGGACCGATAGCAACCAAAATGGCGGGTTATATTGGGTTTGAACAAGGGAATATTTTGGGTTTAGTCATAGGGTTGTTAGCGACTGTTGCCCCCTCTATTCTATTGATGATCGTGCTTTTGAAGCTATTAGATCGCTTTAAAAAGTCACCTAAGGTCAAACGATTAACCCTGCTCATTCGTCCAACAATTGCGGTGTTACTCGCGGTCATGACGTATGAATTTCTTCGGAGCTCCTTTGTGGAAGGCGGCGCCTTTCAGACCGTGTTTTTAATCATTGTCAGCTTTGTCCTGCTCGAAAGGCTGAAGATTCATCCCGCCTTTGTGATCTTAGGCTCCTTATGCTACGGCGCTATCTTTATGGCCAGCTAAAGCCTCTTGCAGGCCCTCCTTCTATAGCAACGGTCAAAGCAATATAGAGAAAAACCGGTCACCAGAGAAGGCGGGTGGCGCCCGTTTTGAAGGAGAAGAGAAAAAATGGTCATCAGAGCGGGCAGGTGGCGCCCGTTTTGAAGGAGAAGAGAAAAATTGGTCACCAGAGCGGTCGGGTGGCGCCCGTTTTGAAGGAGAAGAGAAAAATTGGTCACCAGAGAAGGCTGGTGGCGCCCGTTTTGAAGGAGAAGAGAAAAAATGGTCATCAGAGCGGTCGGGTGGCGCCCGTTTTGAAGGAGAAGAGAAAAATTGGTCACCAGAGCGGGCAGGTGGCGCCCGTTTTGAAGGAGAAGAGAAAAACCGGTCACCAGAGAAGGCGAGTGGCGCCCGTTTTGAAGGAGAAGAGAAAAATTGGTCACCAGAGCGGTCGAGTGGCGCCCGTTTTGAAGGAGAAGAGAAAAATTGGTCACCAGAGCGGGCAGGTGGCGCCCGTTTTGAAGGAGAAGAGAAAAAACGGTCACCAGAGAAGGCGAGTGGCGCCCGTTTTGAAGGAGAAGAGAAAAAACGGTCACCAGAGCGGTCGGGTGGCGCCCGTTTTGAAGGAGAAGAGAAAAAATGGTCACCAGAGAAGGCGGGTGGCGCCCGTTTTGAAGGAGAAGAGAAAAAATGGTCACCAGAGCGGTCGGGTGGCGCCCGTTTTGAAGGAGAAGAGAAAAATTGGTCACCAGAGCGGTCGGGTGGCGCCCGTTTTCAAAGAGAACCTGAAAAACGAGCTATAAAACGACAATCCATGTATAAATTCATCCAGTAAAAAAATCAACTGCACTCCCGTGTTAAGAAACAATGGAGGTGCAGTTTGTCTTTGGTCATAGTGGCAGTTCATTAACTTATCCAAGGGGCACGGATCTCAGGACACGGTTTCGCGACACTGGCATCACGCATTTTCCGCTCTAATCTACTTGATTATTGCTGCTGCATTTTTGATATAAAAAATGCATAGTGCCTAGACACAGACGGGCTGTTCTGCTCTTTGACTAGTTTTCTGAAGGAATAAGAAAGCACAAAATTTTGGTCATCAGGAGTGTGGATTTACGCTTCAGAACGCTCGCTTTCCTCATGCCCACACGATGTGGGTAGGGTCGGCGTTCGACGCACAGGAAGTGCTAGCTTCGGCGTTGTCACACGGACGTGACGGGTTTAGTCGAAGTTCCTTAATGACGTGACGTTTTTAGCCGATCGTCCTTAGTGGCCTCTGCTAACTTGGGATGACAATCGATTTTCCCAAGTGGATCTTCGGACATGTGCGGTTCCCGAAGGACTCTAGTTTAGGCATCTGTGAGTCAGCGGCGCTGAGGAACACACTTTGTTTAAGTGTTCCGAATCTCGCGTCTTCCGCTGCAATCCACTTGATACTGACAAACCTTTTTGGTAAAAAAACTTTTTAATGTCCAACTAAATGAGGACCGGGCATGCTTTATGCCCGGTCCTTCTTACCTCAAACTTTTACTTCAACTTCCTTCTATTAAAAAGCTTTCATAGACACTGCGAGTTTTAAAACTCCGAGAGGATCGGTTTGACTGCTTATTTTATAGGTCATTTCGTGGTTCTGCCAAAACACTGTAATGCTCGGTGAGTCTTTCCAAGCATGAACGGTAATCGAGCCGATGGATTGTGGTGCAGGAAGCGTATGGCTTTCGAGATAATCGACAATTTCTTTGGCTAGCGTTTTTCCTGTATCGAATTGTGTCGTTTGGTTGGCAGGGTCAGTCGGAGTATCAATGCTTAGAGACCATCTGCCTTCGTTCCATATAATATAGGAATGGCCAGCGCCTGCGCTACTTTCTCCTTTAATATTATGACCAAGATCGATGTTGGGCTGATCCACCTGGTAGTAATGAGTGATCGCCTTTTTCGCCGCTGCCGAATTTTTATACTCTGTTCCTTCGACTGTTCCAATTGACTTCCCTTTTCCTGCCGCTCCACTATTGACCTCAGTCGGTTGATCAACTTCATATAATTTCACCTGATAGAACCACTTCTCAGATTTTGTGACCGAAGTTAAATATGTGCCCTCAGCAAGAGAAGCATCGGTAGGGAGAATAAGGGGTACGGAGGTTTTGAGAGCATGAGCCGTATCCTCCATCGCTTGGTGGATGGTCTTGGGAGGAGAACTTTGATGGGCGTCTTGACTGCTGTCTCCTTGATCATCCTGTGAGGAATCACTGGATGATGACTGCCCCGTTTGGCTGTCCGCGTTGTTTTGCGTGTCCTTCGCTTGGTTTTCAGCCTCACTTTTACCTGTGTTAGGGTTCGTTTGACTCGTCCCTTCATGAGACTCCGTTGCTTGGTCACTGTTTTTATTCGCATCCTTATTTGAACCGCAGCCGGCAAGAGGGAGGACAAGCAAGCAGAGAGGGATCAAAAGTTTTATGATCGTTGGCATAAGATTCACTTCCTTTTACATAAGTTTCAAGGGGGGCTGGCCCCCAACCAATGGTGTTATTTATGACTAAATTTACCCTATAGACTCCGGCTTAAAACAAAGGGTTTCACATGAATAGTAAAAACCTCAAAAATAGGCGCATCCCCAAAATGCTTAACCCTCATAGAACCCATGAACATGGCTTCAAATAATTAACCTGATATCGAAGGGAGATGTTCGGAAAAGGAAAATGAAAATTTCAAAAAATAAGCAGGACGTTAGAAGCTCAAACACGTGTGTAGTGCCCGTCTGAATAAAATCTTATATAAAAAATCATATAAAAACCCTTGTCCCTTCTGAGTTTTAGGCATATAACCGTTAGCGGTTTAATAAAATGTTACAAAACTCACAAAATGATCTGAGTTTGTGCAGGCAATGAGGGCTATAGGGTGGATTGTAAGTGACCTATTGCTGCCACCTATCTCATTTTGCATGTCTTAAATTTTTGGGAGGCGAGTGGTGTGCATGATTACATCAAAGAGCGAACAATCAAGATAGGCAGGCATATCGTGGAGACGAAAAAGACGGTTCGTGTGATTGCTAAGGAGTTTGGAGTATCCAAAAGTACCGTCCACAAAGATCTTACAGAGCGACTCCCCATTATTAACCCTGATTTAGCAAATGAGGTGAAGGATGTCCTTGATTTCCATAAATCAATCCGACATCTAAGGGGAGGGGAAGCAACACGAATAAAGTATAAAAAAGACTCTGAAGATACCGTTGAAAAAGTTGGTCAATAACCTTTCACACCCACTCTTTTTCTGATCCCGCTTTCCCTTGGAATACCGAAGACTATTGGTAGAAATTAAAATTGTAGTGATCCAAGTTTTTTCAATAAAAGACTCCCTATTGGGAAAAAATATGCTAAAATAAAAAGATGATATAAGTCGAAGTGTGACGAATAATAGGGCTCGTTATAGGGGGATAAGGAATGTTTTCAAGGGACATTGGGATAGACCTTGGCACTGCCAATGTTTTAATATATGTAAAAGGTCGTGGGATTGTTTTAAACGAACCATCCGTTGTTGCGATAGATACCAAAACGGGAAGAGCGCTTGCTGTCGGTGAAGAAGCACGGCGCATGGTCGGCCGTACACCTGGAAATATTGTGGCGATTAGACCTCTCCGAGATGGTGTTATTGCTGATTTTGAAATCACAGAAGTTATGCTCAAGTATTTTATCAATAAAATCAGAGTGAAGGGCTTTATGAGTAAGCCACGGATCTTGATTTGTACGCCAACAAACATCACCTCTGTTGAGCAGAAGGCTATACGTGAAGCAGCAGAAAAAAGTGGTGGTAAGCATGTGTATCTTGAAGAGGAACCAAAAGTTGCTGCGATTGGAGCTGGGATGGATATTTTTCAGCCAAGTGGAAACATGGTTATAGATATTGGCGGTGGCACAACCGATATTGCGGTGCTTTCCATGGGTGATATCGTCACCGCCACATCTACTCGAATTGCCGGAGATACATTTGACCAAGAAATTCTAAATTATATAAAAAGAGAGCATAAACTTCTCATAGGTGAACGCACTGCCGAAGATATCAAGATCGGGGTTGCAACAGCTTTTCCTGATTTGCGTACTGAGGAGATCACCATTCGTGGACGAGATATGGTGTCAGGCCTACCGAAAACACTTACTATATCCTCCAAAGAAATCCAAAAGGCGTTGCAAGAACCTGTGGATACGATCACACAGGCTGCAAAAAACGTATTAGAAAGAACGCCTCCAGAACTCTCTGCCGATATTATTGACCGAGGGATTATTTTAACGGGCGGTGGCGCACTGCTTCATGGTATTGATCAGCTGCTAGCGGAACAATTAAAGGTTCCTGTTGTTATCGCTGAGAATCCAATGACCTGCGTAGCTGAAGGCACAGGTCGTATGCTTGAACATTTGGACAAGCTTCCAAAGAAAAAATTAAGCTAATTGTCTACTAAGAAAAACTGGGCTTACACCAAGGCCTTATCCATGATGACAAGCTTAGACCATCCTTTTTAGAAACAAATATATGCATTGAAGGACTTTTAAGAAAAACGAGCGTCGTACGCCATTTGCAAGCAACGCTCAAGATGTGTACTTCAGTGAGTGGACAAGCTTAAGCTAAAGGTCCCCGGCTTTATCAAGAGAACTTTTGAAATAAAGGAGAAAACCGATGTTAAGAGGATACTACACGGCTGCTAGTGGCATGCTGGCGCAAATGCAACGTCAGCAAGTGCTGACCAATGATATAGCGAATGCGAATACACCGGGATATAAGGCTGACCAAACCAGCTTACGTTCATTTAAGGATGTGCTGATCAGTCGCTTGAGTGGCGTGTCTTCCAGCCAAAACCTTGGCGGGCTATCAACCGGTGTATACCTCCAAGAAGGCATTCCTGATTTTTCAATGGGGACATTGAATGAAACGGGGAAATCGACGGACCTAGCGTTAGTGCCCACAGAGGTTCCAGCCGATCAAAAAAACGGACAACCTGGCGCTCTATTTTTAACGGTTCAGCAAGCAGATGGTAGCACACGGTATACGAGAAATGGAAACCTTAGTGTGGATGCTTTGGGACGCCTAGAGACATCCGATGGCAACTTGATTTTAGGTACAAACAACCGACCAATCACAGTAAGCTCAGAGGATTTCCAAGTGGCTTCAGATGGTACAGTTTACGATAATGGTCGCGTGAGTGGGCAATTAAATATTGGTTATGCGGCTAATTCTGCCCAAATGGTTAAAGAAGGAAACGGTTTATATAAAGCAGGCGAGCAGGGTGCGGTTCTCCCTTCGGCGGTGGGAAATCAACAGATCGGCTATAGTATCAAGCAAGGCTTTTTAGAACAGTCTAACGTCTCCCCTGAAGAGGCTATGACAGATTTAATGAACACCTATAGAACTTTTCAGGCGAATCAGCAAGTGCTCAAAGCCTATGACCAAAGCATGCAGCTTGTAGCTAATAAAGTCGGACAAGTTGAATAACCGTTAGTTAAATCGAAACGGGAAGAGACATCCCAAGGAGGGTAACGCATGGATCGTTCAATGATTACTGCTGCTGTGTCTATGGGCCAGTTGCAAAAAGGTATGGACGTTATTTCAAATAATATCTCGAATCTAAATACGACGGGGTTTAAAGGTCGGAACGTATCTTTTTCGAGTTTGCTCGTTCAGTCAATGAATGAACAGCCCGATAAAAATCAAGATCTTGGACGGCTATCGCCATTAGGCGTGCGTTTTGGAAGTGGTTCAAGAGTTGCGGCCACTCAGATCGATCCAAGCCAAGGCAGTATTGAAAAAACGGATCGCGCCTTAGATTTTGCCTTAGGGAAACCGAATCAGTTCTTTACCATTCAAGTGAATGATGACGGGGGAGCTGAAACCCGTTATACGCGGAATGGGGCATTCTATTTACAAGAGGATGCACAAAATGCGAACCTTATGAATCTCGTAACGGCTGATGGGTCTTTTGTCTTGAATAACCAAGGGAATCGTATCCAAGTACCTGCGCAATTTAAGGACATTAAGGTGTCAAATACAGGGGCTATTACTGCCCAAAGACCAGGCACGTTAGACACTGTCAATGTTGGACAGCTAGGGGTAGTCAGCATTAAACATCCACAGTTATTAGAATCGATGGGGGATAGTGCCTTTACTTTGCCCGATCTTAATGCTCTCGGCTTAACGCGAGCAGATGTTTTTGATCAGCTGAATGCCGACGATCGAAGTGTCCAGCAGGGCGCATTAGAAGCTTCTAATGTTGACCTCACTGACCAGATGACACAATTAACAAACTTGCAAAGGTCTTACCAGTTTGACGCACGGGCCATCAGTATTTCCGATGATATGATGAACCTTATTAATTCAATGAGATAAGGAAAGTTTATGGGGATAAGGTGGAAACCATCAGGCATCAGAGGCAGCTGCCACCACACCGACTATCATGGCGATTAGGGTGTTTGGGTGGTTGCTCTCGTCTGTTGTGATAAAATCAACAGCAGTAAACAACTATGGGGAAAATGGAGTATGTTAATGATGAGTAATGCAAAAGGTTCAGAGGATAACAATTCGAATAAAAACCTCGCGCAGCATTCAAGTGACGAGAGGCCAAAAACCGGCGAAGAGAAGCCTCCGATGACTCATGAAGAAAAGCCTGTCCAGACGTCGAATTTAGGCAGTCCTAAACATGATGACCCCACGTCATCAAAGCCCGAAGATCATGATCATGGACGACAAGTACAGCCTGAAGCTGACAGCGACCATGAAGCACTTACTACTGAGGAAAAAGACGCAGGCTATCCAGCGATACATACTGCGGATCAAAATCATGAAGACGAACCTAGTGACGAAGCGGTTGACCAAACACGTGAATTTAACCCTAACGAACTTGCCGCCGCTATGGGAACAGGCGCCTTACCCGGGGACATAGGGACAGGAACCTTGTCCCAGTCCCAGCCCGTTGAAACACGAACGGCCAAGCGCGAGGGGTTAAAGCAAACAGAAAATGGTGAAAATGGAGAGGAAGAAGCGGCGACGCGACAAAAACGTCGTAAGGCTTTAAGGAAAGAGAAAAAACAGCTTAAGGTCAGAGCCTTTCCGATTTGGCTTCGCCTCGTTTTGTTGATCGTTTTAGCCTTTGTAGCTCTTGCCGTAGGCGCCATGATTGGCTATGGTGTGATTGGAAAAGGCAATCCAATGGATGTGTTCCATGTCGACACATGGAAGCATATTAAAGATCTCGTCACTAAAGGGACTTAATGATAGAAGCCATTCACGTCTCACTAGGATGATGGTGATTATAGTTTTCTTATGACTCTCTCACATGGCGGCCTATTATTATGCCGCTTTTGCCATGTGATTAAAAAAAATGATAGAACAAGGAAAGGCGGAATAGACATGCTAACAATAGACGAAATAAAAAAAATCCTACCTCATCGTTATCCTTTTTTACTAGTAGACCGTATTTTAGAACTTGAAACAGGTAAGCGTGCCGTCGGGCTTAAGAACGTCACAGCTAATGAAGATTTTTTCAACGGCCATTTTCCTGAATATCCGGTGATGCCAGGTGTTCTCGTCATTGAGGCCCTCGCCCAAGTCGGTGGCATTACGGTCCTTACTATGGAAGAAAACAAAGGACGCCTCGCTTTATTCACGGGCATCGATAACTGCCGGATTCGCCGCCAAGTGAAGCCTGGTGATCAACTCAAACTAGAAGTGGAACTCACTCGGTATCGCCGCAGCATGGGCAAAGGCCACGGTGTCGCTACAGTAGACGGCGAAATTGCTTGCGAAGCCGATTTTATGTTTGCTCTTGCTGATGCTGAAGAAGCTTAAGTTGAATGCATTTTGACGCAAGTCTATATGTACATAACATAACAAATCAAGCCAGACCCACCTGGATTTCCGAGGGGCGTCTGGCTTTTCAAATCTTTTTTAGGGTATTTGTCTCGCTATTGAGTGGAGTACCCTCGCTTGCTGCGGGAGATCCGGGCGTCCTCTCATGGCAATAAAAATAAAGATCTGTCAATTTTATATGACAGATCCTTACCTGCAATTAATGGCCTGATGTTCCTAATCCAATTTTATTCATCACATTTTTACTTTCATCATTAAGTCCAACAATTTTAACGCTCTTATTGTGCGCCTTATATTTTTCAATAACTTTAGAGATCCCGGTCACTGCCGAGTGATCCCAAATGTGAGAGTGTTCGAAGTTGATAATAATTGTGTTCGGATCATTACGCACTTCGAAAGTCTCAACAAAATGACTCATGGTGCCAAAGAACATTTGCCCAGAGACAGTATAAGTTTTTATCCCCTCTTCATTAACACCAACACTTGTATGAATCCTTGCAATCCGCCAGCCAAAGATAAGAGCACTAATAACGACCCCCACACCAACACCAATGGCAAGGTTACTAGTGAACACGACAATAATAACAGTGAGAATCATCGTGATAGCTTCTGCAACCGGCATTTTTCTTAGGTTTATGAGTGACTTCCAATCAAAAGTATTAATAGACACCATAAACATGACACCGACAAGAGCCCCCATAGGCACATTTTTAACAACAGGACTGAGTACCACGATAAGGACCATTAAGAATGCTCCAGCGATAAACGTGGATAGCCTTTTGCGCCCGCCAGATTGAACATTAATCACCGACTGTCCAATCATCGCACACCCAGCCATACCACCAAAGAATCCAGTGACGAAGTTAGCAAGACCAAGACCTCTGACCTCTTTATTTTTATCACTTTTCGTTTCCGTATATTCGTCGACAACCGTTGAAGTCATTAATGTCTCTAAAGAACCCACAACCGCCATAGATAATGAATAAGGAAAAATAACAGCTAACATGTGTAAAGAGAGTGGAACCGACGGAAGGTGAAAGGAAGGTAAATGGCTCGACATGTGACCTAAATCACCGACAGTTTTAACATCAATACCTGTTGCGTATTCAATAATAGTCATAATAATAATTGCAATAAGCGCTGCAGGGGCAGCCTTGGTAAACCGTGGAAGGATATAAATAATCGCGAGTGTACCTGCAACCATCGCATACATGATCCATGAGGCACCGTGAAAATGGACGAGCTGCGCCATAAAGATCATAATCGCGAGTGCATTAACAAAACCAATCATAACCGACTGTGGCACAAAGGTGATGAACCTCCCGAATTTTAATGCCCCAAAAATCATTTGGATTATCCCTGCGAGTATCGATGCGGCAAATAAATATTCGACACCGTATTTACTAACTAAAACACCAACAAGCATGGCTACTGACGCTGTTGCTGCCGAAATCATCCCTGGACGCCCACCAAAGAAAGAAAGGATGACTGGAATTATGAATGATGCATAAAGCCCAACCATGGGGTCAACCCCCGCTGCAATAGAGAAAGCAATCGCTTCTGGAATGAGCGCAAAGGAAACCGTCATGCCGGCTAAAACATCATTCTTGATGTTAGAAAACCAGTTGTCTTTAATTGTCTGTACGTTCAATATCACACCTCATTTATGATTAGATTACCTTCAGGCCACCTGAAAGTAGATCCGAACACAACAAAACCATTATAGTGTTTTTTTAAATATTTTACAAACACGAAGAATCGTTTAAAAGCCTCTTTAAAAACAAAAAACGTCAATAGGCTTGTATTTCCTCATCCATAGTTAAAATAAGATGTCAAAAACACCCCTTTGGATAGAAAAATAAGGAGGGCAACCTGTGGCTGTTACTCACAAAAGGTGAGCGACTCCAACAAAAGACGGGGGGATACACACGTAAGAAGGTGCTGACGCCTAAAAAAAGTCGGCCACATAACAAAAGGTCAAGCTGAAATAATAGCTAGTAGCAATGCGTGATATACAAAATTTAATAAACGGTCATATAACAGTGCAGGGCTTATCACTACTGGCGCCCCAAGAATAGGAGCGTTTTATGGATAACTCACAAGTTATCCATAAATTATCCAGTATCAACCCACAAGTTATCCACAATTATCCACAGGAATATGTGTACAACTTGCGAAATATAGAGAGAATTTTGACGGGAAAATAGCTTTTTTGTCAAAAATCCTTTTACTGGTGGGCTTTTACACATTTATACACAGCTTATCCACATTATGCACAGGCTTTCAATCTATGGTATCGTTACTTCTTACTGGATTCTAATACTTTCGTTCACACATCTGCTTCACTTGAATATGTTAGTTAATGGGCCTTTGCCTATGATCGATCGAGCACATGAATAAAGAGGTGTTGTGAAATGTGTGGCATAACTGGTTGGATTGATTGGAATAGAGATCTTCGCGGGGAAGAAGCGACTGTGCGAGCTATGGCTCAAACCCTTAATAAACGCGGGCCCGATGACTTAAATACGTACACATCGCCCTATGCAGCCCTTGGCCATGCGAGACTTACTGTCGTTGATCCCGAGGGCGGAAAGCAACCTATGACAAGAACACTTGGTGATCGGCATTATACTTTGGTCTACAATGGGGAGCTTTATAATACAGAAGAAATTCGCAGTGAACTCTATAAAAAAGGTCATCGTTTCCGTGGGCATTCCGATACAGAAGTACTCCTCACGTCTTATATGGAGTGGGGTCCCGATTGCCTTGAACGTTTTAATGGTATTTTTGCTTTTGTTATTTGGGATGAAAAGAAACAGCAAGCCTTTGCTGCCCGTGACCGTCTTGGCGTCAAACCGTTTTTCTACACTGAAAAAAATGGGCATTTTATTTTTGGTTCTGAGCATAAAGCGATTCTTGCTCATCCGGATATTGAACCGATTGTTGATCGCGAAGGACTTGCAGAGGTGTTCGGCTTAGGACCATCGAAAACTCCTGGACACGGTGTGTATAAAGACATTGACGAATTACGCTCAGGCCATGCCCTCCTGTTTTCACGTGAGGGATTAAAGGTGTGGAAGTACTGGGATGTCAAAAGTGCACCACACGAAGATAATGAAGAACAAACGATAGAAAAGCTGCGGGAACTTTTCAATGATGCTGTTGTTCGCCAGCTCGTCGCCGATGTACCTGTCGCTACCTTCTTATCTGGTGGTCTAGACTCAAGCGCGATTACCGCGGTCGCAGCACAAGAATACAAAAAACGTAACATGGAGCTCCATACTTATTCCATTGATTATGAAGGAAATGATCAATACTTTGAATCCAGCACATTTACTCCCGACCCCGATGGCCCTTGGGTTGAAAAGGTCACAAAGGCGCTAGGGACCAAGCATCATAGCTTAGTCATTGATCAACAGTCACTTGTGAAATACTTAACAGATTCAGTTCATGCCCGTGATCTCCCAGGTTACTCCGATATTGATTCTTCGATGCTGTGGTTTTGCGAAGGCATAAAGGAAGGGGCAACCGTCGCCTTATCCGGCGAATGTGCGGATGAAATTTTCGGAGGCTATCCATGGTTCCATAGCCCGGAAACCTCTGCGAAGGAGGGCTTTCCGTGGATGCGTTCAACTGAGGCTCGCCAAAACCTGCTTTCCGAGGAGTGGCGGCATAAGCTTCAGCTTCGCGAATATACCCTCAGTCGGTTTCAAGAGACGATTAATGAGACGCCAAAACTTGAAGGCGAATCAGAGATCGATGCCAAACGCAGACAATTGTTTTATTTAAATATGCATTGGTTTATGGCGGCGCTACTGGAACGGAAAGACCGAATGAGTATGGCGGCAAGCTTAGAGGTGCGTGTGCCGTTTGCTGATCACCGGATTGTGGAATACCTCTGGAATGTTCCTTGGGATATGAAAATGATGGATGGTAGAGAAAAAGGCCTCTTCCGCCGTGCGCTTAAAGGCGTATTGCCTGAAGATGTTCTCTATCGTAAAAAAAGCCCGTATCCGAAAACTTTTCATCCAGCCTACACTAAAGCCGTTGTCACCGAGTTCACTAATATTCTTAATGATCGCACATCCCCCATCCAAGAGCTTCTCGATAAAAAGCAGTTACAAACCATTTTAGAAACAGAAGGGAAATCCTTTGATGTCCCATGGTACGGTCAGCTTATGCAGGGACCACAATTGATTGCCCACCTGATTGAGATCAATACCTGGCTTAAGGATTATAATGTAAAAATTATTGACCAATAAGGACCAAAAAATTCCTGAGCATCGGTGCTCAGGAATTTTTACTGCTCGGCTTTATGACTGTTTGTGGATGTACCTACTTGTTTTTGATTTTCCACCATCCATCGAATAAAGTTTAATTCTTTGGGGGTGAGCTCACGATTAATGCCCTTCAAAAACTCAATTTCTAATTCTCTTTCGGTAACCACTTTTTCAGTCCCTTCGTAATTATTTAAAAAATGGGAACACTTTTCAGTCGTAGTATAACATATTAACAGAATTGGTAAAAGGCAAATTTACAATAATATAATTTTTATTTTCAAAAAATATATATTTTGCCATGTGATGTCAATTTTTGGTGTTAGAGAGCGAAATTTAGGGAAAGAAAAAATAGACTTAAGCTAAACTTCAAGATTTAATAAAACTCAAAAAGGGAAAATTTATCGTTTTCCGACAGAAGACTCCCACTTCAAGCCACTCGTAAGCGTGCTAAGTGGTGGGTAGTTCAAAAAGGTGAAGAGGGCTTCACATCCTAACGATGGCCCATGAAATCCTGAGTAAGAGTTGCAGAATTGAAAGCTTAAGGATAAAATGTGTTTCTATAAGTGATGCGAAAAGGATGCCAAAGGAGGACTTTTATCGTGGCGCCTAAAATAACAGTAATCGGCAGTATTAATATGGATTTAGTGACGGAGGTTGAGCGCCCACCGAAACAAGGTGAAACTGTTCGAGGACTCAATTTTTACCTTCACCCTGGCGGAAAGGGAGCCAATCAAGCGGTAGCAGCTGCGAAAATTGGGGCCGATGTTGCCATGGTGGGTTGTGTCGGTGATGACCTCTTTGGAGAACAATTGATGGATAACCTCAAGACCAAAGGGATTCACATAGATAAAGTTCGAACATTAAAGGGTAAAAGCTCAGGAGTCGCTCAAATTACAGTGCATAAGGGCAATAACAGTATTGTTGTGGTTCCAGGAGCGAATCGCGAACTTTCAGTTGACCACATTCAAGAGGCTGAGGCTCTGATTAAGGAAAGCGATGTCGTCTTACTTCAGCTGGAAATTCCGATAGAGACTGTCGTGCGGGCCGCAGCGCTTGCCCATCAACATAATGTTAAGGTGATACTCAATCCGGCGCCCTTTCAGCGTCTTCCCGAAGCATTAGTCGAAACGGTAGATTATATCACACCTAATGAATTAGAATACGATAATCTCATGAAAGATGCCCGGACCAAAGAACTAGCAAGAAAATTGATCGTGACCAAAGGAAAAAGGGGTGCCCAATACTTTGATGGTGAAAAATTAGCCACTGTTCCCACCTATAATGTCGAGGTTGCTGATACAACTGGTGCAGGCGATGCCTTCAACGGCGCCTTAGCCTACAGTCTCGCCATCGGTGAACCCCTTGAATCTGCCATTCACTTTGCCAACGCCGTCGGAGCCCTTTCCGTCAAAGCCCACGGCGCCCAAAACGGCATACCAACATTAGAAGAAGTCAACCGCTTCCTCAGAAGATAAAAAACAGAAGAACATAAAAGCGCGACGCGTTCAATAAAGGAGCGAGCGCTTTTTTTGTGAATTGGCGCGTTCTTATGTGTGGGTGCAGCGCCTATTTGTCAGTTTCGGCTTTGATTCGAGCACCATTTTGAGTGGTAGCCAGCTTTTGTTCATCATCCCTTCTTACGTCGCGCTTCATCATCCTTTTGTGAATCAGAGTGCTTCATTTGGAAGTGTGCAGGCTCATTTGTAGCTTGAACCGCTTGCGCCTTGCCCACCTTGTATACTCTAATCCTTATCCAACTATTGTCCTATGATTCCATAGCTCTACATCACGTTAGGCATGAAAAAAGCGGGAACCACAAAGGGTTCCCGCCTAAAGCACATAATGTATTATACAAATACGCTGACGATTAAAACGCAGATGAAGGCCGTCACGGAAAGTAAGGTTTCGAGCACAGTCCAGGTTTTAAACGTTTCTTTGACGGTAAGACCAAGGTATTCTTTGATCAACCAGAAGCCAGCGTCATTGACGTGGGAGAAGATCAGAGACCCAGCACCTGTTGCGATCACGAGGAGCTCTTTGTTCACGCCAGTGGTATGCTCGATAATCGGTGCGACGATGCCGGCAGCGGTAATCAAGGAGACTGTAGCTGAACCGGTAGCAATACGGACAAGGGCAGCAATGATGAAGGCCAATACGATCGGAGACATGTTGAAATGTCCAGAAATATTAGCAATTGCATCACCGACACCACTATCAATAAGAATTTGCTTAAAGCCACCACCAGAACCGATGATTAAGAGAATAGCTGCAATGGGTTTCAAGCAATCATCAATGAGAGCACCCACTCTTCCTTTGTTCACTTTTTTCGTATAGCCGAGCGTGAAGAAAGCAACGACAACAGAAATCAGTAAGGCCATCATCGGGTCACCAATAAACTCGATGACATGTTCAACGCTTTTATTGAAGTGTAGGTAAGGCACAATGGTTGCAATTAAAATTAAAATAATCGGGAGTAGGACAGTAAAGAATGAAGCAAACGCACTGGGTAATGGCCCAGCTTCCTTATCGTTTTCACCGTTAGGACCCGAGAAAACGGCTCCGCCAAGTTTAGGCTGACCTACTGGAACGACGTGTTTGGCAATCCACTTCCCAAATAACGGTCCAGCAACAATAACTGATGGAATAGCGACAATGAGGGCATAAATCAAAACCTTACCAATATCTGCATGATAAATATCAATGGCTGTCATCGCACCTGGATGGGGAGGGACGATCCCGTGTACAATCGATAAACCAGCAATCAATGGCAGTCCAACGAAAAGAATCGATTTTTTCGTATTCCGAGACACTGAAATTACAAGTGGAATTAATAAGACGACACCGACTTCAAAGAACACTGGGAGACCAATAATAAATCCTGAAATCATCATGGCCCAGTGAAGACGATTCATTCCTAATTTATGGGTCAGAGTGTTGGCGATCTGTGTCCCGCCACCCGACTGTGTAATCATACCGCCTAATACTGTACCAAGACCGATAATGACGGCGAGACTGGATAACGTGTTTCCAACCCCAGTTTCATAAGAGCTAACGATTTTAGTCACAGGAAGCCCGGCGACAATCCCTAAGAATAAACTGGCAATAAGTAAACTGATAAAAGGGTGCAATTTGAGAACGGTGACCCCAATGATAACGATCACAATTGCAAGTAGGGTCATCAGAATTAAATACCAATCAGACATGAGTTGTTCCTCCTAAGAATGTGAGTCTAGTTGCATGAGATAGCGGGGGAAGAGTGAAATCTCCACCCGCTGAAATAAGTATTATGAATGGCTTTTGACTGTCGCATGACCACCAAATTCATTACGTAAGGCCGCGACGACTTTACCGGTAAAAGTATCATTTTCCTGGGAGCGATAGCGCATCATTAAGGAAAGAGCGATAACAGGCGCAGGAACCTCAAAATCAAGGGCTGATTCGACTGTCCATTTGCCTTCACCAGAGGAATTCATAACGCCGCGAATATCATCAAGGTGGGGATCCTTACTAAAGGCATTCTCCATCAGTTCCATTAACCAGCTACGGATGACAGACCCGTTATTCCACACCTTAGCCACTTTTTCATAGTCATAATCAAACGGGCTCTTTTCAAGAATGTCAAAACCTTCACCGATGGCCGCCATCATGCCATACTCGATACCATTGTGGACCATCTTCAAGAAGTGTCCGCTTCCTGCTTTTCCTGTATAAAGGTAGCCATTTTCTACGGAGATATCAGCAAATAAGGGTTCGATCGCTTTAAATTCCTCGGCATCGCCACCGATCATAAAGCAACCCCCTTCGCGAGAGCCACTTGTCCCTCCACTGGTGCCAACATCAAAGAAGTGAACGCCCAGGTCTGCAAAAGCTTCGTATCGGCTGAGAGAATCTTTATAATTAGAGTTGCCTCCATCAATCACGCGATCACCGGCCGCGAGAAGGGGCTTGAGTTCATTAACGACTAAATCCGTGATCTTCCCTGCGGGTACCATTAACCATACCAAGCGAGGGGCCGGGAGTTTGTCCACTAAATCAGCTAATGACGTTGCACCGACCACACCATGTTCTGTGCTTTTTTTCACTGCATTTTGATTGGTATCATAGGCCACAACGCCGTGACCATGATCCAGCATATTTAATGCTAAATTGAAACCCATTTTACCTAATCCAACTAAACCAATATTCATTGCCTCTTACCTCAAATCTATGATGTATTTTAAATTATTGCTTTTGTCCTAAGTCTCTTTGAACAGCGGAGAGTGCCTTAAAATCAGGCGTGAGCTTTTCTGCTAGATCCATAAAAATCGGCTTAAGCTTGCGATAAACCTGACTCGCCTCGTCATTCGGTGTATGACGATGGCCGATAGCTACAATCTCTTCCACTGTTGAAAAATCGTTTAAAATCCCTAGTGCTTTCATGGCGAGCAAGGCCGCACCGAAGCTGGAGCCTTGTGGTGTTTCAGGCACATGAATGCCTCTTTCGAAAATATCGGCCATGATTTGCCGCCAAAGCAATGATTTTGTAAAGCCACCGGTCACTCGGAAGGCTTGCGGGTCAACTCCCGTTTCTTTTAATGCTGCCACAACCGCATGCATCTGGAACATGACGCCCTCCATCACCGCCCGAATCATATGGCGACGATCATGATTTAAAGTGAGTCCAAAAAACACACCTTTCGTATCCGCATTCCATAATGGGGCACGCTCACCAGTGAGATACGGCAGGAAAAGCAGCCCTTCTGAACCAGGGTCAATCTCCGACGCCAGTTGAGTCAAATACTCATAAGGGTCCTCACTACCCGCTTTGAGGTCAGGAAAAATGTGATCCCGAGCCCAACGGAAGGCAACACCACCATTATTAATAGGGCCACCAATAACCCACTGATCTTCCGTGAGCGCATAACAGAAAAGTCGACCTTTAGGATCCGTTGTTGGTGCATTAACCACCGTGCGAACAGCGCCACTCGTTCCAATCGAACAAGCAACAGTTCCCGGTGCAATAGCGCCCACACCTAGGTTGGCGAGCACACCGTCACTTGCTCCAACGACAAACGGGAGATCCGCAGGCAGTCCTAACTGTTCGGCATCGGCCTTGTTCAAGCCTTGAATGACTTGAGTAGTTGGTACTGGCTCAGGCAATTTCTCCTTAGGTACACCCGTTAGGGCCAAAGCCTCGGCATCCCAGTCACACGTGTGAAGATTAAATAATCCTGTAGCCGACGCGATCGAATAATCGACCACATACGTTCCAAACAAACGGAAAAAGGCATACTCTTTAATGCCAACCCATTTCGCAGCCTTTTGATAAGTTTCTTGGTCCTCATCTTTAAACCAAAGTAATTTGACGAGAGGGGACATCGGATGAATCGGTGTCCCTGTTCGCTGATAGATGCCTTGGCCCACAGCCGTTGCCTTCAATTGTTCAGCATGAAGACTGGCACGCTGATCAGCCCAAGTCATCGAGCGTGTGAGCGGTGTTCCCTCACGGTCAAGTGCAATTAAACTGTGCATCGCACTACTAAAAGAAACCGCAGCAATTCGCGCACGCGCCTCACCCATACTCGCGACAACATCTGAGAGGGTTTTCATTATCGCTTGAAAAATCTCCTCTGGATCTTGCTCGGCACGTGAGGCTACCTCAGAATAGAGCGGATATTCTTGAGCAGACTCTGCATATATATGTCCGGTCGGATCGAACGCCGCCGATTTTGTACTCGTTGTTCCAATATCCACAGCCACAACAATATCCTTTTGATTCACAACCCAAACCCCCTAAGCTACATAAACTACCCTTGACTTAACCCCACCAAAATAAACACAAAAAAATTCAACCATCGATAGATCACAAAGGATGCGACTAAGTCTATATAAAATTTCATCCTACCTTTAAAATAACCGATTAACCTCAGTCTCAAAAGCCCATGATGAAAAATGTAAAAAACAATGAAAATAAGCGAAATTCTATTTCGCGTAGAGTCGAAATGACTCGGATCTGAACGGTGTCCAAACACCATCATTGAAATAAGAACGCCCCCAAATAAAACAAGGACAAGAAGAATAAGTAAATGAAAATAAAATAAAATTGAAAATGTAAGCGAAAATAATTTTCTTTTCTCATCAAATATTATCGAAAATATTTTCATCTGTCCATAGAAACCGCTTTAAAAAAATTAGACAAATCCACAGAACCCAATCACGGTGCGGGTTTAACAACGCAAAATTCCTTCAAAAAAATTTAAAAACAATCAATTGTAACCGGATAATTCGATGCGCATTTAACAAGAGTGCTGATTGATGAAAGGGTGGCCGGCTCGCACATAAAAGGGTACGGACTCACAAAAGCTGGCCGGTGCTCATAAAAGCCAGCACTCAAAAAATGCGCCCGAAACACGATTGAAACTAACTAAAAGGATGGCGCGCTCGCACGTAAAGAAGTGCCTATCACAAAGCTCATCCTCCACACCTAAAGACACCAAGCTCATCCTCCATCCCTAACAAAAAAGCACTCGACCCCTGACTAATAGGGGGTGAGCGCTTCGATTTTATGTTTATCAGCACGGCACTTGGTCATTAAATAGCCATCCAGCATTTACTTATACGGTCCTCCAAATTCTCATTGGTAGCAGTCTGCTGTCATTTTGCTTTTATCTCCGATCACTCGATTATTGTACCAACGGGTAGTGCTACACACTACACGGACTGCTTGACCAGGGCACTGGGCCGCTTCCGGCAGTCCCAACCCGTGTGCCAATTAACTTACACGCGCTTGAGTGCGATGGCTTCGCGAATGCGTTCGAGACCATCTAAGGTTTCATCCTTGCGCTTCATGGCAACGCCGACATACAAGACATCGATGACGGCGAGCTGAATGAGGCGGGAGGTGAGGGCTTCGGAGCGATAGAGCGTTTCGGTTGATTTCGTATGCAGGGCGAGATCGGCCACCTTTGTAATAGGTGAGCGAGCATTTTGCGTCAGCGCGATGGTATAGGCTCCTTGCTGTTTAGCAAGGTCAAGCGCTTGCAAAATATCCTTATTGCTCCCGCTGTGGGAGATCCCGAAGGCAACAGATTGCGGTCCCAACATGACTGCAGAGGAAATTTGCATATGGCTGTCTTGGAAAGCCTGGCATTGGAGGCCTGTCCGAATAAATTTATGGACAGCGTCTTGAGCAATGGTTGCTGAGCCACCAGAACCGTAGAACTGCACTCGATCAGCCTGTGCGAGTCGGGTCATCGCTGTTTCTAGAATATAATCGTCATAGAGGAAAAGTGTATCTTGCAGCCCTTGGATATGGGCATGGAACACTTTCGTCATGAGCGTCGAGGCCGAATCTTCTTCATCAATTTCTTGATAGATATTTTCAATGGGTTTGACGACATCGCGAGCTAAGGCAATTTTAAAGCCCTGATAGCCACCGAACCCGATGCGCTTACATAACCGGAAAATGGTAGCCTCAGCTACACCGACCTGCTCCGCCAGCTCCGTAATCGATTGGTGCACGACCTTATCTGGATGTTCGAGTATATAAAGTGCAACGAGCTTTTCCTTTTTGGAAAGCTGAGAAACGATGGCTTCCAGTCGGATGATAGTGCCTTCATGCTGTTCCATCGCGATCCCCCTTACAAGTTTTCGTTACCTCTATCATATAAGACGACTGTATGAAAGCGCAACCCATTGTCATGAACTTACATTTAGGGAATCAAAAAAATCAGTCACATAAAAAACGACATTTGGAAGCTGACTTTTTTCAACCCAAATCCACGCGATACGATTCCAATCGACATTTATAGATCAAACCCCACTCGAATTCCCTTGAATATCTATTTTTCTATTTTAAAAGCCGAAACCTTCCATAGCTTCCCGCCAAAAAAGCAAAAAAAATACCTAAATGCACAAAGGCATTTAGGCCATTACATAGTGAATCATTGTGTAAGAAATAGAGGATTGAACAACGATTCATAAACTTGTCGGTTCCTTTAGCAACGATCATTCAATGACCATGCGAAAATCATCGAATGACTCTTGATGTTAAAGGAGAAGTCACATATATAAAGTATTACATTGTGAGATGAGTTCACTATAGCATCTACTGCGTTACAGAATCGTTACAATTTCATTGCAGAATAAAACATAAAATCTACCTCATCGGTGATAAACAGCACCATGTCAATAGTTTTGAGACATAAAATTTATTAAAATGAAATATTTTAATTACCCGATCGGCGGTGAGAAATGCTTCGCCGGTCGATAACCGCCCTTAATCTCCTCAATTCGATCATCACAATAACCTTCATACGGTTCAACGGTGACGCCCTCGATTAAGAGTAAAATGGCACTCTCGTCATCACCGGCCTCATGGTACGCATCAGAGAGATCGACCATAAAGTGCCCCAATTGATTCTCAATTCGACTTTTCAGCGAGGTGATCCACGGTGCTTCGAACCCGGGCATAAAGGTATCGCGATACTGGCGAATCAGCTGAATGAGTGTTTCCAGCTGGCGCTCGGCGGGCAGGTCCTCGAAATCATCAATCGATTTGAGATAATTGTTTAAATCCGAGTTGACAGGCAAATCAAGGTGGACAAACTGGCGATCAGCGACGAGACCATCGGCCAAATAAGGATCACCATGCGCGATGAGAATGTGTTTAAGATGGTTAATCATCACCCGCAAGTAGCTTTTCGCTTTGTCGACAGGCGTTTCTGGAAGTAAGGCCACGATGATTTCCTCGCGTGTCACGCGATGCTTCAGCATTAGAAAAAGGAAAAGTTCTTTCGCAAACCGTTGATTCCACTTGCCTCTAATTTCCTTCTTGCGCCATTGAATGGAGAAGGTATTGATGACCTTCACATGTAATGTCGCCTCTTCACGTTCAGCCAATTGGCCTTTTTCAAAAATACTATTAATCTTATTCTGCAAATACTCGTGACTCTTAGAAAAATAGAGACGGTCCCGTTCTTGAATAAAGGTAACTAGGCTCTTAGCCACATAGTCGGGCTCATCCATAAAGGCCGCATTCGAGGCATTCGGAATAATCCGTAATCGACTCTTTTCCAAAAAATTAGAATAAACCGCCGTGTAATTCACAGGGAAGACGGGGTCAAGCTCGCCGCCCATGACTAAGGTGGGAAGCTTAATATTTCGCAAGTCAGTCATAAAACTATCTGTACTTCGAAAGGATAGCCCCACACCATCGATATACATGCGTTCATCGACCATGCGGAAGGCCGTCTCTAAAATGTGGCGCTTGGCCGGGGTCATTTGGTGGACAACATTCAATGCCATATGATGCGCAAACTCTGAACGTTTATGAACGAGCAAGTCCAAGCGCTGATCATATTCATATTTATAAAGATCCTCTGGAAAATAGAGTGGGGTTGACATGAGTGTCAGTGACTTCAAGCGTTTCCCCCTGGCGACAGCAGCCTTGATTGCAATAATCCCACCAATGCCGTGACCAAAAAGATGACAAGAAGACACCTCCAAGAAATCAAGCAAGTCAAAGAGCTCCTCATAGAATAATGGCCATGAAATCGAATCATGGGTCATTCCGCTTTGCCCATGGCCACAGAGATCGTATGTAATTAAACGGTAGCGCGTATCCAGACGATCCATCAGTGATTGCCAAATGGCACTGGAATAGCCTAAGCCATGAATAAAGACAATCGTTTCTGGCTGTTCTCCATAGCCTTCTCTTACACTGTAAAAAAGGTCATAGTGTCCTTGGTTGCGTTCAAAGATTGCCATGCTATACCTCCAAAATCTTTAAGAAATCCTTATGTAACAAAGCGAGGGGCTAAAGTCCTTTATTACTGGTAAAAAATACGAAAAATTTGTCGTAAAATATGAGGTTTAAAAAGTAAGAATTTTATGTTCATTTCTAGGCTCAAGTGATATAGTTATAGGGAGTTCCTAAAAGTAAGTACTCACTTTATTGATGGATCAAGGGGTTTTCTTAATGGGAAACTGAAAAGACACACAAAGAGCCTTGTTTCCTCAAATTATTCTACACTATTATTCCCCACATTTCACCAATAGTGTAACGATGGTGTAATGGTTAATATGGTACATTTGGACTACTTGAAATGAGTCAAAAATAAAAAATTGTATAAAAATTGGACTCGCCATATCTGGAGAATAATGTGGAGGTAGGGCTCGACTATTGTCATCTTATCTGAATGGGGGTTGAAGGGATGGAGCAATTCTCTTTCTTTCTAGAATACGATGGAAGAAAGACCATGACTGCAGCAAATCATCCTCCTATCGACCAAATTACTGCCCTGCAAATCAGACAGGCAGTCGATAAATTTTGTCGAAAACGAGGGTATAAAATCTCGAACGTCGAAAGTTTGGATGAGGGTGATTATAGAGCCTTCCTATATAAGAAGGCTCTATTTAAGAAGGATAAGGAATTGATCTTTTACATACGACAGGATTCCCGCCAGAATACTGAAGTATAGTAGAACTACTTAATATATCGACAGCATCTGCTAAAAGGTTTAGTGGTTCTCTTATTTTTCTAATAGTTTGACAGAATCGTCTCTGGTTCTCCAAAATATACCGCGCCTTTTTGTCAAGTGATATGCTATAATAGCGAAAGTTATCAGCTTATGAGTATATGGAGGTACAAGAATGGAAGAGACGATCAGTTTAAGAGAAATATTCCAAACATTGCGCAAGCGTCTTGTTATGATCATTATTATAACTCTCGCAGCGACGGCAGTGAGTGCATTGGTGACTTATTTGTTCATTACACCGAAGTATGAGGCCTCAACGCAGATCCTTGTCAATCAATCGAGTAAGGACAGTCAATCTTTGTATCAAAATAATCAAATCGATACAAATATCAAGTTGATCAATACCTACACTGACATTATTAAGAGTCCAAGTATTCTTGATGAGGTTGTCAATAAATTTAACATTTCTGAAGCAGATATTAAAAATAGCCTCAATGTCAGTAATGGCCAGGACTCTCAAGTGTTCACACTGTCCTTACAAAATACCGATCCAGCGTTAGCGGTAAAAATTGTCAATGACGTCGCCAATGTCTTTAAAAATAAGGTGCAAACCTTGATGGATGTTGACAATGTCTCGATCTTATCCAAGGCGAACTTATCCGATCACCCTTCACCCGTGAGCCCCAATCCAAAGTTAAATATGGCGATTGCTTTTGTTGTGGGACTTATGATATCAGTGGGACTCGCTTTCCTATTCGAATTCTTAGACAACACCATCAAAACGGAAGCAGATATCGAAAAAGCACTCGAATTGCCGGTGCTTGGTGCGGTGGTTTCTATGGAAGAATCGGACGTCCGTTCAGCAAAGAAGGCTTCCCAGAAGGTAAGGAGTGGTTCGATTGAAGCGTAGTAAGAAGAGACAAGCGCTGAATGATCTCAAACAGCGAAGCCTCATTACACACAATAACCCAAAATCACCGATTTCAGAACAATTCCGGACAATTCGGACGAACATCGATTTCTCACTCGCCGATCGTGACATTCGCACCCTTGCCATCACCTCATCAGGACCTGCAGAAGGAAAATCGACAATAACAGCAAATCTTGCCGTGGTCATGGCCCAACAAGGCAAGCGCGTCCTCTTAGTAGATGCCGACCTTCGGAAGCCCACTGTCCACTACACGTTTCGCATGAACAACACCACAGGCTTGACCAATCTTTTAACAAAACAAATGAAGGTTTCAGAAGTCATTCATAAAACCGACGTTGAAAATCTCTATGTACTTCCAAGTGGCCCCATTCCGCCTAATCCGGCTGAATTGCTTGGCTCTCGCAACATGTACGATACTCTGCAAGAGCTCAACACGGTTTTTGACATGGTGATTTTTGATACACCACCTGTACTAGCGGTCACCGACGCCCAAGTGTTAGCCACAATATGTGATGGGACCTTGCTTGTCATCTCCAGCGGATCGACAGAAATCGACGCGGCGAAGGAAGCCAAGGCTTTACTGGAAAAGTCGAAGGCACGACTGCTCGGGGCAGTACTCAATCGCAAGCCAACCAAACGGAATAATTATTACTATTATTACGGGGGATAACAGGGTGCACAAGTCTATGAATCGCCGTTTCATAGACTTGCTCACTGTTACCACCATGACTAAAGTTACATGACCTAAAGACTCATCTTCACTATAATAAAATAATAGTCAAATGCTGCTGAAATGAGTCGAGAATACAGGTGATCGGAAAGGAACTTAAGCATGATCGATTTACATTGTCATATCTTGCCGGGAATTGACGACGGCGCTCAAACGGAATACGATGCATTGGATATGGCCTGTGCCGCTGTGGAAAATGGCATCACGAAAATTGTCGCCACCCCACATCATAAAAATGGCGCCTATGAAAATCCTAAAGCTCAGATTTTGAAATACGTTGAGGTCTTGAATGAACTCTTAGGCAGTCAAGGGATTCCATTAGAAATCCTCCCAGGCCAAGAAGTCCGAATCTATGGAGAAATCGCCCAAGAAATAGACAACGGCGCACTTCTCACGATGAACAACGGTGGACACTATGTGTTTATCGAATTCCCATCCAGTCAAGTTCCACGCTATGCCAAGCAATTATTTTATGATATGCAATTACAGGGAATCACACCGATCATTGTGCATCCCGAACGCAACCATGAAATTCAAAGCAATCCAATGCTTTTATACAATTTTATAAAGAACGGTGCCCTCTCACAAGTCACTGCGGCCAGCCTGCTTGGACGCTTTGGCAAGAAAGCGCACAAGCTCTCAGTTCAGATTATTGAAAACAATCTGACGCATTTCATCGCCACAGACGCCCACAATACAGAGGGAAGAGGCTTTCTCTTACAAGAGGCCTACGCTGACATTACTAAACTATTCGGGACCGATTACACTTTTATGTACCAAGAAAATGCCGAGTTATTACTAGAAGATAAAGTTGTCAATAGAGAGATACCGACACAGATCAAAGAGAAGAAGTTTTTGGGGATATTTTAGGGGAAGTTCAAAAACTTTCGCTTTAAAGTAAGGCTGTTTTCGTAAACATTGTTGTCTTTATAAAAATGGTTGATTTCCTCTCCGGGATGTTCGCTTTCCGAGGGCGCGGCCTCAGCTAACTTGGGAATGAAACTTTTGTTTTCCCAAGTGGATCTTCGGACAGGTGCTGATCCCGTTGGACTCTAGTTTAGGCATCTTGAGTAAGCAGCGCTGAGGAACACACTAAGTTTAAGTGTTCGAATCTCGCACCTTAAGCTCCAATTAACTTTTTATCGAAGGTTTGTCTTATCAAAATCAATGACAAAACAACAATCTTTTAGATAAGAGCCTTAAGAAATTTTTATCAGGGGGATAAAGAATTATGAAAATTGCTGTTATAGGGACGGGGTATGTTGGCCTTGTCACGGGGGTTTGTTTATCTGACATTGGACATACCGTCATATGTATCGATGTGGATCAAGAGAAAGTCAAACGCCTGCAATCAGGTGATCCGATTATCTATGAACCAGGCTTAGAAGATTTGATGAAAAAGAATATAGAAAAAAGTCGCCTTTCTTTTTCAGGAAATCATCAGACAGGTCTAGCAGGGGCAGAGGTTGTCTACATAGCGGTGGGCACACCACAGAATCATGACGGCTCAGCCAATCTTAATTATATAGAAGCAGCAGCAACAGATATTGCTAAAAATATCACACAAGATACCGTAGTTGTCACAAAGAGTACCGTACCGGTCGGAACGAATCAACATATTAAAGAGGTTATCACAGTAAATCTCGTTCACCCCGTAAAGGTTACTGTCGTTTCAAACCCTGAGTTTTTGCGTGAGGGCTCAGCGATTCAAGATACCTTTAGTGGGGATCGGATCGTCATCGGCACCGATGATGAACAGGCCGCCTATATAATAGAAGAAATTAATCAGCCGTTCGGTATTCCTGTCTATAAAACGGACATTGCCAGTGCAGAAATGATTAAGTATGCTTCCAATGCCTTTCTCGCAACAAAGATTAGTTTTATCAATGAGATTGCCAATATTTGCGAGAAAACAGGGGCTAATGTTGACGCTGTCGCTGCAGGGATGGGGTTGGATAATCGTATCGGGCCTAAGTTCTTAAGTGCAGGACTCGGTTACGGTGGGTCGTGTTTTCCGAAAGATACCAATGCCTTAGTTCAATTGGCAGGGAACCACGAACATGATTTCAAACTTCTAAAATCCGTGATTGAAGTCAATAACAATCAGCCCTTACATCTTTTTCAAAAGGCGAAACAACGATTAGGCGACTTTAAAGGAAAGAAAATTGCTGTCCTCGGATTGGCTTTTAAGCCCAATACCGATGATATGCGCGAAGCCCCTTCGACTCTATTAATCCAGCAATTGCTAGAAGAAGGAGCGAACGTCACAGCGTTTGATCCGATCGCGATCGAAAATGCCAGACGTATTCTTGGCGACGGATTAACTTACTCTGAATCTATTGACGAAACACTTCAAGATGCAGAAGCTACCTTCATCGTCACCGACTGGGAAAAGGTTAAGAACATAGACTTAGCTACACTTGAGCAAAGGATGAAATATCCGATCGTATTTGATGGTCGAAACTGTTTCGCACTAGAGGCAGTAAAAACAGCGAATATCGAGTACTATTCGATGGGCCGATCGGACATTGCCAATAGAGAAAAATTAGCAGTAGGGGGAAGTAACAAATGAAAGTCAAAAAAGCGATCATACCAGCGGCGGGATTAGGCACGCGTTTCCTTCCAGCAACCAAAGCCATGCCCAAGGAAATGCTGCCCATTGTTGATAAGCCAACCATCCAATACATTATCGAGGAAGCAGTCGAAGCGGGTATTGAAGACATCATCATCGTGACAGGTAAAGGGAAACGGGCAATTGAAGATCACTTCGACAATGCTTTCGAACTTGAAGATAACTTGATCCGTAAAGGGAAGCTTGAACTATTAGAAAAAGTAAAGGAACCTGCGAAAGTAGATATTCACTATATTCGCCAGAAGGAACCTAAGGGTTTGGGGCATGCGGTTTGGAGTGCAAGGAAGTTTATCGGGAACGAGCCCTTCGCCGTATTGCTAGGTGATGATATCGTCCAAGCAAGTAATCCATGTATTGGACAATTAATGGAGCAATATGAAGAAACAGGTTCATCAGTGATCGGCGTTCAAGAAGTGCCTTACGATCAGACCTCGCGTTATGGGATCATTGATCCTAGTGGGAATGAGGATCGATTATATAAAGTCAATCAATTTGTAGAAAAGCCAAAAGAAAATCCACCATCTAACCTTGCGATTATGGGTCGTTACGTACTCACACCAGAGATTTTTGAGTTCCTAGATAAACAAGAAATAGGGGCAGGTGGAGAAATTCAGCTAACCGACGCTATTCAAAAGGTCAATGAACTTCAAGGAGTTTATGCTTATAACTTTGAGGGTGACCGTTATGATGTGGGTGAAAAATTAGGATTCATTTTAACAACCATTGATTTTGCTTTGAAGAATGAAGAGATCAGTAATAATGTATTAAAGCATCTTGAAGAAATAATATTAACAAATGTCGGAAGAACTTTGGCTTAGGGGGAATGATAATATGCCTCTAAATAAATCACAAGTCGAGATCACCTTTAGTCATGAATATAGCCAAAGTTATGATGAACATGTAAAAAGTCATAAGTTGTTTTTTATATCAAAAAGATTAATTGATATTATTGGAGCGCTATTTACTCTTATCTTTACTTCTCCATTATTCATTTTCATTGTGATCCTCTATAGCAAAGGTGAGCAAAAAGGACCGGTATTCTTCAGACAAAAAAGAGTGGGCAAAAATGGTAAGAGATTTCATATCTATAAGTTTCGATCTATGGTAGTTAATGCGGAAACAAAGTTGAGAGAAAACAAGGTTTTATATAAGAAATACATTGATAATAATTATAAATTAGAACCCGATGAAGATCCGCGAATAACGAAAATAGGTAGATTTTTAAGAAGTACTAGCTTAGATGAACTACCTCAATTAATTAATGTGCTTAAAGGTGATATGAGTTTAATAGGACCAAGACCTGTAGTATTGGAGGAATTGAGGGAATATAAAGGAAAAGAAGAGGCATTCTTATCGGTTAAACCTGGAATTACTGGTTATTGGCAAGTTTGTGGAAGAAGTAATGTTGGATACCCAGAAAGAGTGGATATTGAGTTGTATTATGTTTACAATCAATCATCTACCTTAGATCTAAAAATTTTGTTAAAAACTATTGGGACAGTAATCCTGAAGAAAGGTGCTTATTAGGATTTTGAGTATTAATAATCTTATAAACTTCTACGTTTAATTAAAGACTGATGCTTAATTTTTGGATGGATATTTTAAGGGATTTAGGTAAAATAATGAACTAAAATAAATTTAAATAGAAACTATAATAATTGATGTGTGAAATTATGCTTAATGAAATTCTTAGGGAAGTGCTCATTTGAAGGATAATATAATGATAGTTGGACCATTACCCGAACCTATACAAGGTGAAACCGTTGCAATACAAACATTAGTTGAATCAGAACTATTAAATGATAATTATATACCAACGACAATTAATACAAGTATGGGAAGAAGAAGTGGGCAAGTGGGGAAATGGACTTTTGGAAAAGTTTTGAGGGATTTCAAAGTACGGAAAAAAATCAAAAAAGAATTTAAAAAAAGGAAATATGAAATATTCTATATTTCCTTATCTCAAAGTAGGTTTGGTTTATTAAGAGATTTGAGCTTTATTAATTTTGCTAGTAAAAAGGCAAAAAAGATAGTGACCCATCTTCATGGAAATAACTTGGGTAATATAATATCGAGAATGAGTGGGTTTGAAAAAATTTGGGTTAATACCATTTTTAAGAAGATTGATATTGGAATTGTTTTAGGCAGTCAATTAAGTGGTAATTATTGTGGTCTAGTTAAGGATATCCGTGTTGTTCCAAATGGTATTCAAGATAGATTTCAGGATAAGGACATCCTTAGTAAGGATAAACAAAGATCAAATAATGAAATGAAGATAGTTTATCTTAGTAATTTAATTAAAGAAAAGGGATTTTTTAATTTAATACAGGCGACATTGAATTTGTTAAAAAGTAACTATAGAATAAATCTAAAACTAGCCGGTGCAATATATGATCGAAATGAATATGAAAATTCTATCAAATTGATAAAAGAGAGTGGATATGAAGATAAAATCAAATTTTTGGGTACAGTAAGAGGAAAAGATAAAGATAACTTGTTATTAGAATCAGATTTAATGGTACTACCGAGTAACTATAAAGTGGAGGGGCTACCTCTTTCTATATTAGAAGGTATGTCAGCAGCCTTACCAATTATATCTACTAATAGGGGTTGTATACCCGATTTGATTAAAGGAAATGGAATTCTAATGAAAAATGGTTCGGTTGATAATGTAGAAGAGTCTATTAAACGTATTTATGATGACAATGAGAAAATTCCAGCGATGGAAGCGACTAGTAGAAAGCTATATCTAGAGAAGTATACTCAAGATAAATATATAGAAAATTTAATAGAAGTGTTTTTGAGTAGTAAGAATAAAAGATACAGCCGGGGGAATAAGGGTGAATACTAAGGGTACAGTAGCGTTGGTTTCTGGTTTTTGGGGACAAAATATTGGGAATGCATTTTTTAATATTGGTGGTAAGAAGATTCTTGAAGAGATATTTGGAAATTACAAAATAGAATTTATACAGGACCAACCAGGTTATAGAACTTTTAATGATCAAAGTAAAGGTAATCCTAAGAATGATGTTGGTCTTTTAAAGTACTTAAAAACGGATTTTATAGTATTGCAGGGTCCAATGCTAACAATTAATTTCAGAAAGTTATGGGAGGAAACGTTTAAGGAATTAACTAAAAGAGGTACAAAGATAATTCTCTTAGGTGCGGCAATGTTTAAACATACAGATGAGGAAAAAAAGGCAAACAGAGAGTTCTTGAAATTATATAAACCATTTATTTTAAGTACTAGGGATCCTCAAACGTATGAGGCTTTTAAAGATATATGTGAGTTTACGTATAACGGCCTCGACAGTGCATTCTTTGTTCCAGATGCATATAAACCATTTGAATTAGTCACTGAGAGACCTTATATTACTTTAAATTTTGATAGATGGGCTGAACCTAATATTTTCACTTCTAGAAATAGGGAAGATATTCCTGAGAAAGCAGATAAATCTTTTGAATATAAGGGAATATCTTGGGGACTGAAGCACTCAAGGTTACAAAAGTTTTTTTCTGACTTAGGTAAGTGGCAGGCATACTTCGGTCATGAATTAGATTTTAGAAATCTCCCAACGGAAATTGAAGGATATAAAATAATACGTCCTGAGCATCGATTTAATCCACATATAACAAGAAAGATATATCGGCATAAAAATGCTGTTGCTTCTGATGAACCATTTACCTACTTTACAGTATATGCAAATACTCAGTTAACATTAGCTGACCGTGTACATGCTTGCGTTGCTACTCTAGCATATGGAAAACCAGCAATGTTATTTACTCCTTCTCCAAGATCTAGATTATTTGATAGGTTTGAATGTCTTTCAGAGATTAAAAACAAGCCAGTTCAATTGGATGCAAGAGTATTGGAAAAAGAAAAAGCAGATCAAATAAAATTTTTAAAGGAAGCAATTTCAACAATTTAGAGTTGGCTTTTTCGTTAATTGTGGTTCAATTAAATTTTAAAAATTGAATTTTAGTTAAACACTTTTAAACTAACTCCTAATTTTTATTTTATTTATAAATGAGTCTTATAAAAAGGGGGAAGACCTCTGATTTCGATAATAGGATTGATACCCATTCTAATTTTAGGATTGGTAATAGTTGTAAAACATATGTGTGGAGCGAGATATGAGTTATTTGAACCCTTGTCATTTATAATATTAAACGTTTTTATAGGGGTTACAGGTAGATCAATTTATATTGATTTAACTAGTTCCTATACTCATAGTAAATTACTCAATGGATATTCTAAAAATATATTATACAATGGTCAGTTTTTGATAATAGTTGGGCTAATTGCTTTGTCCTTAGGATATATTTTAGGTCATAGTACAAAAATATTAAATTTGAAATACATTGATAATCTTGAATGGGATAAGAAACGTACTTCTCTCATAAGTTGGTTGATTTCCATAGTAGCCTTTATAGGGATAATATTATTTATTCATGCTATGGGGATATCAATAGACTCTTTTGTTGATATTTCAAAAAAAAGGGCATTATTTGAAGATGGTCACCGTGTAACATTAAGCTACAATGGGTGGCTCGCTTCTTTAGGAAGTTTAGCATTTGCATTAGCACTTATTTTATTTTTATCAATGCGTAAGAGGTTGCTTTCAAAATGGGGTTTTCTTTTGTTTCTTACTGGAATTGTCACCTTAGCTTTTCCAGTTTTAACAAGTGTTCGAGGTCAGTTAGTAAACTTTATGTTAACTATTTTTATAATATGGTATTATTTGGGTTCTAGAAAGTCAAAACAAAAACGGCTGCCAAAGATGAAAGTCGCACTGTCCATTATTATGGTAGTAATCATAATCCTGGTAATGACTGGTATGAGGGCAAGCAAAAATAGTGAAGACGTGACTGATTTTGTTTCTTTATCTTCAATTGCAGAGAATATTTTTGGTAGTGGGAATTTTTTTGGGGTAGCTAAAACTTCAGTTGCTTTAGAAGAGATCCCGAAAAATGTTAATTATTTGTATGGCGAGAGTCTTATTCAGTGGATTGTTTCTCCTATTCCTCGATCACTTTGGCCAGAGAAACCTTTATCATTAGATTTCCGTTTTGGATCAGAGGTTTACGGGCAGGATTTTAGTAATAATAGCGGTGGAGGAAGACCACCTGGATTTATGGTTGAGCTATATTGGAACTTTGGTGTGGTCGGGGTAATAGTTGGAATGTTTTTTTTAGGATTGTTTTTGGCGGTTTTATATCGTTCATTCCATCCATTACTCTTAATGAAAAATAAGACAGCGGTATTATTATATAGCATATTTGTTTTGCCACTTGCAATGTTATTAATTGGTAACGACCTTTCAAGGACAATTGTAACTATCTTAAAAAGCTTAGTTCCGACACTATTAATTTTGTGGCTTATAAGAGAAAAAAATAAACGAGTTTAAATGAACTAAAACTCTTAAAAATCGGAAAAGGGATTGCCATGACTTATAAAACACCATTAATTAGTATTGTAGTTCCTACTTTTAATAGAGGTAGAAATATTAGCATAACAATAAATTCAATTCTTAATCAATCTTATAAACATTTTGAGTTAATTATCGTTGATGACGCATCTACAGACGATACGGAAAGTATAGTAAAGAATATAACGGATAAAAGGATTAAATATATAAAGTTAAAAGAAAATACTAAAGGAACGAAACCTAGAAACATTGGAATTTCCTTAAGTAAAGGAGAGTTTATTACCTTTCTAGATTCTGATGATCAATGGATTCCGTATAAATTGGAGAAACAGTTAAATTTTATATTAGATTCTAATTTGGATTCTAGTAAAATAATGTGTTTCACCGGATTATTAGTCAAGGATGGGGATTCTACACAACTAAGAAAAAATAAGTCATTAAGTTTAAAAGAGGACATAATGGATTATATTTTGGTTGGCAAAAATACAGTACAGACAAGCACATATATGATCTCTTCTTCGTTAGCAAAGGCAACCCTTTTTAATTCCAATTTAAAAAAACATCAAGATTGGGATTTTTGCCTAAGGCTAAGGAATAATAATGCTCAGTTCTTATATTATGATGAGTGTCTAACGGTTTGGAACGTTGGAGATAGGGATGACAGGATTAGTAATAGTTATAAGAACAGCCATGTTTCTGAGAATTGGTTAAGAGACAACGAGGAGAAGCTTTCAGAAAAGGCGAAGTGGGCTTTTGTTGTTTTAATAATTGTAGATAATCTAATTTATAAAAATAAAAAAATAAGGGCTGCTTATCTTAGTTTCAATGGTTTCTTTAAAGGAAGTATAAGTTTTAGGATACTGTTAAAAACATTAATAAAAATTTTATTACCTATGAAATTAAAGGTTAAATTTAAATCTCTCTTAAAAATGCCTAGGTCAATTAAGGGTTAATTATATAGAAGAAGGAAATCTCATGAGTAAATTTTTTAGCAAACAGAATAAGTTGTTAAGCAATATAATTTCATTAATTATATTGCAAGGGAGTAATTATATTTTCCCACTAATCACCTTCCCTTTTTTAGTAAGATCACTCGGTGTTGAGAATTATGGAATACTAGTATTTTGCGTTGCTATCATGCAATTCTTAAATGTATTTGTTGATTTTGGATTTAACATTTCAGGAACAAGGGAAATTTCTATTAATAAAATTCATCATAATAAAGTTAATGAAACTTATAATGTGATTTTAACAGTAAAAATTATTATTTCTGTGATTGTTGGGCTAATCTATTTTCTAGTTGTTGAAGTCTTTCCCCTTTTTGATGGGAATAAGATAACTTATCTTATTGGTTATCTTATTATATTTGGTAACACATTATTTCCTTTGTGGTTATATCAAGGTTTGGAGAAGATGAAGTATATCACCTATATAAATATAGTGGCAAAAGCTATCGTAACCATATTAATCTTTGTGTTCATTAATGGTGAAAATGATCTTAACCTTGCAGTTTTTTTTCAAACTCTTTATTTTGTAATACCTGGTGTTTTCTCTATCTTTTTTGTAAAAAAAAATCTAAACATAAAATTTGAATTTATTATAGATGTTAATAGATTAATATCAGAGTTAAAAAAAGGAAAGTACATTTTTATGACCAACTTGTGGATTAACTTTTATAATCAAGGACCAATTGTTATTTTAGGATTTATTTCTGGGAATACATCCACTGGAAGGTACGGAATTGGTCAAAAAATTCAAAGTGCATTTTTTGGATTATCACAACCTATAACACAAGCTGTTTATCCCTATTTATGTGATCTATATGAGAATAGAAAGGAGAAATTTAATAAATTCAGGAAAAAATTATTAGTTTTTGGATTAATTTTTTCAATAACTATTTCAGTCATGTTGTGCTTTTTTTCTCCTTTTTTGGTTAAAGTTGTTTATGGTTCATCTAGTCCGCAAATCACTTCATTAATAAGATTTTTCTCGGTAATAGTCTTTTTAGGTGTAATGAATACTATAATGGCTAGAATTGCGTATGCAATGAATCGATCGAAAGGCTTGAACAAAATTTATTTAATAGCTGCTATTCTTTTTATGATTAGTTCAGGACCTCTTACACTTTGGCTACATGAGTTTGGAATGGCATTGGTTGTTATTATTTCTGAAGTAATAATTTTTATCTTGAATTTAAGACATATACTAAAAATCAATGAGGATAATATCTGAGTTAGTAAAAATAATTGAGTTGACACTCTAAAGGAAGGTGAATATTGGGATATGAAAAGAATTTCAAAAATATTTGTTGCAGGTCATAGAGGTTTAGTTGGTTCAGCGATTTATAGGAACCTTGAAAAGAAGGGGTACAACAATATTGTTACCAGAACTTCAAGTGAACTTGATTTAAGAGATTATAACGCTGTTTTGGATTTCTTCGAACAAGAAAATATCGAATACGTCTTTTTAGCAGCAGCTAAAGTGGGCGGGATTGTCGCCAATAATGAATATCCTGCTGACTTTATTAGAGATAATTTGATGATACAAACCAATATGATTGATGCTTCCTATAAATATGATGTGAAAAAATTACTGTTCTTAGGAAGCACATGTATTTATCCAAAACTCGCACCACAACCCATGAAGGAAGAATACTTGTTAACGGGTGAACTTGAACCAACCAATGAGCCTTACGCTATTGCAAAAATTGCGGGCATTAAGATGTGTGAATCCTATAACAGGCAATATGGAACGAAATATATCTCTGTTATGCCAACCAATCTTTATGGACCAAGAGATAATTTTGATTTAAAAACCTCTCATGTGTTACCTGCACTGATTCGTAAGTTTCATGAAGCGAAAGAAAACAATGCACCGTTTGTTGAAGTATGGGGTACGGGGAAACCCAAAAGGGAATTCTTGTATTCCGATGATCTAGCAGATGCTTGTGTTTACCTTATGGATCACTATGAAGGTAACGAAATAGTGAATATCGGTGTCGGAAAAGACATTGAGATTGGTGAGTTAGCACGGAAAGTTAAGACTGTCGTTGGTTACAAAGGTGACATTAAATTTGATTCTTCGAAACCAGATGGAACACCTCGTAAATTAGTCGATGTGGCAAAACTTGAATCATTAGGCTGGACAGCTTCCACTTCATTAGAAGAAGGGCTTAAAGAGGCATATCACTGGTTCTTAGACAACGAAGTAGAGAAACTCAAAACGGTGTAAGCGGAGGATTATTCATGAAAAAGGCGTTAATTACGGGAGTAACAGGACAAGATGGTTCATTCTTAGCAGAATTCTTACTTGAAAAGGGCTACGAAGTCCATGGCATTATTCGAAGAAGCTCATCCTTTAATACAGAAAGAATTGAACATTTATATATTGAAGAACTAAGAAATGTAGAAAATTTCTTTATTCATTATGGTGACCTCACTGATACATCTAATGTTATCCGATTAATATCTGAAATCCAGCCAGATGAAATCTATAATCTCGCCGCGATGTCTCATGTGAAAGTATCTTTTGAGATACCAGAGTATACAGCTGACGTTGATGGTATTGGAACATTAAGAATTCTTGAAGCTGTTCGTATATTAGGGTTACAAGATAAAACAAGAATTTATCAAGCTTCTACATCTGAGCTCTATGGCAAAGTTCAAGAAGTCCCACAAACCGAGAAGACTCCTTTTTATCCACGCTCTCCTTATGCAGTGGCAAAACAATATGGTTTCTGGATTACTAAGAACTATCGTGAATCATATGGAATGTTCGCAGTTAATGGCATTTTATTTAACCATGAATCAGAACGCCGAGGGGAAAATTTTGTAACAAGAAAAATTACACTTGCTGCTGCGAGAATTGCAAAAGGTTTACAAGACAAATTGGTCCTAGGTAATCTAGATGCTAAACGAGACTGGGGATATGCTAAAGATTATGTAGAATGCATGTGGTTAATCTTACAGCATGATAAACCAGAGGATTTTGTTATTGCAACGGGTGAAATGCATACAGTTCGTGAATTTACAACATTGGCTTTTAAATATACTGGAATTGAAATTGAGTGGCAAGGTGAAGGTGTGGAAGAGCAAGGAATAAATAAGGGTACAGGTGAGGTTTTAGTTGAAGTTTCATCTGAATTTTTTAGGCCGACAGAAGTAGAACAATTACTTGGTGATCCGACAAAAGCTAAAAATAAATTAGGGTGGAATCCAACTAAAACAAAGTTTGATTCCCTAGTACGAATAATGGTATCAGAGGATATGCAAAAGATAAAATAGTGAATAAAAAGGTTTATGCTCATTTTAAGTATGAGGTGTCATATGAACAAAAAAAGAATTGCTTTTGTAATTAATTATTTTTACCCAGATCTGGCTTCAACAGGTCAGTTAATGACTGAACTATGTATTGATTTACAAAATGATTTTGACATTACAGTCTTTGCTGCACAACCGGGGTACGCTGGTGAAAAAGAAGAATCAACTAAAAGATTTCAAGTTGATCAATTGGAAAATATAAAAGTTGTACGAATAAAATTACCTAAGGTGAATAAGACTTCGAAGGTTAGTCGTATTAAATATATTCTTTCTTATTTTATTTATGCACAAATTGCATTATTAAAAGAAAAAAATTTGGATGTAATTTATACGATTTCTCAACCTCCAATTTTAGGTGGGTTAATTGGAACTATTGGAAAGTTCTTCAAACGAGCTAAACATTTATATAATATTCAAGATTTTAATCCTGAACAGGCTGCTGCAGTTGATTATACAAATAAAGCTATTTTTAAAGTAGCGCGTTTCTTTGATAAATTGAATTGTCGCTATGCTGATAAAGTCGTGGTTGTAGGAAATGATATGTCCGAAACGCTAAAGGAACGTTTTAATAATAAGAGAGTACCTTCAAATATAGTAATTAATAATTGGACTAATGAAGACGAGGTTGTCCCACTAGATAAAAATGAAAAGTAGGTTAAAGAATTCATTTTTAAGAATAATTTGAATGGGGAGTTTGTTGTCATGTACTCAGGTAACCTTGGATTGTTCTACGATTTGGAAAACTTAATAAAGGTTACAAAAGACTTTATAGATCAACCAGATATAGTTTTTGTTTTTATTGGCGAAGGTGCTATGAAACAAAAAATGCAAGATTATGTAACAGAAAATCAAATTTCAAATGTCCTATTTTTACCCTATCAACCTAAAGAGTTTATTAAGTATTCTCTTAATGTAGCCGATCTTCACCTTGTTGTAAACCAAAAAGGGATTAAGGGTGTTTCAGTTCCAAGTAAGATTTACGGAGTAATGGCAGCTGGTAAACCTATTCTTGGAGTTTTAGAGCAGGGTAGTGAAGCGCAGAGACTGATTGATGAGAGTGGTTGCGGACACGTTGTAGAACCACAAGACTATGAAAATATAGTGGAAACAATAAAGTATTTTTATGAATTAGATAGAGAAAAGAGAAAACAGATTGGCTTAAACGGTAGACAGTATTTGGAAAAACATCTAAGAAGAGAGACGTCTATTAATAAGTATAGAGAAGTATTAAAAAGCCTATAAACATGGTTGGAGGGGGACGTTTTGAAATTAGTTTTACTTTCAGGTGGGTCAGGTAAACGTCTTTGGCCTTTATCCAATGACACTAGATCTAAACAGTTTCTAAAGGTTTTAGATAATGATAATAAGGATAAGCAGTCAATGGTTCAACGCGTATGGGGACAGCTTGATTCAGTAGGATTAGCTGATCAGGCAATTATTGCAACCTCCAAACTTCAAAAAGATATGATTCACTCCCAAATAGGTGAGGATGTTCCTGTTGTAATTGAACCGGAACGACGTGATACGTTTCCGGCGATTGCGTTAGCCGCTTCTTATTTATATTCCATTCAGGGAGTATCACCAGATGAGATGGTTACAATTCTTCCTGTTGACCCTTATGTAGATAATGATTTTTTTGAAAATTTAAAAGGTATTGAAACTGTTCTCGAAGATTCAAGTGCGGATTTAGGTTTAATAGGTGTAAAACCTACTTATCCGTCCTCCAAGTATGGTTATATTATACCTAAGGATAATAAAGGTAATTATATAACGGTGAGTCATTTTACCGAAAAACCCAGTGAAGAACAGGCTGCAAGTCTAATAGAGATGAATGCCTTATGGAACTGTGGTGTCTTTGCCTTTAAACTCGATTACCTTCTTAATCTACTTGTTGAAAAAGGCTTACCCATTCAATATGAAGAGTTGTTGAAACAGTATTCCACTATACCGAAGATCAGCTTTGATTATGAAGTAGTCGAGAAGACTAATAGAATTGTTGCGCTTCCTTATGATGGTTATTGGAAGGATCTTGGAACCTGGAATACACTTACTGAAGAAATGGCCACCACACAAATTGGCAAGGGTGTTATTAGTGATGAATCTATTAATACACATCTGGTAAATGAGTTGGATATACCTGTGACTGTTCATGGGGTTAAGGATATTGTCGTAGCTGCCAGTCCAGATGGTATTCTTGTAACGGACAAGGCCTCAAGTCCAGGGATCAAGGATTTAATTAGTGACTTTGACCACCCACCTATGTACGAAGAGCGGATTTGGGGTTGGTCACGGACTTTAGATTATGCCAAATATGATGATGAAGAAGAAATGGTGACTAAACGCATTCATATTATAAAAAATAAGAATTCAACCTACCATTATCATAATCTACGGGATGAAGTATGGACGATTGCTAAAGGTGAAGGTGAGCTTGCGTTAAATGATAGCTTAACCCGAGTGAAGGCTGGAGATATTGTACATCTACCAGCTGGCAAGAAACATGGGATTCGTGCTATTACGGATCTTGAATTTATCGAAGTACAAACAGGTGCAGGAATAAGTAATGAAGATGTGATCCGTTTATACTTTGACTGGGAAGATGTTATTAAAGCATTTAATAAATCAAAGTCTAAGGTTATATCTTAAAAGTATAGAATAGCAGGAGGAGAGAACAATAGCGTTCTCTTTTTTCTTACACACGGAGAGATGACAATGAAGACTATTGCATATTATATCTCTGATTATGGATTTGGCCATGCAACGAGGAGCATTGCTGTGATACGAGAATTATTAAAGACTAGAGATGATATTCGAGTAATTATCTGTAACAAATTTGCGATGAAATTTATTAAAGCATCATGTAAAGAATTGCCGCACAGTTGGGATGGAAGAGTTGAGTTTAGAGAAGTGCAAAACGATATCGGCTACATTCTTAAGAGGGATAGTATAGAGCCAGACATAGAGCGTTTTAAAAGGGTTTACTATGGTTTTCTTGATGGAGCAAGGTATTATATTGAGAGTGAAAAGCACTTTTTGATGGAACAATCTGTTGATTTGGTGATTGGTGACGTCCCGCCTTTTCCGTTTACAGCTGCTAAATTATTAGAAATACCAACCATAGGAATATCAAATTTCACTTGGTATACAGCTTATAAAGATTGGTTAACGGAAGAAGAATTAGACCCCTTATTTACTGCTTATCAGGATATGGATCATTTTCTTGAATTGGCAGGTGGAGCTGAACCAGTATGGACTGAGGAAGGTAATCGATCGTTTGGCTTTTATTCTCGTAAAGCTGACAGTGAGGAAGTTAAGAGAATGAGAGATGCAGTTAATCCTGAAGAAGATAAGATTATCGTTTATTTTGGTCTTGGGATGAAAATCGATGTAGAGAGTTTGGATCATTATAGCCTTTGGAAAAATGATCATTGTGTGTTTATCGTATCAAGCAATACGAATGTTGATGGAGAGAACATATATAAAATACCCACTGAATATACCGAATCACAGAACTTCATAGCTGCGGCTGATATCATTATTTCCAAGCCAGGATGGGGAACAATCAGTGAGGCATTACAATCAGATAAACCACTGATTATCGTTCACCGCCGAGGAATGAATGAAGACGAGAATACTATTCAATATCTGCAAGATCGGAATCGCTGTTACCTCATTGACTGGGAAGAAGTGATGGATTTGCAGTTCGATGAAAAACTTCTGGCTACGTTGAACAGTCAGATTGATGAATCCGTTGATAAGGGTGATCAGATTCATGCTATTGTTGAATATATTCTTAAAGAACTAGGAGATTGATCCTTTGAGGCACATAGTGACAAATCGCAAAAATGCATTGTTGGTATTATCCATCTTATTTATTTTATTTTTTACTTTTCTACCGCATAGCTCCTTAGGGATTGGCGTGGAAAAGGGGCACCTTAACCTGAATCCACTGGCTATGTTCCACTTTGCGTCTTTCTCTTCTTTCATCATTAATAATATAGGAAATGTCATGTTGTTTATCCCTTTTGGCTTTACCCTATCAATGAGATTACCCAATCAGAATAAGTGGAGGATAGTAGGTATAGGTTGCCTATTATCAATGATGATTGAGATCACTCAGTTGTTCATGCCTAACCGGTGCACAGATATTGATGATGTGATTTTGAATACATTGGGTACTTTTTTAGGATATTTGTTTTATTTTAAACTGAAAGATGGTTAAATCGGATAAAGCCAAGATAATTCATTTCTTTGAGCGAAATGATTATAGTCTCTACTTTCTTTTCTCTGCTATCGACTATTTTAGGTTTCTTTATCATTAACTCCCCTGAATTTATTAAGTGAATCATAAGCTTTTATTTATTGGGTTTCTTGTGTGTTCTTTAAAGAGGACTTTCATAAAAGAAAACGTCAATCACTAAAACTATTATCTCAACAAAAAAGAGGTCATAAAATGGAGCTTAATAAAGCAACGAGAGAGACAGTACAGAAAACTGTCAAACGTTTGCAGAAGGCGATAGATTATAATGATAAGGATTATATGCATGAACTCCTTTATCATCTTGCGGAAGTTGCCTATTTTGAGGGCTTAAATAATGGTGAAGCAACAGCAAATGTTAAGGAGAAGGCAAGTCACGAAAAAAGAGGTTTTTCAAAGGATAGACTAGATTTGGAAATATCGAAACTCCTTCTTGAAATTGGTGTGCCCGCGCATATCAAAGGACATCGCTATCTAACAGATGCCATTACAATAGTTTGCCAAGATTTCTCTACTTTATCGAGTATAACGAAAGGCATATATCCACAAATCGCAGAAAAGTATAATACCACTGCTATTCGGGTAGAACGCTCAATTCGCCGTAAGCGTAAAATAGTCCACACCTATAGTTTAGGTATGGACTATTGTTATAATTTATTTAGTTTT